>PKDJ01000197.1 GCA_002862545.1 Pseudomonadota bacterium
GGCCGTCGCGATGGCGTCCACCACGGGGACGCTGCGACCGCCGTGGCGCAGGCTGGGCGCCGTGCGCTCCAGCTGCCCCACGAAGGGCTCCAGCCCGCCGGCGTACATCGCCATCGTGTGGAAGTGCGGGCGCCGCACGCCGTCGTCTCCTCGAAGGACGGGTTCGGCAGGAGGTTCTCACCCGACGCCTCGGCCGCGGGCAGCCCCTGCGCCGACGCCGCAGAGGGGAGCAGGCCGATGAACGCGCCCACGCCGAGGACGTTCGTCGCGAGAGCGCGCATGGCAGCGAGCTGAAGTGGGCGGCAGGACCTGGATCGGAGCATGGCCTGGAAGACCGTACCAGGACGGCTCCGCGAGCCACCCCACCCACGCTGACCAGGTCGTGGGAGTTCCTCACCGGCGGATCGTGCGGCTCGATCCACGCCGCGACTCGACGGGGTTCGTTCGTTTCTCCTGGATCGACCCGGTCGTCGGCCGTCGAGCGCGACCTGCACGGATCGGGCGCGCTCGCCTCGTGGCAGATCGAGGCCCCGTGAGGAACCGGAGGTGAGGGATCGGGATGCTGTAGGCCGACGAGTCGGTGGCTCCGGCTCTCGGAGGGCGGGGTGACCCGATCGGGTCACACCGGACCCGCTCCTCCATCACGCCGACCCCCTCCTTGATCGCAGCGTCTCCGCTGCGAGCATCCGCCTCTCCTCCTCGCCCCGTCGACGACGCCACGGCTCACGGCGAACGGACGGTCTCCGATGCAGTGCCGAGGAACACCTCCCGGCGCACGCGACCTCGCGTCGATCGTCACCTGTTCGGCGTTGCCTGGACGCTCGCCTGGATCGAGGCCGCCTCGTGGGCAGCGCAACACCGCTCGCCGGCCCCGGATCAGAGCTCGTCTCGGATTCGCCCACGCCCCGGGGCCGCCACCGAGCGGCGAACTCCGGGCGACTTGACGCCTCCGCGAAGCCTTAATAGGAGGTTGTGCATGAGACGTTCGCTCCTGCGCTCCGCCCTCCTCCTCCACCCGGCCTCCGTGCTCCTGCTGCTGCAGCCGGCCTCCGCGCAGTCGTTCGGCCCGAGCCAGGCGATCACGACCTCCGCGGACTACGCCGCGTCCGTGTACGCCACGGACCTGGACGGAGACGGCGACGCCGACGTCCTCTCGGCCTCCTACCTCGACGACAAGATCGCCTGGTACGAGAACCTCGGTGGCGGCTCGTTCGGCCCCCAGCAGGTGATCTCGACCGCGGCCGACGGCGCCTGGTCCGTGTACGCCACGGACCTGGACGGGGACGGCGACGCAGACGTCCTCTCGGCCTCCTTGTTCGACGACAAGATCGCCTGGTACGAGAACCTCGGCGGCGGATCCTTCGGCCCGAGCCGGGTCATCACGACCGCCGCAGATGGTGCCCGCTCCGTGTACGCCACGGACCTGGACGGGGACGGCGACGCCGACGTCCTCTCGGCTTCCGAGCTCGACGACGAGATCGCCTGGTACGAGAACCTCGGCGGCGGATCCTTCGGCCCGGGCCAGGTCATCACGACCGCCGCAGATGGCGCCCGCTCCGTGTACGCCACGGATTTGGACGGGGACGGCGACGCCGACGTCCTCTCGGCCTCCTTCTTCGACCTGAAGATCGCCTGGTACGAGAACCTCGGCGGCGGGTCCTTCGGTCCGCAGCAGGCGATCACGATCACCACGATCTTCGCACAATCCGTGTTCGCCACGGACCTGGACGGGGACGGCGACGCCGACGTCCTCTCGGCTTCCGCCTTCGACGACCAGATCGCCTGGTACGAGAATCAGGGCGCAGGCCTCTTCGGCGCCGAACAGGTGATCTCGAACTCCGCGGCCGACGCCTGGTCCGTGTATGCCACGGACCTGGACGGGGACGGCGACGCCGACGTCCTCTCGGCCTCGTACGGCGACGACAAGATCGCCTGGTACGAGAACCTCGGAGGCGGCCTCTTCGGTCCGACCCAGGTCATCACGACGTCCGCGAGCGTCGCCCTGTCCGTGTACGCCACGGACCTGGACGGGGACGGCGACGCGGACGTCCTCTCGGCCTCCAGCGGCGACGACAAGATCGCCTGGTACGAGAACCTCGGATCCCCTGACTGCAACGGCAACGGCATCCCCGACAGCGTCGATTTGACGAACGGCACGGCGACGGACTGCAACGGCAACGGGATCCTCGACTCCTGCGACCTGGCTGCAGACACCTCCTTCGATCTGAACGCGAACGGCGCGTTCGATGCGTGCGAGAACATCGGCACCACCTATTGCTCACCGGCGAGGCCGAACTCCACGGGCGAGCCCGCCGAGATCCTCGCTCTGGGCTCGGACCTCCTGCTGCTCGACGACGTGACGCTCGCGACGCGCGGTCTCCCCCGGAACACCTTCGCGATGTTCTTCACCTCGCAGACGCAGGGCTATGCGTTCCCGGTTCCCAGCAGCCAGGGAGCCATCTGCGTCCTCGGGCTCGTCGGCCGCTACGTCCAGCCCGGTCAGATCACCTCCTCCGGACCCACCGGCTCGATCCTCTTCCCGATCGACCTCTCGGCGATCCCGACGCCCTCAAGCCTCGTCCAGGCGCTCCCCGGCGAGACCTGGAACTTCCAGGCCTGGTACCGCGACGTGAACCCGACGGTGACCTCCAACTTCACCGACGCGGTGAGCGTCACGTTCCGATGAGCCGGCCGGGCTGGCGTTGCCAGAACGAGTGATGACCTGACCGCCACGAGGCACAGCCCCCTCGCCAGCGCGCGCCGTCGCCAGTGAGGAGGGCCCCGCCGGACTCGAGCGGGGGGCTCCTCGGACCGCGGTCGTGAATGGTCCCGCCCCCGGCGTCTCCAGCCTCGAGGCGGTGGCGCCCGACCCGAGGAGGAGCGCGGCGGTCCTGCGCGCTGTTTGCGAGTTCTTGGCGCCGCTGTCGGGAAACGGCTGGCGCGAGTCCGGACGAGGCCGGGGTTGGGTGCAGGCGAGGCATCGCGGCGAAAGCAGGGCCTCCCATGCGGTGCCGAGGGGCACCAACCGGCGCGCGCGACCTCGAGTCGGTCCGAACGTATTCATCGACACTTGGAACTTCGCACAAGTGTCGTCCGTCCCGGGGATGGACAGAGCTCCGTCAGCCCTACCCCAGGATCGATCCATCCAGGCTCACCCACTCCTCGGATCGGTCGCCATCGAAGCCCCGGAGCGGATCGACGCCCGGGTCGTCGGCTGATGCGCAGTCTCGCGTCCACGCCCCGCCGCGCGCCGTCGCGGCGGCGCGACGACCCTCGAGACGCGCTCTTCTCTCTCTCCTCGCGATCCAGGCCGCTCCTCGGCCGCCTCCCCCATCCACTCATGCGTGCACGTTCGACCTGGGCCGCCGCCGCCGCGGCGCTCCTCGCTCTCCCCGCAGCCGCTCAGAACAGCACCCCCGCCCCCGGGGTCCCCAGCCTGGCCGGCGCGATCCCGGGCCCCCACGGCTACGTCCGCTGCCTCACGCCGACCGTGGACGACGCCATGGCCCGCGCGCTCCCCCCGAGCGACTGCAGCGCGAACTCGACCAACCCGACGGCCGCGTACTCGCCCGCCAACCTCGACGTCATCGAGATCCCGGTCGTCTGGCACATCATCCGGCAGTCCAACGGCTCGGGGAACGTGCCCGACAGCCGCATCAACAGCCAGATGGACATCCTCAACGAGGACTTCCTGGCCCTCGCGGGGACCCCTGGCGCCCAGGGCACCAACACCAAGATCCGGTTCACGCTGGCCGACACCGACCCCAACGGTCAGCCGACCTCGGGCATCAACCGCTACAACAACAGCACCTGGTACAGCGACGGCGGGAGCTACTGGAACAGCATCGCCTGGAACCCGGACGTGTACATGAACATCTACACGATGGGCGCCCCCAGCGGCTCGAGCGGCATCCTCGGCTACGTGCCCTTCCTGCCCCAGACGGGCGGGAGCTCCGTCGGCTCGGCGAGCGACCGCGTGGTCCTCCTGAACTCGACCGTGGGCCGGAACGCCCCCACCTCGACCTACAACCAGGGCCGGACCTGCGTGCACGAGGTCGGGCACTTCCTCGGGCTGTACCACACGTTCAACGGCGGCTGCGGGGGAGGCAGCTGCTACTCGTCGGGCGACCGGATCTGCGACACGAACGCCGAGTCGGCCCCCGAGTACAACTGCCCGAACAGCTCCTCCAGCTGCGGCAGCAGCGACCCGGTCCGGAACTACATGAACTACAGCCCGGACGCCTGCATGACGAACTTCACGGAGGAGCAGGCGCGCCGCATGCGCTGCACCCTGGAGTTCTACCGCCCCGCGCTCGGAGGGCCAGGTGGTGGTGGCCCGCCGGCCACGAACGACGACTGCGCGGGCGCGCTCGCCCTCGCCCCGGGCGCTCCGACCGCGTTCGAGACGACCTCGGCGACGCCGAGCGGTCCCGCCTGGCCCTGCGCCAGCGGCGGCGCGGCCGACGTCTGGTTCTCGTACACGACGAGCGGGGTCGAGGACATCGAGGTCTCGACCTGCAACGACGCGACGTACGACACCGCCATCCAGATCTTCTCCGGCGGCTGCGCGAGCCTCGTCCCCGTGGCCTGCAACGACGATGGGGCCGGCTGCGCGGGCTTCACCAGCCTCGCAGCGGCGAGCAGTGTTCCCGCGGGCACCGACCTCTTCATCCGGATCGGCGGGTACCAGGGCTCGGTCGGTACGGGGACCGTCACCCTCACCTCGACTCCGGTCGGCGGCGGCGGGCCCGGCGCCGACGAGTGCGCGGGCGCCGTCCCGCTCGTCGACGGCGTGTCCCAGCCCTTCGACACCAGCTCCGCCACCTCGAGCGCTCCCGCCTGGCCCTGCGCGGGCAGCGGCGGCTCGGACATCTGGTACAGCTACACCACCGCGCTCGCCGGCTCGGACGTCACCGTCACGACCTGCGGCTCGGGCTACGACACCGCGGTCCAGATCTTCAGCGGCAGCTGCGGCAGCCTGACGTCCCTCGCGTGCAACGACGACGCCTGCGCTCGCCAGAGCACCGCGACCGCGACGGGCCTCTCGAGCGGCACCACCCTCCTCATCCGGGTCGGCGGCTACAACGCGCTCTCCGGGTCGGGCACGGTCCTGCTGACGGAGAGCGGCGGCGGCACGCCTGGCTGCGGCTCGCTCCCCGACGACAGCTTCGAGGACAACGACGACTGCGCGGGCGCCGCGGCGCTGAGCGACGGCTTCTACCTCGGCCTCGCGGTCTTCGAGGCGGACAACGACTACTTCTCGGTGACGGTCGCCAACGGCGGCACCCTGGACGCGTCGATCGTGTTCGCGAACGCGAACGGCGACATGGACCTCTACCTCTGGGATCCGCTCGTGGCCTGCGACACCAATGTCGTGGGGCAGGGCACAGGGACCGGCGCGCTCGCCGTGGGCTTCTCGGCCTCGGACGACGAGTCCATCACCTACACCAATACGACGGGAGCTTCCCAGAGCCTCATCCTCGAGGTCGACATGTTCGACGCCGGCGGATGCAACAACTACGACCTGACCGTGACCGGCATCGGCGTCTCCGCCGGCCCGATCGGCAGCAACTACTGCACGGCGAACGCGAACTCGACGGGCAGCCCGGGCGCGATGAGCGCGTTCGGCTTCACCTCCGTCGCGGAGAACGACGTCAC
>PKDJ01000313.1 GCA_002862545.1 Pseudomonadota bacterium
ACGAGAGTGAGTCTTGGACGACGGCTACCCGGAGGAGATTCGCGCGGTCGACGGGCCGATCCGCCTCTTGGCCTGGTGGAGAAGCAAGGGTCGGTAGTGAGCTTTGGCACCTCGCTGCGACATCACAGCGTCACGACGCGTGCTCAGCCTCTAGCTTTGATTGTGGTGCGTGAACCAGGGAAGTCGTCGGTAGCGCTCGGGGCGCGGTCGAAACCGGGAGATTCCTGACGCCGAACTGTATAGGATGCGCGCCCCCCAACGAGAAAGAGGTGGAGAGATGCGTACAGTTCTCACGATGGCCCTCGCGCTGCTGGTCACGGCCTGCGGCGGCGACAAGGACGGCGACACGGCGGCGGCAGAGGACGCGGCCTTCGCGCCCGAGGCCGGTGAGTGGAGCTGGAATGGCACCACGTACGAGGTCGACGAGTGTGGCTTCTCGGAGACCTTCCCCGCGTCGATCGTCGATGCCACGATGTGGGACCTCGTGGTCACCGACGACGGCTACACGCTCGACAACGAGATCTGGACCGACGACCCCATCGCGTGCACGCTGACGGGCATGGACTTCAGCTGCAGCGTCGAGATCGTCATCGATCAAGAGGCGTGGCCCGAGGGCTCCACGACCGAGGGCGACCCCGACGCGGTCTACACCACGATCGGCCAGATCACGGGCTCCTTCACGGACGCCGAGACCGGCACGGTCAGCATGACCGCTGACATCACCTGCGAGGGTGCGGACTGCGAGGCGTACATTGCCGAGGGTGGCCTGATCGCCCCCTGCACGACCACGGCCTCCGGCGGCTTCGCCCGCGGCTGAGTCGCGCTGCGGGCCATCACACGAAGGCGGCGATGCCTGTGATGGCCCGACCGACGATGAGGGTGTTCATCTCCTGGGTGCCCTCGTAGGAGTAGACGGCCTCGGCGTCGGCGAAGAGCTTGGCGACGCCGTGCTCGACGAGGATGCCGTTGCCGCCCAGCACCTCGCGGGCGAGGGCGACGACGCGCCGCATGCCGCCTGCACAGGTCAGCTTGGCGAGGGCGGCCCGAGAGGCGTCGAGCTTCCCCTCCGCGGCGAGCCGCGTCAGCTGCGCCAGCAGGCACTGCATCGCCGTGATCTCGGAGAGCATCCGGACGAGCTTGTCCTGCACGAGCTGGAACCCGGCGATCGGCCTGCCGAACTGCTCGCGGGAGCGGGTGTAGCGCAGGGCCGCCTCGTAGGCGCCCATGGCGATGCCGGTGGCCTCCCAGGCGACGGCGAAGCGGCCGACGCCGAGGGTGGCAGCGACCTGCTTGAAGTGGTGCAGGCCCGGCAGGCGGGCGGCCTCGGGAATCACGCAGCGGTCGAGGGTGATCACCACGTTCTCTACCGAGCGCTTGGCGATCTTGTCCTCGATGCGGCTGATGTGCAGGCCCGGGGTGCCGGGCTCGAGCAGGAAGCCGAGGACCTCGCCCTCGGGACCGCGGGCCAGGATCACGAGCACGTCGGCGAGGGTGGCATTGCCGGCCCACTTCTTCTGGCCCGAGAGCTCCCACCCGCCGTCGGTCGGTGTGGCGGTGCAGCGCAGGCCGCGGGCCGCGTCGCTGCCGACGAGGGGCTCCGAGAGCGCGAAGCTCCCGATGGCTTCGAAGCGCGACATCCGGGGCAGCCACTGGGCGCGCTGGTCGTCGCTGCCGAAGGCGGCGATGCACGACATGGTGAGGCCCCAGTGCACGGCAAAGAAGCTGGCCATGGAGGGGTCGGTGCGGCCCAGCTCCAGCTTGACGAGGCCCATGAGCCACGGGTCGGCGGGGGGCCAGCTGTAGGGGCCGAGGTGCTCCTGCACGAAGGCCCCGAGGGGCGGAATGGCCTCGAGGGGGAAGGTCCCCGCGAGCCAGGCTGCGTCGAGGGTGGGGCCGAGCTCGGCCATCACCGCCTGCAGGTCGGACCACGCGGCGCGCTGCGCGGGCGTGAGGTCGGCGAAGGCGGCGTAGAAGTCGACGGGGTCGGACACGAGGGCTCCGGTCAGAGGACGCGGCACTGCTCCGGGGAGATCTCCTCCGGGCGGTCCACGTCGGCGTAGGAGGTCACGTCACCCCCGCCGAGCGGTGCCGCCAGCACCTCCGACACGCGGGGACCTCCCCAGGCCACGCAGTCGGTGTACACGCTGAAGTCGTCGTAGATCCGCGCGACATAGACCATGTCGGCCGAGGTGTCGTGCACGCCACACTGGAACACGGTGGCGTAGCTGGGGTCGTAGACGCGGTCGGCCTCGAGGGTCCAGGTGACGGTGTCGCCGGACTCGCCGGCGACCGGCGGGGTGACGAGGGGGTGCTGCTCGTCCCAGCCGCGGGCCTCGGGGAGCACCTCCCAGACGTTGATCACCGCATCGCTGATCGACAGGTCGGTGGTCAGCACGAACGACCAGGTCAGCGCGTCGGGGCAGGTGACCTGGGCGTCGAGCACGGACGGCGTGGTCGGGCCGGTCACCGCGGCGGCGGTGTCACCGGTGTCGTCCTTGTCGTCGTCGGCCCCGCCACAGGCGGCGAGGAGGAAGAGGAGCTGCAGCATGCGGCTTGATATCCTGCGCCCCGCTCCTGGACTCACCGATGTGGCTGCGCCCCGACCATCCCCTGCATGCGCTCCAGACTCAGGCCGCCCTGGGCAGTCACCGCCCCGTGCTGCACCTGTGGGCGCCGACGCTCGATGCGCTGGAGGCGCTGTGGGGGCCCGTGGACGACGTGCTGGAGGGACCGCCCCAGGCCGAGGTGATCGAGCCCTGGGGCGACGAGGCGTGGGCCATCCGCTGTGCACTCCCGAGTCTCCGTGACCGCTGGCCCGCACTCCGGGCGGCGCTGTCGGGCGAGTGGGCCCTGGTCGTGGGCTGGAGTGACGGGCGCCAGGCGGCCTGGGACCGGGGCTGGCTGTCGGCCGACACACTGCGGGTGGGCGATCTCGTGGCCGAGCAGGCCTGCCTGGCTGATGGCACGCCGGTGCAGCCCGATCTGGCCCGTCCCGAGGTGACCGACCCGGCCCTCGAGGCGGTGGCGGCCGCGGTGCGGGCGCACCTGCCGGCGGGCCTGGTGCTGCACGCCGACAGCGGACCGGACCGGGTGGCGGCCATCGTCCACCGGACCACCGGGCGTGCCGGTGCCGAGATCGCCGTCCGGGGGGATCCGGTCGATCTGCGGGAGCCGGTCCTGGCGGCGGTGGCGGCAGCGGTCCACGACCTGGCGGACGGGCCGACCCCGCTGGCGCCCGATCTGCACTGGGTCGACGGGCCGGACATGCTCCTGGCGCGCGTCTACTTCGCGTCCGTCGCGGGGCCCGCGCTGCCCGAGGGGCGGGCCGCAGGCTGGTGTCCGCCCGAGGGCTGGGTCGTGGAGCACCAGGCGCAGGGCGACGAGGAGGTGCTCCAGGACTGGGCCGAGGCGGCCGAGCTGGCGGGAGGGCCCTCCCGCTGGTGGGGGGGCGAGTGGACGCCGTCCTGGTCGGGCAAGCCGGTGCCGGGTCCGGGCGGGCCGCACCGGGTGGTGGCGACGGTGCCGGAGGGGCTGGCGGATCGGGCGCCGGTGCTCGACCCGACCTGGCACGCGGGGCCGCACCGCTGCCTCGCGCGGTGGCGGGATGCGGTCGTCGATCGCGACCGCCTCGAGGTGGTGGAGGCCCGCCAGCGCAGCCCGCGGGATGCCGCCATCGACGTGCACGTGGTCGCCTCGCTGGCCGCGCGGGGGGCCACCGGCCTGCAGTTCGCCGGGGAGATGCCCTCGGCGGCGCTGATCGCGGGCGGCCGCCACGGGCTGGAGTACCGCTTCGACCGCACCTCGTTCACCGACGAGCGTCTGCACGCGGTCCTCGACGCGCTGTGCGCGCTGCAGGATGACGAGCTGTCGCCGGTGGGGACGTGGGCGCATCGGGCGGGCCGCACCCTCGTCCGGCTGTGGTTCACGGGGGCAGGAGAGACCGACTGGGCCTGAGGCAGTGCCTCGGAGAGTGACGCGCGGCCCCGAGCGCGGTACCTCGCGCGCCCGGAGGCACACATGGCCCTGCAGGCAGGCATCGTCGGACTTCCCAACGTCGGCAAGTCCACTCTGTTCAACGCGCTCACCGCCGCTGGCGCCGACAGCGCGAACTACCCGTTCTGCACGATCGAGCCGAACGTCGGCATCGTCGAGGTGCCCGACCCGCGCCTCGGTCAGATCAACGGGCAGATCGAGACCAAGAAGATCATCCCGGCCGCGGTCGAGATCGTCGACATCGCCGGCCTCGTGCGCGGCGCGAGCAAGGGCGAGGGCCTGGGCAACCAGTTCCTCGGTCACATCCGCAGCGTCGACGCCATCCTGCAGGTGGTGCGCTGCTTCGACGACGCCGACATCACCCACGTCGACGGCACGGTCGACCCGCTGCGCGACATCGAGACCATCGGCCTCGAGCTGATCTTCGCCGACCTCGAGTCCGCCGAGCGGCGCAAGTCGAAGTGGGAGAAGGTCGCCAAGTCCGGCAACAAGGAGGCGAAGGGGCACTTCGCCCTCGCCGAGAAGATGGTAGCGGTGCTCGAGGCGGGCCAGCCCCTGCGCGCCGGTGACTGGACGGAGGAGGAGCGCGAGCAGCTCCGCCACGCGCAGATGATCACGGCCAAGCCGGTGCTCTACGTCTGCAACATCGACGAGGACGGCATCGGCGAGGGCGACAATGCCCACGTGGCGAAGGTCCGCGCGCACGCCCTGGAGCAGGGTGCCGGTGTGGTGGTGCTGTGCGCCCGCGCCGAGTCCGAGATCTCAGAGCTCGACGAGGAAGACCGCGCCGAGTTCCTCGCCGACCTCGGCCTCGAGGAGCCGGGCCTCGCGGTGCTCGCCCGCGCCACCTACGGCCTGCTCGGCCTGCAGACCTACTTCACGGCCGGCCCGAAGGAGATTCGGGCGTGGACGGTGAAGGTCGGAGCCACCGCCCCCCAGGCCGCTGGCGTGATCCACTCCGACTTCGAGCGCGGGTTCATCCGGGCCGAGGTCTACACGATTCCGGACCTGCAGGAGTACGGCAGCGAGGCTGGGATGAAGGCGGCTGGGAAGCTGCGGGTCGAGGGGAAGGAGTACGTGGTGCAGGATGGGGATGTGATGCACTTCCGGTTCAATGTGTGACCGGTACTTTTGTGTAGGTTCTTACTCGATCGTGTACCGCACAACTTAACGCCCACTACAATGGCTCAATCGAGGATGAACGCCTGTCTCGTGGGTGGTCGGCCGGCTCGGTTGGGTGGACGATCTTCACGCCCGTCGTCATCCTGATGGGAACGTCAATCTGCTTCCGCACGCCAGGTGCTTTGGGAGCAATCCTGCCGAAGCGGGAAAGGCCATCCATCATTCGGACTCTCATCAAGGCCCCGGCGTAGGGGAGGCCCTCGGCGTCAGGTGAACCCACCACGACTCGACCGACGAAGGATAGCTACAGCCTCTGGCTAAGGAGATCCAAGACCTCTTCTTGCGCCTGTTCGGGCGCATGCTCAGCCTTGATGACGCTCGCAATCACACCGAGGTCCGTTTGATCGTCGCTGACAAGACCGTCGATGTATTCAAGGCCGCCATTGACATGGTCCTCAAAAATTTTGGCTCGCTCGGCGCCCCGCTCTGGCGCCAGGATCGCGACTGAG
>PKDJ01000259.1 GCA_002862545.1 Pseudomonadota bacterium
GGGTATCGCGTCCGCGCGCCCCGAGCGCACAAATGGGTCGCGCAGATCAACCCGTGACGGCCTCGCCAAAAGATTGCTTCGTACAACGATCTTCAGGGATGTCCAGGACGCTGTGTCCGCAAGCGCGAGCGGCACCCGTCCACTTCAGCACACCCCGAGACGTCCGGCTGAGATCTGGCGGAACGCCTCGGGTGAGCCCCGCGTCCTCCCCGGAGTCCACCGTGTTCGAGCTCAGCTGCCCCCCGCTGCCCGCCCTGCGCAGCAGCACGCGGGACCTTCCCCTGCTCGCCCCGCTGCCCGTCGTGCTCCTCGCCGCGGAGCACCGGGACGACCCCGACGCCGTGGCCTTCGTCGGCTCCCAGCTCGTCGCGCGCGACTGCTGGGTGGCCATGCACCACGCTGCAGGCTGCCCCGAGCGGGCGGCCACCCTGCGCGAGGAGCAGGAGGCCGTGCAGCGTGCCCTCGAGGGCGAGGCCTAGCCGCGTGCTGCGGAGCGTCTCCAGCGCCGGTCATGCGGTCGTCCCAGAGGGGCTGAGCTGTGGCGTCGCGTGGGCTATCTTCGGCGTCTCGCGAGAGGCACCGATGAGCAAGCCCACCGTGCACGACCATCTGCGCGACCTCGCCGCCGCCGTGACGGCGCTGAAGGCGCTGCACGCCGAGGACGGGCCCCTCGACCTGCGCCGCCGAGACCGACTGAAGTTTGAGGAGGCTCAGGCCCTGGGTCACCTCATGCGCGGTCAGAGAGCGCGCCTGATGTCCATCGCCAACCTGCAGCTCGAGGGCCAGAAGGCCCGCTTCTACGTCGACGTGGAGGACGTGCTCCAGGAGTGCTGGACGAAGGTCAGCCAGCGGGCCGAACAGTACAGCGGCTCGACCCCCGGCGAGGCCTTCACGTGGCTCAAGGCCATCGTGGTCAATCACTGCACCGACACGCACCGTGGCGGGAAGACCGAGAGCGAGATCATCCAGCACCCGCGGCCCGATGACGAGGCGGCAGACCCGCCACCACGGGGCCTGAGCGTCGACGTCGCCGCGGCCGACTCCCCCGATGACCGGGTGATGCTGGGGCGCCTGGAGCGCTGGCTCCCGCCCGTGATCGACGCGAGCGAGGAGCAGGCGGTGGAGCTGATGGGCACCAAGGCCCCCGCCGATCTCCACAGTATCGGAAAGAAGAAGAGCATCGGCACCACGCGCCCCGCCATCACCAAGAACATCCTGACCTGGCGACTCGCCAAGCTCGAGGAAGAGAAGCCGGCGGTGGTCGCCGAGGTCGTGAAGATCGCCAAGGGCAGCGTCGCCAAGTTTGCGGGCCGCGGCGCCTGGGCCTGCGAGCTCGGCCGCCAGCGCTTGGTGCGGCCCGCCTTCACCCCCGACGCGCTCGACCTCGAGGCCCTGCGGCTCGCCGACGCCCTGGACTTCCTCGCACTCCGTGCCGCGAGCAAGGCCCGTGGAGGTGCCCAATGACCGCGTGGCAGCGTGGACTCGTCTTCGAGAGAGCCAACCCGAGCGTCGCCTGGCGTGTGGGCGGTCCTGATGCGATCGTCGCCGTCTTCCGCACCGCCGACGGCTCGCGCCTCGAGGTCCGGCGCCGGCACCTGACGCCCTTCGACGACATCCGTCTGTCCGAGTGGCCCAAGGCCCTGCGTCCGCAGCTGATCGAGGCCCTGTGCAGGCCCGTCACCGAGGCGCCCGTGATCGACGGCGCGCTCGACCTGAGCGCTCGCTTCGGCGTGCAGCCGGACCACGACGCCGTCGAGTGGCAGATCACCGGCTTCCGCCAGCTCTTCAACGCCGACCTGCACCTCGTGAAGCACGTCCTCGGGGCGGCCGACCCTACCGAGCACGCCGCCTGGGAGCAGCTCCTGGGGCAGTCCATCGACCGCGCCTGGCTCCTCGGCGTGCTCGACACCGCAGGCGCCACCGACTGGCGCCTGCTCGGCGACGAGACGAAGATCGTGCAGCTCTACCGCCGGCTCACGCCCCCCGACAAGCTGGCCTGCATCCGGGCCCTCGGCCCCCTCCGGGAGGCCTACATGCGGGCCACCCAAGACGCCATCCGCGGCGCTGGACTCATCCACTGCTCGCGGCACATCCACTACGGAAGCGCCGGCAAGGCCGGGCTCGACCTGCTCGACGACCGCGGGGTCTGGGTGTCCGCCAAGGGACGCGCCGAGGACTTCGCCATCGCCACCGCCTTCTGCTGCCGCGCCGACGGTGAAGACAAGGTCGGCCCGCTGACCCTCGACCGGCGCCGCAGACGCATCCGACGCACCCTCGCGCACGAGCGCGACGTGGTGGTCCACACCCCTGTTGCCTGGGGATTCTGATGAACGACACCCGACTCCGCCTGCTGGTCCAGGCCCTCGACGAGGGGGCCACCGACGACGCGCTGCTCCTCCGGGGCCGACTCGCCGTCGACGACGCCACCGTCCCCGACGCGGTCGACCGCCGCCTCGCGGCCGCCGCCACGCACCCCCTCCCCACGCCCGAGGCCCTCCAGGCCCGCCTGGACCAGCTCGACGAGGCCCTGACGCTGGCCCAGGAGGCTGAGCCGGTCATCGACCCGCTCGCCTGGTCCCACACCGCCGCGGTCATCGAGGTCCGCGACGGCTGGTGCCTCGTGGCACTCGGGCTCGAGACCGTCGGGGCGGACGCCACAGCCACCCGCGCGGCCGTCGACGCCATCGATGCACGCATCCGCGAGCGCGGCGAGGCCGGAGACGTGTTTGCCGAGCTCGCCGAGAGCGAGCGGTCCACCTCCCCGCTCGGCAGCGCCTCGGGCTGGGCCGCCTTCCCGGCTCCCCATCCGCCGGTCGACCTCGGCGCACCCGTCCCCGACGCGAGCCTGCTGGTCCGCGACGCCGATCTACAGGCCTACCATGACGGCACCGCCTCGCCCCTTCAGGCCCGCCTCGTCCGGTCTGCTGCCGCCCAGAGTGCGACCGTGCGCGATCGCCTCGCGGCCGCCGCCAAGCCGCCGGCGTTCAGGCCGAGCCAGGCCTGGAGGCCGCCCCCCGGGCTCCCCACCCTCCCGAACCAGCGCGATCGCCTCGCGGCCGCCGCCAAGCCGCCGGTGTTCAGGCCGAACCAGGCCTGGAGGCCGCCCCCCGGTCTCCCCACCCTCCCGAACCAGCCCGTGGCCCTGGCGGCGACGGGTCAGGAGGTGCTCGACGACCCAGCACCCGGCTCCCTCGTGTGGGGCTTCCTCGACGGCACGACGCTCCACGTCGAGCCGACCGAGGACGGCTACCTCGTCACGCTGCTGCGCGGCACCGAGGACGGCACCTACCTCCTCGTCGGACCCGACGGTGAGGCCTGGGACGACGGTGAGGGCGGGCTGCGGCTCCGCACGCGCGGCGGCGAGGTGATGGCCACAGCGGGCGATGCCGCCTACGGGCTCCAGCTGGAGCCCACGTGACGCCAAAGAGCCCCGAGGCCCATGCCCAGGCGCTCGACGACCTCCTGGAGCGCGCCAAGGACGGCACCGTCAGCCCGCTCCGCCTCCGCAAGCGGCTGGGGGGCTACGTACCTTTCTGGCTCCCAGACGCGCTTGCGGAGCGCATCGGCGCGGTCCTCGGCGAGGCGCTGCCCCGCGAGCCGGCCCGGGTCGGCGAGGCCCTCGGGGTGCTCGCCATCGGGCAGGAGGGGCACGTCGTCCGCCTGCAGGCGTTCATCGAGAGCACCCCCACCGGGGAGCGCTATCCGCGCGACCATGCCCTGTTCTCCCCGGGGACCGTGGACTCCCTCCACCAGGCCGTGGCGGCCGTCGCGCGGCTCTACCCCTACCCCTGGGTCGCCGATCCCGAGCGGGATGTCCGCTTCGAGTGCCTCGACCTGCACGGCCGGCCCCTGCGTCTCGCGGACCCGATCCGCGGCGGCTCGCTCGCGGTCGCTGCCCTGGTCGCGACCTGGTCCGCCCTGTGTCGCGAGGCCCCCGCCCGCACCGTCTTCACGGGAGCCCTCGGACTGCCGCCCCGCGGACGTCCGATGACCCCGGTCATCGAGGTCGAGAAGGTCGACATCAAGCGGCGCGCCGCGGCGTCCGTCGGCTGCTCACTGGTCGCACCGGGAGATGTCGACTGCGCCCGGGACGCCATCACCGAGGCCTTCGGCGAGGACACCTGGACGACAGCCTGCCGCCCCCCACGCTTCGACCCCCGCCTCGCGCTCGAGCTGACCGACCTGGCCTACGTGCGCAACGGCGACGGCAGCAGCTGGCGCACCCTGGCCCAGCGCTTCGCGCGCCTGCAGGACGCCGGCCTGGACGAGGCGGCCCGCATCCGCGCCGCCGCCCGCTACGGCGCCTGCCTGACCCACAGCTACGACTACACGGGCGCCATCCCGGTGCTCGAGCAGGCGCTGGCCTGGTCCAAGGAGCACCCGGACGCCATCGACGCCGCCATCGAGGTGGTCACGGCCACCCACCTCGGGGTGGCCTACCGGGACGCCTACCGGCTGCGCGAGGCCGAGACCGTGCTGCGCGAGGCCATCGCCTTGGCGCACCGCACGCGCAGCGTGGTGGAGCGGGTGAACGCCGAGAGCACGCTCGGGCAGCTGCTCGTGGCCTGCGGGGAGCTCGAGGAGGGGCTCGCGCTCGTCCGTGCTACCCGGGACTTCTACGTCGAGCGGCGGTCCTTCGAGTGCCCCCGCAACCACACCTACCTGGTGACCGCACTGGTCCGCTCTGGAGACTGGGCGGCCGCGAGGGCGGAGTATGACGAGGGCTGCGTCGACAACGTGAAGCTCGCCGAGCCCCACCAGCGGGTCAACAACCGCGCCTACCTCGACCTCGCCTACCTCGACGGGCAGCTCCGACGCCTGCGCGCGGAGGGCGACCGCGACGCCTGGCGCGCGCTCGACGACGACATCACGACGGCCCTCAAAAACTTCGGGGGGAGGCACTGGCCCGGCGAGGGCCTCCGTCGCATCGCCGGCGCCGTGAAGCTGCGGCTCGAGCCCGAGCGCCGCACGGAGCGCGCCACCGCCCTGCTGGACGAGGCGGCGAGCAGCAGCGGCCTGATGGCCTGGCAGCTCGCCCTGGGCGCGCTCGAGGTGGTGCACGTCGCTGCCGACCTCGATGAGGCCCGGGCGTGGGTGGACCGCGCGCTCGGGCACCTGCCGGACGGAGCGGAGGCCTGGCACGCGCAGCGACTCGATGCCATCCGGCGGGCCGGCGACCTGAGGGCGCTGCAGGACGCAGTCGGCGCGCTGGTGGCGGCCGCCCAGTACTGAGCCTGTCCGCAAGGGGGTCGTGCGCCCGTCCTTCCTCTCGAGGAGGGCCCGTGCCACACCCGATCTGCATCACGAACCACGCCGCCGAGCGCGCCGTCGAGCGCCACGACTACCCGTCCGTCGACCACGCGCGGATTCGCCTCCGCACGCGCTTTCGCCAGTCGATCAAGGTGCCCTGGCGCCACGCGCGCCACCTGCTCGGCAAAGGGGACTGGGAATCCCACCGCTCCAACAAGGCCGACATCCGCGTGGCAGGGCCGTGCCTGCTCGTGTGCCGGGGGAAGACCGTGATCACGACCTGGCGCCTCGGCAGCGACGAGCTCGCCACGGTGGCGTGGTGGATCCTCACCGGGGCCTGGGTCGTCGAGCAGGCGCCC
>PKDJ01000103.1 GCA_002862545.1 Pseudomonadota bacterium
GTCTTTCTGCACGAGCAGACGAGCCGGGCCGGCCTGGCGAACCGGCTCGCGTCGAAGTTCGCCCACGCGGTGTTCGTGTCCTTCGACGCCTCTCGAGCGCTCTTTCCGCCCGGGAAGACCGAGCTCTCCGGCTATCCGCTGCGGCCCGAGTGCTTCACGCCGAGCGCTGAGCCCCCCGTCGTCGCCGGGCGGAACCTCGCCGAGACCGCGCGTCCCGTGCTCTTCCTGACGGGCGGTGGCAACGGGAGCAAGCTGCTCAACGAGTGGATTCGTGACCAGCTCCCGAGCCTCAAGGAGCGCTTCTTCGTCGTTCACCAGGTCGGCAAAGCCTTTGCCGACGAGTACGCCCAGTACGACGATGACAGCTACGTCTCGACGGCCTTCGTCGACGACATGATCGGCGTGATGCGGCGGGCCGAGGTCGTCGTGTCGCGTGCGGGGGCGGGCACGGTGCAGGAGCTGATGGCCCTCGGAAAGCGGTCGCTGTTCGTGCCGCTGGCGATCGCCCAGAAGAACGAGCAGTACCACAACGCGATGGAGGCCCACGAGCGGCTCGGCTCCATCGTGGTGACCGAGGCGGAGCTCGCCGAGGCCGATCTGCTGGCGCTCGCGGACGACCTGCTGGCCTCACCAGCGGCCGATGTCGCGCCCATGCCGAACGGCACGGAGCTCCTCGCCGACCGCATCGAGGCCGCGGTGCGTCGGACGACCTGAGGTCGCGGCGGGCCTCCTCTCATACGTGAGGCGAACGCCACCGGCAGGGCCTAGGCTGGCGACGCGGCTTGTCTCTATACTTGCGCGCATAGAGTCTCGGGGTGCTTGTGCCAGGTCCGTTTACATCGCTCACGGTCTCGCCGTCTCTAGACCGGATCGTCGTGGCTCGGTGTGACCGGCGGCTTCTTGAGGGACCACGTGCGATGTTGTTCTGGGGGCTCTTCGGTCCGGCCGTAGCGCTAGCGGCGGCCGCAGCGCTGCCGTCCTCGGTGGGTGCTTGGGGATCCGCGGCGGTGGGCATGGCCATCTTCGTGGCTTGGAAGCTTCTCTCGTGGGTGATTCCAGGCGCGAGGGATGTCGCGGAGACCGTCGAGATCACGGCTCATGCGATCCGTCGGATACACACGCCGAATTCGGGGAGAGGTGGTCGGCCGGAGATCACGACGATTCCACTGGCTGACCTCGAATGTGCGAAGGCGGTGGCGAGTCACAGCGGGGACGAAGCGGGGCGCGCCTGGCAGGCTCACGAGCTGCTGCTGCGCTGGAGCGGGGGGGAGCTGAGCTGCCTGGCGCGCGCAAGCCGTCGCGACCTCGATCGTCTGGCGACCCTGATTCTCGATCACCAAGAGCGACAAGAGAGGGGCGGGAGCTTCCCGGCGGCCCTCCTCGAACTCACTCGCCAGTAGCTGGACGTAGCGCCGATCGACGGTCTCAGCTTTTGCGGACCCGTACGAGGTGGCTTCATCGCCTCAGGGCTGGGCGACGAGCGCGTCGAGTCCCAAGGGCATCTCGATGCCCGTGTCCCATGCGGTCATGCTGACGATGTCGACCCCCCACAGGCTGCGGCTGACCCCCTCGGTGCTCGGTGCGATGTACAGCACGCCATCCTGAAAGTCACAGCCCTGCCCTCGCGCCCCGGCCGGCAGGCCATCGGGGATGCCTAGCTCCACCTCGGTCCCGGCGATGGGGTCGACGGTGTACACCACACCGCCGGCGACGCGGTAGAGCTGGCCGTCGGCATCCGTCGCCATGCAGTGACCGTAGGAGGATGCGCTGTAGATCTCGTCTTCGGTGCCCACCCCAAGATCGACGGCGAGCAGGGTGTCCCCGACCTCGGTCCAGGCGTAGAGCTGTCGGCTCACCGGGTCCCAGGACATCCCGGACCAGCAGCCGTAGGTCGTGGTGTGCGCCAGCACGGTGGCGCCCGTCCGCGGGTCGATGCTGCGGACCTCGCCGGCATCGCACCCCTGCGCGGTGACGCCGTACAGGGTGCCATCTGGCGCGTAGGTCATGCCCGTCACCGGGACGCCAAGATCACCAACGACGGAGACGGTACCGAAGTCGAGGTCGATCTTGTACAGAGACGTACCCGAGGTTCCGTCTCGGCCATCGGCGGCGAACAGCACCCGCTCACCGCCCAGGCTCTCGCCGACGATGCGCACGGGGGAGAGGTCGCAGTCGACCAGGTCGATGGCTTGCGTCGCCAAGCCACACGCCCACTCGGGAACTGTCGGGCGCAGCCGGATGCGCCCGTCGGCATCGGCGGTGCCGGTCAGGCGCACCCCCGCGCCGTCCGCAGACAGACCGCTCGGCGTGCCCGCGCACGTTCCCGCCGGGATGGGGAAGTCTCCGGTCGCGTTCGCGCTCATCAGGGCGAACGTGCCGCCAGGGGTGAAGTCGCTTGCCTCGATGGCCAGCTCCCCAGGACACTCTCCGACGACGCGGAGCTCGACAGCGTGCGCGGTGACCGAGAGAGCAGCGAGACCGAAGAGCATCATGGAAACCTCCAAGGTGCCGAACGTAACCAGTATCGTTGGCCGACTGGTGGGCGGGCGTGGGGCGACTTCACCCGATGGGCTCTGCGTGTAGACGGCGTGAGTGGATGCACCTACAGCTCGACGCAGACCGCGCGAGTCGGCGAGTAGTCCCTCCAGCCCACGTGCCCGAAGCCAGCCGGGCAGCAGTCTGCACCGCGCCCCTCGCAGCCGACGCCGTCGGAGTCGTAGGAGAGCACGAACGTGGCCCGGCCTGTGGGGAGGTCTTCCAGGCAGACGGCGGCGGTGTAGCCGTCGTCGAAGGTGCCTGCGGGGCGGAAGCCTGCGGGGCAGCAGCCCGGCACGGGTGCGTTGCCGTCCACGCAGGTGCTGCCGTCGACGTCGTGCGAGAGGAGCACCACCGTCCTCGTGGGCGGCCCCTCCGGTCCCGGCTCGCCCTGCTCTCCAGGCTCACCCTGGACACCCTCCGGCCCAGGTGGCCCCTCCGGTCCGGTCTCTCCGATCGGACCCTCCGGACCCTCTGGACCCTCCGGTCCCGGCTCACCGGCCGGTCCTGCAGGGCACTCGCAGGCGTAGTCGTCGAGGTTCGGCTCCGCGGTCTCGGGGCTGCAGCCGAGCAGGATGAGTCCGATCAGACTCGTCAGGGGGGAAGGCATGGGGGGCTCCGGCGTGTGCGGGCAGCCCAGAGAGTGCTCTGGTGCTCCCGGTCGCACGTCGAATCATAGACGAAGCGAGGGCTGTCGCGAATCCAGACCCACTCCCGTGGGCCCGGCTCCAGCAGAGCAGCCGTGCTCCCCATGCCGGGGAGGTGCCAGGGACAAGAGGGACGGAGCACGTGGCCTCTGGACGACGGTCCCTCCCGGTACGGTGCCTGCTCCGACAACCACCAGCAGATGCTAAAGTCCTCCTCGTGGAGGGCCTCATCATGCGCATGGCGGACCGACGCGGCGTGCTGATGACGACCGCGCTCTGTGGCCTCGTGCTCCTCGGCGCGTGCCAGGGGGCGGCGAATGTCGGCCCGAGGTCGGACACGGCTGCGACGCCGCCGACCGCTGCGACGCCGCCGACCGCTGCGACGACGGACACGTCCCAGAGTGAAGAGACACCGTCGACGAGCAGCGTGGGCTCCTCGACCCGCAGCACCGGTGCCGATTCGAGCGTTCCCGACACCGGCACCCCGCCGAGCCCCCTGTGTGACGAGACCCCCTCGCGCGTGCGGTGCCTCCACGAGACCCTCGAGCTGGTGGTGGACGGCACGCCGCGTCGCGTGCTCTGGCAGGTGCCACAGGGCTCGCCTCCGCCGGAGGGCTGGCCCGTGGCCTTCGGCTTTCACGGGTCCTATGTCCCCGCGGCCGACTTCTGGGAGGCTGACGCGCCCGACCTGCTCGGCCTGTGGCACCAGGCGCACACCACCCGCCTCCTGCTCGAGGCGGGCTACGCCGTCCTGACGCCCGAGGCCTGGCCCGACGCACAGTACTTCTGGGACACCAACGTCTTTCCCTACAGCGTGAGCTGGGAGACGAGCCCCGATCATGCGCTCGTCCTCGCGCTCTTCGACGGCATCGACCGAGGAGACTTTGGGCCTCTGGATGGCCAGCGTGTCCACGCTTTTGGCTACTCGAGCGGGGGTTACATGTCGAGCCGCATGACGCTCGCTTACCGGGACCGCGTGCGCTCCATCGCCTTGGTCGCGGGTAGCTACGCGACCTGTTTGGGCGTGCTCTGTTCGGTACCGGCCCTCCCTGCCGACCACGCGCCGACACTGCTGTTTCATGGAGGCCTCGACTCCATCGTCCCGGCCTGGACCTCCGCGATCTACGAGGACGCGCTCCGCGCCAACGGCACACCCACCGAGCGCATCGTGCGGCCTGCGCTGGGACATGTCTGGTTCGAGGGTACCGGCGAGACGCTGCTCGCCTGGTTCGAGGACCACCCCTGAGCGTCGACGGGCGAGGCCCGCTCGCTCGCGGCAGGCGAGCTGACGAGGATAGGGGGCGGCATGCTCGGGGGTGAGATGCGCGACACGCTGCTCCGGCACGGACCCGTGGTCGTGCTGTCGGTCATCGTAGGCCTGCTCGCCTGGCGCCAGGCGGCCCTCGAGGGTCGACTCGCCGCCGTCGAGACCGTCCGCGCGCTCCCGACGCCTGCGAGGGTGGTCGTTCAGTCCGAGCCCGCGCCGGTCTCCGCGGTCGCGGGTCCGGAGCGTCGTGGCGGTGGGGGTGGCGAAGGGGGAGGCCGCGCCATCGATCTCGATGATCCCGAGCTGCGCGATCAGCTCGAGACCCTGGTCGAGCAGACCCAGACGGCCCGCTTCGCCGAGCGGCGTGAGGAGCAGCTGGCGCGCTTCGCCGAGGAGGTGGAGGACGAGGTCGCCCGGTTCGGAGAGGAGCACGGACTGTCCAGCGAGACCACCGATGCCGTGCTCGAGCTGCTCGAGGACATGAACACGACGCGCTCCACCCTGTTCGCCGAGGTGCGGGAGGGCCGGCTCACATTCTTCGAGATGCGCAGCGAGATGCGCGCGGCCCACGAGGAGACCGAGGCCGGACTGGAGGATCTGCTCGGCGCAGAGGACTTCGCAGCGCTCTCCGAGCGGATACCCTTTGGGCCCGGCCCGGGCCCTCGCTGAAGACCAGGCGCGGGATGCTCCAGCGCTGAAGGACTGAGGGTCTCGGTGATGGGCCCGATAGATGCTCGGGGTGGAGGTCGCTTCTGGAGCGTTGGTTCGCGGGCCGGAGAGAATGCGCCGATGGGCGCCACAGCTCGGGTCGAGTGTGGCACTATGGTGCCCCTTCGGAGGTTCTCATGCGGACAGCATTGCTTGCTCTCCTCGCCATCGGCTGTGCCGGCGGTGAGGTCATCGACTCGTCGACCGTCGCCTCGGGCGACGACTTTCTCGAGGAGGGGGAGCGTGACGGCACGCTGCCGCCACCGACCGCCATCACGCTGGAGGGTCCTGAATTTGTGGCCGTGAACCAGCGCTTCGAGCTCACCGTGCCCGACGCGCTCTCCGAGGAGACGGTCTACGTGATCTCGGCCGGTGGGGAGGGAGAGGGCCCGTGTCCCCGGCCGCTCGGCGGCTACTGCATGGA
>PKDJ01000331.1 GCA_002862545.1 Pseudomonadota bacterium
CTTGATTGTTACCTTGAAGAATAATTGGACAGACAAGCCCTGTGGATCATCAAAAAGATTCCTGAACTAGATCATACAGATGAAAAGTTCAAGGGTCGAGAGATCGTGCTTGAAGAAGCCCGAGCTGAGGTCTGCTTCAGGACTGGCATTACCGGGTTTCAGATGACCATGATTATTTACTCTCTATGTTAAGTTATAGAGAAGAAATTTGGCAGAAACTTGACCGAATTCTACTCCCTCAAAGATCGCTCATGGTTCGGTCGGTGGCCAACCCCTCACCTTTCAACCCGGCAACCGACTTGCGCATCGGCGCCGGCGCCGAGCGCTTCAGCCCGAGCCTGAAGAAACAGGGCCTCCGAGATCCTTGCCCGAGTCGGAAGGATGCCGGAGAGCTGAATGCGCTCTCGGTAGTCTTTGTCTGCCTCATCGGCTCGGCGGGCCAAGTCCAGAGAGGTAGCGAGCTCCCGCACCTGCTCGCCATCCAGCCTGTCTGTCAGATGGTACAATAGCCAGATGGAAGCGAGGTTCTCGGAGTTCACGCCAGCCCATGCCATCGAGACAACGGGCTCGGGGTCATGGTCGGGGCGCGGATAGTAGAACGTCGTCGAGAACGGGAAGACGTTCCGGTCATTGTCGAGTGCCTCGTCCGGCGTCCACCCGAGCTCCATGGCCGCATGAAAGACCAGTGGCTTCCAGGTCGAGCCAAACTGGCGCAGCGCGGTGGCACGGTTGAAGTTGCGGTTGTCGTTTCCTCCGACCATCGCCCGGATGGCGCCGTCTTCCATGACGACGACGGAGCCCTGGAGCTCGGGCCGACGCTCTAGATCACAGGTCAGCCTCCCCTCGTCGGTACTCTTGATGCTCACCCAGACGACGCTGCCGACCGACAGCGCCTCGATGAAGGCGTCCACGTCGGCGCCGGCAATCTTGGAGTACTTGTTGCCGTCTTTCCCACGCTTCGCCGCAAGGGAGGCACGAACGACGGCATCGCGATCGACCAGACAAGGCTGCCCTCCGAGATCCACCGTCAACTCCAGCCGTTCACCCGCCAGGTGCTCGACCACCCGCGCGACGCGAAAGTCCCCCACGATGGTGCGCCGACCCGGCTCGAACCTCGGGCCCTTGCTGTCCGCCAGGATGAAGTCCGCAGCCTTGGGCTTCTCCAGCCACGCTCCCACCTCTGTCAGGTGATGCCAGAGGGCGTGAGTTGCCCCATGTTGGACGGATGCATCGAGGGTGGTGACGACTTGAATGCCCGCCGTCGCGGGGTCATCGATGCCTGCGTCGGCAAGGACCTCGTCGAATGGCGGCTCCGAGAGTCGATGCGCTACCTCATCCAATACGGCCGAAGCATCGTACCGGAAGGCTCCCCTGGAGAACTCGAGCTCAAAGCCCTCGCGAAGCAAGCGTGAGGCCTCAGCCTGAATGCCCCTGATCTCGGCGATTCGAACCCCGGCCGCATCCGGACCGGCGAGGTTCTCCGTCTGCTCGTCCACCAGTCGCTGCAGTACGTACGCCGTGCGCCCGCGTGCGGCCGTCACTGCCCCTGCTCTCCTCTCTGCGTCGCCGATGAACGGATCGTACCGAGCCGGTGCCTTGACCAAGCCGGCGATGAATGCACACTCGACCAAGTCCAGTTCGCTGACGTCCTTGTCGAAGAAGTGGCGTGCGGCAATCCCAATCCCCCGGCCATTTCCGGTCACGTGAAACTGATTGGCGTAGAACTCGAGGATCTCTTCTTTCGAGTACCGGGCCTCGAGTCGCATCGCGTTGAGGAACTCGAGCCCCTTTGAACGCAGCGACCGGTCCGGGCGATAGTAAAGATTCTTCGCAGTCTGCTGCGTGAGCGTCGACCCTCCTGCCACGACCCGACCAGCCAGGAGGTTGTCCCGCATGGCTCGGGCGATGCCCCTGGCATTGAGGCCGGGATGGAACCAGAAGCGTCCGTCCTCGGCCGCTACGAGCGAGGCGACATAGGCACCAGGGAGGTCTTCCCAGGGGACATACTGACGATGCTCTGCCTCGAAGAAGACGCCGATCCGCGTCTGACCATCCCTGTAGAACACAGGACTTTCCTGGGCGATGATCGCCCGGATCGCGTCACGGTCGAGGTGCGCACCTGGTTCGTCGACGATGTGTCGATCGTACACGAAGCAGCCCGAAGAGCAGGCCAATAGAGCTGCCACACTGACGATCCCTGCACCCCGTAGAGCCCACGCCGCCTGTCCTCGCTCAGCCATTTGCCAGCTCCTCGTAGATCGCTTCCATCGCTCTGCCGTTGCGAGAGACGGGCCAACTTCTCGCGACCTCTCTGCATCGCTCTCTGGAGGCATCGTTGGCTGCCAGCGCGGCGTCTAGCGCCTCGGCCACCGACGCGACATCCTGGGGTCTGTGCACCACCCACGCGGCCTCTGGCACGACCTCAGCGCTCCCGTCGAACACTGTCGTCACCACCGGGACACCACAGGCCAGCGCCTCGAGAGTGGTGTTTGCGGCAGCATCGTAGAGTGTCGGAACGCAGAGCACGTCTGCGAGACCCAGCAGCCGCTCCGGCTCCGTGGCGTGCCCATGCCAGATCACTCGGGGGTCGGACAAGTGCCTCTTCCAGTGGCTCTCGTGCCGCTCTATACCGGCGATCACGAGGTGGTCCGCAGCCGTAGCCACTAGGCGAAATGCTGCGTAGGTCGCAGACAGTCCCTTCCGCTCCCACCCGTGTGCCATGAACAAGACGATGCGTCCGCTCTCCGGAAGCCCAAGCCGGCGGCGCCCCCGCACACGGTCCGCGGAGCCTCGGAAGCGCGTCGTGTCGACCCCATTGCGCACGACACGAAGCCGGGCACGCTCCACACCGAGGTGACGTCGCACATCGCGCGCCGCCATGACGGAGTTGCAGACAACCACTCTCGCCCGTCGGGCAGCTCGACGCTCGAGAGCCACGGTGAGGGCATGACGAGGATTCCACCCCCCTCGGCCTCGCGCCTTGACCCAGGCCGCGTGAGCCCCGCCACCAGCGCGGTAGACATCTCCACCCGGCACGCGATCGAGGGTTTGGACCAGGTCATACGCCGTGAAGTCGATAGCCCCAACCGCCCTCGCCAGGGCCAGTGCGCCCCGGGTGCCCCCACGAACCGGGGGCAGCCGCCGGAGCACCACTCCGTCGGGCAGGCGCCCCCGGACGCGAGAGGCGAACACTGTGACGGTGTGCCCTTGCTGCGCCAGCCAGTCGGCCAAGCCGACGGCATACCCTGCCGTCCCTGCTCCCCTGCCAAAGTCACGATTGACGAGAGCGAGGTTCATCGCTGCAGCTCTCGCAGTCGCGCCCACTTGCACAGCACGTGGGTAGCTCCGAGCGTCGCAACCGCGAGGCCCGGGATGCCATCCATAAATCCTCGACGCAGCAAGTAGGAATCTACAAAGTGTAGAGAGGGCCGAAGAGCCACATCCAGTCGACTGGCTCTCACCCCCGAATCATTCAGTGCCTCGGCGCTGACGCGGCTGTAGCGTGCGATTGTGGCCAAGTGTTCATCGAGATCGCGGTAGGGCTCGTGGAGGATGTCTCCGCGTAGACGACGCACCCGCCCATCCGCACGCAGACGATCATGGGGGTCCGGCCCCATCCACCTGCCCTGCCCGCGCCTCACGACCCGCAGCTTGCGGTCCGGGTACCAGCGTCCGTGACGAATCGGATGTCCAAGCCAGCTCGAGCAGCGAGGAAAGGAGAACCCGACCGCGCCGCGAGGACGCCCCAGTGCGGCACGCAGCTCGGCCTGGGCCGGCGCCGACAGTCTCTCATCAGCATCGAGCGACAAGATCCAGGGCTGTGTCGCCAGCGCGAGGGCACGGTTCTTCTGCGCTGTATGACCAGGCCAATCCCGCACGACCACTCGCGCTCCGGCTCGACGCGCGACATCGACTGTGTCGTCCGTCGAGCCCGAGTCGACGACGATCCGCTCGGTCGCCCACGGCACCGAAGCCAGACACGCAGCGATCCGATCGGCCTCGTTCCTGGCAATTACGACCAGAGATAGCAAGCCGTGCCCTCCGTAGCTTGACGTCGACATCCAAACAGGTGAAGTCCGCCGACGTGGCTTGGCGGCATACCCAAGTGGTTAAGGGAGAGGTTTGCAAAACCTCCACTCCCCGGTTCGAATCCGGGTGCCGCCTCCACCCCGTCGACCGCCCCTGCCGTAACTTGTCACGCGCACTCGGCGGCAGCACGTAAGCGGTTACGCGCCCCCAAGTTGAGGAGGCCGACGTGCTTGAGCAGGGCATGATGCAGTTTGCCTTGATGGGAGCGGGTTGGGTCCTGTGGCTCCTCGTTGGTCTGTCCATCGGGTGCATCGCAGTGAGCATCGAGCGAGGTGTGTTCCTCTTCCGCGATGCGACCACCCAGTCAGCGCTCCAAGAGGCCCTGGACGCCTTCCTTCAGACCGGCGACCGCGCGGCGTTGCTGCAGGCACTGACGAAGCTCCGAGGCCTCGAAGCCCGTGTTCTGACTGCAGGCGCGAGGTACGGCGCTCGGGGCTCCGAGGCCGCTGAGCGCGCCATGGCTTCGGTGTCCGCTGCGGAGAAGCTACGCATGGAGCGCGGGCTCGCCTTCTTGGCGACCGTGGGCTCCAATGCGCCTTTCCTTGGTCTATTCGGCACGGTCCTCGGCATCATCCAGGCGTTCCACGACCTCAGCGTCAACACGGCAGAGGCCTCAGAGGCGGTCATGGCGGGGATCTCGGAAGCGCTCGTCGCGACAGCCGTGGGGCTCCTCGTCGCCATCCCTGCGGTAGTTCTCTACAATGTCTTCAGCCGTGCGGTCAAAGCGCGTCTTGCCCGAGCCCAGAGTCTCGCAGAGTTGATGATGGCCGCCTTGCTGGCCGAGAGCACGAACCATGGCGAGTAGGCTCGGTGGGGATGACGACGATGTCATCGCCGACATCAACATCACGCCTTTCGTAGACATCATCCTCGTCGTCCTGATCATCTTCATGGTGACGGCGACGACCATCGTCCAGTCGAGCATCAAAGTGAACCTGCCCGATGCTGCAACCGGTGAAGCGACGGAGAGCACCAGCCTCGGTCTCACCCTCCTCACCGATGGACGGCTGCTCCTCGATGGTGAGACGCTCGACGCGGAGTCTCTTCGTGCTCGTCTGCGCTCCGCCAAGGCGTCGTCAGACGAGGTCGTCTGCCTGATAGCGGCGGATCGGGCCGTGGCTCATGGGCGTGTGATCTGGCTGATCGACTTGATTCGCTCCGAGGGGATCTCTAAGTTCGCCCTAAACATCGACAAGGCCGAGATGGTGCCGTCTGATCCCGCCACGCGCGGCGAGGGACGAGGTGTCCTGCCCGGTGACGAGTAATGCGCGCAGGTGACGTCCTTCCCGGCCGTACACGCTCGGAGACGGCCGTCCTCGGCGGCGCCGTGCTCCTGTCCGTCATGCTGCACCTTGCACTTGCTGGCGGCGTCACCCAGCTCCCGGAGCGTGAGGCCAAGGAGGTCGTCTGGGTGGAGATGATGGTCCAGGTGCCGGAGCCAGAGCC
>PKDJ01000099.1 GCA_002862545.1 Pseudomonadota bacterium
CGCGGGGAGGCCTTCGCCCGCCTCAACGACGGCGACCTGGGTGGCGATGAGATCGCCGACCTGTTTGCAGCCGCCGCCTTCCTGGAGGAGCGTGGCTACCCCGCAGACCGAGTGGGCGTCTACGGCCGGAGCCACGGCGGCTACGCCACGATGCGCGCTCTCACCTTCCCGCCCGGCACCAACGGTCACGACACGCCGTGGCCATTCGCCTTCGGCATCGCCGACGCCGGCTTTTCAGACATCGTCTCCTTCTGGAAGACCTGCAACATCCCCGACTGGGTACTCCTCGAGGCCGGAGACCCCCTCACCGAGGCTGAGCGCCTGCGCGACCGCTCGCCCCTGCACCACGTCGAGCGACTCCAGGCCCCGCTCCTGCTCGTTCACGGGGCCGAGGACAGTCGCGTGCCCGTCGAGGAGAGTCGACAGTTCGTCGAGGCCTGCCGCGCTGCCGGCAAGTCCTGCACCTACCTGGAGGTCCCCGGACAGGGCCACCGAGTGTCAGGCGTGGCGAACGAGGTCGAGGTCTACAGAACAAAGCTCGACTTTCTGTCCGAGCACTTGTTCTAGCAGGAGGTCCGCCGCGCTAGCGCGTGACCCCATGCAGGACGCCGTGACGCCCCCAGAGGTGTGTGAGCAGATCGGCGACGTGGTCGCGCTCGCCGACGAGGTCGTGCATCAGGTCGGGTGCATCCCGGACGTGTCCGTGACGATGGAGGCCAGCGCGCAGCCACTCCCGGATCCCCGTGAACCGGCCTCCAGCCACGTCTGCCCAGAGGCTCGGGAGGCTCTCCTCGAGCGCGCAGCCGAGCGAGGCCGCGTAGAGGTTCCCGATGGTGTAGCTGGGGAAGTACCCGAACATGCCGCTCGGCCAGTGCACATCTTGGAGCACGCCGACCCCGTCGTCGGGAACCTCCACACCCAAGAGCTCTCGGTAGCGGTCGTTCCAAGCCACAGGCAGCTCGGCGACCGACAGTCGCCCCTCCATGAGGGCGGCCTCGAGCTCGAAGCGCACGATCACGTGCAGGTTGTAGGTCACCTCGTCGGCCTCGACCCGAGTCAGACCCGGCACGATGCGGTTTGCCCCTCGGTAGAGGGCCTCCGGGTCGACCGACTGGCCGAAGTGCGCCTCAATCCTGGGCGCTAGCCAGCGGAAGAACGGCAACGAGCGACCGATGAAGTTCTCCCACAGCCGGGACTGAGACTCGTGCAGCCCCATCGACGCGGCGGTCTCTACGCCCGTTCCAGCGAGATCCCATGGAAGACCTTGCTCGTAGAGCGCATGGCCCGTCTCGTGGATCGTGCCGCCGAGCCCCGACAGCAGATCGTGCTCGGCGCAGCGCACGGTGATCCGCGTGTCCCCCGCTCCCATCGAGATGGTGAAGGGGTGAGCGGCCAGGTCAACCCGCCCGGCCTCCATGTCGTAGCCCAGACAGCCCGCCACCTGCCGAAAGAAGGTGAGCTGCCGGTCAGTGTCATAGGCCTCCGTGTGAGCCTGTAGAGGCTCCACACCGCGCGTCGCCTCCAGCAGCTCCCGAAGCCCAGCCGAGAGCCTGTCGAACATCGAGCGCAGGCTCACTGTGGTGGCCCCCGGATCGAACTCGTCGAGCAGCACGTCGTAGGGACTCCGATCACCGTCGATCGCGGCGGCCTTCTCCCGCGTGAGCGCGACGAGGGTCTGGAGCTTGGGCGCGAAGGCCTCGAAGTTCTTCGCCTCCTTCGCTGCCACCCATGCTCCGAAGCCCTCGGACTGGGCCCGAGCGAGGGCCCCCACGAGCTGGGGCGACACCCGACGCGCACGCTCGAGGGACCGGGTCATGTTGCGCACCCCACCGACCTGCACAGGTGTGAGATCGGACGAGGTCGACAGCTCCGCGAGCCAGTCCGCCACCCTCGGATCGGTGTTGCGGGCGTGAACAAGCTTGCTCAAGGCTGCGATCTGCTCGCCTCGCGACGCGGACGCGCGTGACGGCATGTAGGTCTGCTGGTCCCACTGCACGACCGCACTCGCACCCGCCAGCGCGGCCGTCTCTCGGTTGTGCGCGACCAGCGCATCCCAGGCCTCCATGCCACCCTCCTCTTGGTGGCGGAGCCTACATCAGTCTCAGCGCTTCGGTGGGCCGAGCTGCAGGACCTGACGCATCCGCTTGCGCTCCCTGAAGGACAGTCCGCTCGCCGGCAACAGCGTGTCCGCGTCTCCGCCCGCCAGCAACTGACGGAGAATGTCGAGCTCCTCCCTCGAGAAGTGCGCACCGCCGATTCGGTAGTCCTCGTAGGCCTCCCAGGCGAGCGGCACCCACTTGGCGCACAGCTCACCGATCACGTCGGCGTAGGCCCGGATCTCGTACTGAGCATGGGAGTCAGCCCGCAGCGACAGGAAGTGCAGCAGGTTGTGCAGGTCAATCTTCCAATACCACTGCGTGTAGTAGTTGAGCGTGAGGTTCATCCGCGCCAGCTCTCGAGCAAGCTGTGGCGCGCCCGGATCGGCCGGCGTGCCATCGCCCGTGTCGTTCAGCAAGCCGCTGTACGTGTCGTAGGCCTGCATGGCATCGCGCCGCAGCAGCTCCAGCACGCGGGCAGACTCGGCGGTGGTCAGCACGCGATCGCGCCCCTGGCGGTTCGACGCAGACTGCTCGGCGACGTGCTCAGGCGCGGGGAGGTAGAACTCCCGGTCGAGGATCGAGTACCGCGCGCTGTACTCGTTCACGTTGGCCGTGCGGTGGCGGATCCACTGCCGCGCGATGAACATGGGCAGCTTCACGTGCAGCTTGAGCTCGCACATCTCGAACGGTGTCGTGTGCCGGTGGCGGATCAGGTACCGGATCAGGCCCCGATCGTTGCGCACGGCCTTGGTGCCGCTGCCATAGGACACACGCGCTGCCTGCACGATCGCGGCATCATCGCCCATGTAGTCGACGACCCGGACGAAGCCGTGGTCGAGGACCGGGTGGATGCGAAACAGCGCCTCTTCGAGTGCAGGCACCGTCGGACGACGGGTCGGAACAGGTGGCTGCTCCAGCAGGGCCTTGAGCTCTGCCTGGCGATCATCGGACATCTGGCCTCCGGCCACTCCGGATAGCCCACCGATCAGGCAGTGGACCAACCCACATCGACCTTCTTTGCCCGGTAGACCGTGTAGTGAACGGTCCGATCCTCCGTGCGCCCGAAGCGAAACACCCGAAAGTGGAAGAACACCAGGTCGTCTCCCAGCTCACCCAGGAGGACCGGAACGGCGCTTCCTCGACCGTCTGCATCGTCAAAGTTCACGCACTCGAACCGGATCCCGCTCGCCAGCTCGGTGGTGCCGACGCTCACATCCGAGGTGGACGAATCGCTCAAGAAGGCGAGCTCGACCACCCAGCTGCCCTCCGGCATCCCTACGGTCAGCGCCAGATCACCTCCGCCGAAGGTGGTGACCATCCCCGTGTCGATCACATCCGCTGGCCCCGACCTGATCACGACTGCCAAGTGCACCCCCATGGGCAGACTACCAGTCCGCGCGGCTCCTCCACATCCCCCTTCGTCGCCTTGACGATGCGGGGCCCGGGGGCGTAAGTTCAAGCCGTATTGATCTTGTGTTCTAGAGGTCTTTGATGGCAAAAATCACGGATATGTTGGGTCGCCCCCACTCAGGGCTGATCCCGTTCGCTGTCGTCGGTATTGTCACCGACAACGTCGACCCTGACGAGCTCGGCCGTATCCAGGTCAAGTTCCCGACTCTGCACGAGGAGCCCCTCTCTTTCTGGCTCCGGCAGATCTCCCCCAACGCCGGCAAGGAGCGTGGCCTCTACGCTCTACCGGAGAAGGAGGACGAGGTCCTCGTCGTGTTCATGCAGGGCAGCCACGACGTCGGCATCATCATCGGCCAGTTCTGGAACGGCGTCGACGTGCCTCCCAAGGAGTGTAAAGACAAGCTCCCAGGCTCCAAGAAGACCAAGATCACGGGCGCGAAGAAGTCGAAGGACGTGTTCTCTGACGGGTCCACGAACCTCGACAAGAACGACCGCCGCTTCTGGAAGTCCCGCTCGGGTCACCTGTTCGTCTTCGACGACACCGACGGCAAGGAGTCCGTGCAGATCTGGGACCAGACGCACACGCTCTCCTTCTGCTTCGACTCCAAGGATTCTCGGATCACCCTCGCGAACAGCAAGGGCGACATTCACATCCGAACGGCGACTGACCTCTACCTCGAGGCCGGCAACAACCTGATCTGGCACGCATCGAACAACATCGAGGGCGAGTCGGTGATGGACACCATCCACAAGGCCGGCATGAACTACGACTTCGAGGCCGGGATGGACGCCTCGATGAAGGCGGGCATGAACTTCAAGGCCGAGGCCGGCATGAACTTCGACATCAAGGCCGGCATGAACGCCAAGGTCGAGGGCTCGATGAACTTCGAGGGCAAGGGCGGCATCCAAGCCACCCTGCAGGGCGGAGCAATGGGAATCGTGAAGGGCGGCATCGTCATGATCAACTGACGGCCCCCACTGTCTGCGCTGACGCCTCGGGCTCTCCGGCCCGAGGCGTCCGACGTCCGGGCTCCTAGAGCCGGAAGCTCAGAGGTACTGCGGACCGCGGCAGGCGGCTGAGTCACCGGCCTGGCAGGCATCGGCACAGAGAGCCTTTGCCCGCTTCTTGTCGGCGTCTGCACCGATGCCGTTCCACAGCATCCGAGCTGCGCGACGCATCGCCTCAGCGCTACCGAAGCCAGCCCCCTCCTCGTACAGCGCGAGTGCGCCGGTGTGGTCGTCACGCTCCTCGAGGAGCCGACCCGCACCGACGCAGCCGTCGCCGACACCCGCTTCGCAGGCACGCTGGTACAGCGGAAGGGCGGCCTCCGCGTCCCGCGCGACGATCGCGCCCTCGTCGAGGATGAAGCCCGCAGCCTGACAGCAGCGGGCATCGCCAAGCTCACAGCCAGTCTGGTGGCTCTTCAGCGCTAGCTCGTCATTGCGACGAACGCCTACGCCCCGAGACAGGAGGGTACCCCGCCGCCAGCACGCCTCTGCAGCTCCAGCCAGACAGGCCCAGTCGTAGTAGCCGCTGGCGCTGGTCCGATCCCGCTCTCCTCCCACGCCCTCCTCGAAGGCCTGGCCGAGCATGAGGCAGGCTCCGGCTGGGCTAGAGCCGTCTGGACACGCCAGGAGGAGTGTCCGGCGTGCCTCGCTAGGCCCGTAGCACGTGGAGTCGGACTGCAGCATCGCCGCCGCCAGCGAGGCACAGGCCTCTCGGTCGCCCTGGCTACAGGCCGAGCGCACCGCTGGATCGTCGCAGGCTGCAGCCTCGGTCAGGGCGGCCGCGACGGGTGGCGCATCGGTGGCCGCTACCCTCATGGGTGCGGCCACTGTCGCCGTCGGCTCGACCACCAGCGAGACCCAGATACCCGCCGACTCGTCGTGCGCAGGAAACGCCGCGTAGTGGAGCGAATCCATGACGCACGCTGCGGCGTCGGGCCCGAGCCCACCTCCGTGGTACGCCACGACGTCATCCACTCGACCCGAGCAGTTGATG
>PKDJ01000266.1 GCA_002862545.1 Pseudomonadota bacterium
GATCTCCCGCATCCGCGCCATCTCGGCGCCGAGCTCGGCCAGCGGGGTGAACACCTCGGGCACGTCGCGAATCAGGTCGGTGAGGCGCGCGGCGACGCGGCTCACCCGGCCCGGCACGCCACACCAGACGGCGGCGGCCACCAGGTCGTCGATGTCGTAGACGGCCTCCTCGAGGGTCTCCTCGTCGGGCTCCTGGGTGACCAGGGCCTCGAGCTCCTCGAGCGGATCGTCCTCCCCGACCTCCTGCCAGATCAGCTTCAGCAGAGGCTCGCCGGGACCCGCCCGCCAGGTTCGCGCCTCGGCCATCAGCTCGTCGGGCGCACCCAGGCGCGCTGCGAGGCCGGCGACCATCGCGATCTCCAGGGCATCCGAGCCGTCGATGGCTCCGTCGTCCAGCAGCTCCTCGAGCTGCTCGACAAGCACGTCGAGCTCACTGCGCACGGGACCTCCTCCAGCGACCACCGCGGTGGCCCGCCCGGTTAACCGTCCCTCCCTGGGAGGCGCACCATGCAGCTGGTCTTCGCGACCCACAATGCCCACAAGGCCGACGAAGTTCGGGCCATCCTCGCCGGCACCGGCGTCACGGTCCGCACCCTGGCCGACCTCGGCTACCACGAGGAGGTGCCCGAGACCGGCTCCACCTTCATCGCCAACGCCCTGCAGAAGGCCCACCACGTGCACGCCGCCCTCGGGCTGCCGTGCGTGGCCGATGACTCGGGCCTCGAGGTGGACGGCCTCGGCGGCGCGCCTGGCGTGCACAGCAAGCGCTTCTCTCCCGAGGCCACGGCCGAGGCCAACAACCGCCTGCTGCTCCAGAAGCTCACCCCCGGCGTCGACCGCACCGCCCGCTTCCGGTGCGTGCTCGCCCTCGTGGGTGTCGGCGAGGACCGCACGGCCGACGGCAGCTGCGAGGGCCGCATCGCCCTGTCGGAATCCGGCGAGGGCGGCTTCGGCTACGACCCGCTCTTCGTCCCCGACGAGACGCCGGGCCGCTCCATGGCAGAGCTCACCGCCGACGAGAAGAACGCGATCAGCCACCGCGGGCGCGCCTTTCGGCAGCTCCCCGCACTCCTGGGGCTCTCATGATCTCCGCCGCCCGCATCGACCTGTACCAGCTCACCTCACTCGTCCCCCACTGGGACGCAGGCCGCGCCGACGACCGCGTCTGCATGGCGTTCTTCTCGCGGCGCCTGCCCAAGAACGTCCACACCGGCGAGCGCGCCCGCGACCACCTGCTCTGGGCCGGCCTCGGCCGCTGCCTCGACCACCTCGAGCACGCCCACTTCGACGCCGACCGGATCGCCGCACTCACCGCTCACCCGATGCTCGGTCCCGCCCTCCGCGCCCGCCCCGAGCTGGTCGAGCGCCTGGCGAGCTGGCGCTTCTCGGGCACCGTGCGCGCGCCGGCCGAGGGCTCGCTGCTCTACGCCGGCGACGCCCACCGCATGGACGGCACCCGCCTGCAGGTCGAGGACGTGCGCCCCGCCGCCTACTGCCCCTACCTCGTGGTCGAGACCGACCTGCTCTCGGCCAAGCTCATCGAGACGCCGCTGCTCTCGACGATCAACCACATGACGATGGTCGCCACGAAGGCGGCCCGCGTGGTCCGTGCGGCCCACGCCGCCGGTGACCGCGCCGTCCTGGAGTTCGGCAGCCGCCGCACCCACCCCGAGGCCGCTGTCGACGCCGCGCTCGCCGCCTACATCGCCGGCTGTGCGGCGACGTCGAACGTCGAGGCCTACGCCCGCCACGGCGTGCCCGTCTCCGGCACGATGGACCACTTCGCCGTGCAGGCCTGGGAGCGCGAGGGGGTGCCCCGCCACGAGACCGAGACCGCCTTCTTCCGCGCCTTCCACGAGTCCTTCCCCGGCGCCGACGTGCTCCTCGTCGACACCTACGACACCTTCGGCGCGGCCACCGGCATCCGCTCCGCCGTCCGGGCCACCGGCGGCGTCGGCCCCGCGGGCATCCGCCTCGACTCCAACCTCAGCCGCGAGAACGTCTGGCGGGCTCGACGCCTGCTCGACAGCCTCGGCGCCACCCACACCCGGATCTACGTCTCGGGCGGGATGGACGAGCACGCCATCGCCGAGCTCGGCGACGCCCCGGTCGACGGCTACGGCATCGGCGAGCGCATCGTCACCAGCCCCGACGCGCCGGTCGGCGTGGGCGCCGTCGGCAAGATCAGCATGGTCGGCGACCGCCCCTCGATGAAGCTCTCCCGGGGCTCGGCCAAGGCCACCCTGCCCGGCCGGCTCCAGGTCTGGCGCACGCCCGAGGGCGACATCGTCGGCCTGCAGGGCGAGGACGTGCCGGGCACGCCGCTGCTGCACCCCGTGTGGGACGCCACCGGCCGCCTGCCGCTGCCCTCCCTCGACGAGGCCCGGGCCCACGCCGCTGCCGAGCTGTCCGCCCACGGTGGCGAGCCGCCGCGCAGGCTCCGCGTGACCGACGCCCTCGCCGCACTCGTCGAGGCCTGCGTCGCCGCGGCCTGAGGGCCTACTCCTCGTCGTCGTCCAGCGCGCCCTCGACGAGGATGCGGGTGACGCCGATGGCGAGGGAGACCAGCGCCACGCCGGCGATGATCCCGACCGTGACCAGGTTCTGCGCCTGCGCGTTGGTGCCCACGAGGTACTCCACCCCGATCAGCACGAACATGTCGCCGTCGGTGGTGCTGTTGACGCCATACAGCCAGGCCGCCGCCGCCAGCAGGAGCCCAGGCGGCCACAGCCGGTTGATCAGGCGCATCAGAACTCGTAGGCGAAGCGGAAGCGGGCTGTGTAGATGCGGCCGTAGCGGGCCGCGCCCTTCACCGTCTCGATCTCCAGATCGGGCAGGGAGTAGCCGCCCGGAGCGCCGTAGAACTCACCGCCCCAGCGGAAGTGGTTGGCCACGAGGCCCTCGGCGCCGAGGCTGAAGGTCGGGCCGAAGTAGGGGTGGTAGTTGTTCGTGACGATGCCGTCGTCGCCGATGTAGAAGAACGTCGAGGCGTCGGTGAGGCCCACCGAGGCAAACGGCGTCACCACGTCGAAGTCGAGGCCGAACATCAGATCGACGCCGAAGGTCGACGCCAGGTACAGGTCGTCGACCGGCTCGTCCTCCTTGCTGAAGGGCGTGGCGATCTCGGCGACCGTCTTCTGGCTCGTGGCGTGGAAGCGCCCGCCCATCTGGAAGGTCTCGCCGATGCGACCGGACAGCCCGACCTCACCGCTCGCGATCACGTTGGTCGAGCCGAAGACCTTGACGGGCGGCACATAGGCGAAGCCCGCCCATGGCAGCACCTTGCCGAGCGCCGGGAAGGCGAACGTGACGCGGGGCCGCGGGATGATCGGCGTGACGTTGGTGTCTTCCGTCTTCGTGCCGCCGAGGGCGAGCCGCTTGTCGCAGCCGAGAGGCGGCATCACGTTCAGGTCGAGCCCGACGGCACCGTGGCCCGGCTCGTGGGGAATCGGACCGTGAATCGCCGAGAACGAGCTCGCCAGCGCGTAGTAGTTCATCAGGAAGTCTTGCTGGACGATGTCGCTGTAGTCCTTGGGGACCTCGACACCCTCGCACTCGGGCGCGATCTGGGCGGAGGCCGCGGTGGACAGGAGCAGTGAGGCGGCAGCCGTGAGCAGACGCATCGGGGACCTCGGAGGTGGGGAAGATCAGTCTCGCTCAGAGCTCAGCGCCACTGTCGATCCAGTCGCGCACGTGCAGGATGAAGTCGTCGTCGAGGCGGGGCTGGCCGATGGGCATCGGCGTGCCGTTGCCGGTGTGATCGAGCACCTGCCAGAGCAGGCTGGCCTCGGCATCACCGGGCACGACGTAGGCCTCCGTGCCGCCGATGATGTCGGCCTCGATCGCGTCAGGGAGCACCGGCGGCAGCGTCGCGTGGCAGCCCTCGGTGCAGCTGTCTTGGAAGAAGGCCTGCACGCCGTCCCAGTCCGCCGTGTAGGCATCGGGGTCGCCCTCGACGGAGCCCGTCGGGAAGACGTGGTCGTCGCAGGCAGCGGACAGGAGCAACAGCAGGGCAGCGGCGCGGGTGTGCATCAGACAACCTCTCTCGGAGCGATCGCACAGGTGCGGAGCATACTCGCGCCTGGCAGCTCTCCACGAGACTATCTGCGTGTGTGGACGATTGGCGCGCAACGAACCGGTGCGCCGTGGCCTCGGACGCCGGTCCCGGATATGCGGCACCCGATCGGGGCGTAGCGCAGTCTGGTAGCGCATCTGCTTTGGGAGCAGAGGGTCGTAGGTTCGAATCCTGCCGCCCCGACCACCTCCCCCGCTCCCGCGGGTGGCACCTCCGAGCCCCTAGCGGCGAGCCTGACGCCGCCGCTCCCAGGGACGCGCCTCAGCCGGCAGGCGACTGCCGTGCTCGGCAAACACCCGCTGGGCCTCGTCCCGCACGCGCGGCTTGGCGCCCCAGGCCTCCTCGATGCGGCGGGCACGCCGGACGGCCTCGAGGTGGTCGACGATCGGCGCCGGGTAGTCTCGACCGATCACGACCCCGAGGCTGTGCTGTAGCAGCGGCGGCAGGGTCCACGGCGCATGGATCCAGTCGTCGGGGACCGCCTGCAGCTCGGGCACCCAGCGACGAATGAAGCGCCCGTCGGGGTCGTGCTCGCGGGCCTGCTTGGTGGGGTCGTAGATCCGCAGGCGGTTGATGCCGGTGGTGCCGGACTGCATCTGCACCTGGCTGAAGTGGATGCCCGGCTCGAAGTCCAGGAAGTGCCGCGCGAGGAAGACGGCCGGGCTGCGCCAGTGCAGCCACAGGTCGTGGGCGGCGAAGCTGATCAGCATCGCGCGCATGCGGAAGGTGGTCCAGCCGGTGGCGTGGAGGCTCCGCATCACCGCATCGACCATCGGGTAGCCGGTGCGACCGGCACACCAGGCGGCGAAGTGGTCCGCGTCGAAGTCGGCCTCGCGCATGCCGTCGTAGCCCCGGTTGAGGTTCTGGAACTCGCTCGCCGGCTCGCTCTCCAGGCGCTGCACGAAGTGGCCGTTCCACCGAAGGCGACTGCGGAAGGCCGTCAGGTCGCGTGCCCACGTGCCGCCCCGGGCTCGACGCGCCTGGGCCAGCCGCCGCTCCGTGCGCTGGTGGACCTCCCGCATGCTGATGCAGCCCCAGGCGAGGTACGGCGACAGCCGGCTGCAGCCCTGCTCCCCGCTCACCGGGCTCGACATCGCGCCGGAGTAGCCGTGGCCCCGCTCACGCAGGAAGGACACGACCGTCGTCCGCGCGCGTCGCTCGCCCCCCTGCTGCACGGGATCCTTCGTGGAGGGCGGGAGTCCCAGCTCCTGTGGGGTTCGAGGACCCTCGGCCGGCACGTCTGCCGCGAGGAGCCGTCGTGGCGGCGGCGGGATCGGCGCGTCCATGTGACCGGACCAGGCCCTGGCGAACCCAGCGGGGTGACGACGGGCACGGTTCACCCCCCGATCCGGCGCCTCGTGCCACGGAATCCGGTGAGCCCGACACCAGCGCGCCACCCGTCGGTCGCGGTCGAAGGTCCA
>PKDJ01000082.1 GCA_002862545.1 Pseudomonadota bacterium
TCGTCCTCGGTGTTGAGCTCCTCGTCGCCGAAGCGTGCGCTCCGCGCATTCCGAATGCGGTAGGGACCGTCTTCCTGAATGGTGATCTCGAGCTTGCGCGACATGGGGCCTCCAGCCCGGAGCGTACACGCAGGCGGAAGACCGGCGAAGGAAGTCACTAGTCAGCTACGCGTCGGGGCTGCGCCGCGGAGGTGTGATCGGTGTGGGCGCGCTCTTGCCGACGTAGCGGTCGATCTCGCGGGCCGGCCCCAGCAAGACGGCGAGCCAGCGGGTGTCCTCGTAGTTCTCGAGGATGATCTTGAAGATGACGGTCATCGGCACGCAGAACAGCATGCCGACGGGCCCCCACACCCAGCCCCAGAAGAGCAGGGACACGAACACGACGAGGGGCGACAGTCCTAAGCTACGGCCCAGCAGGCGAGGCTCGAGGAGGTTGCCGAGCGAGACGTTGATCACGACGTAGCCGAAGAGCACGAGCAGCGCGGTGCCAGGGCCGTGCTGAACGGTCGCGAGCAGGATGGGGGGGATGGCCGCGACGATGCTGCCGATGCTCGGGATGTAGTTCAGCAGGAAGGCGATGGTGGCCCAGAGCAGAGGAAAGTCCACGCCCATGGCGTTGCACCACAGCCCGGCGAGCAGTCCGGTGACCGCGCTGACGCTGCTCTTGATGAACAGGTAGCGCTGGACCTGATTGCCTGCGTCCGAGAGGGCTCCGACGAGCTCCCCCTCGCCGGTGTCTCCGAGCGCGACCCGGAGCTTCTGGGTCAGCTCGCTAGCCTCGAGGAGGATGAAGGTCATCGTGACGGTGACGATCAGTGTGCGGGCCAGGATGCCGACGACGGCGTTCACGGTCTGACCGACGAAGCCCATGATCGCGTTGGGCGACAGGTACTCCGTCATGTCGCGGACCTCGACGGACACACCCCACGCGTCGAGGGTCTGAAGGGAGCTCTGCATCAGGGCCTGGAGAGGCTCTTCGTAGCGCGGAAGGTTGGCGCTGAAGCTGCGGACCGTCCCCGCGACCCCCGCACTGGTGCCGACCAGCACGCCAGCCACTGCGAGCACGACGAGAGCGATGGCGACCGCATTGGGCAGTCCGACCTTGCGCAGGGCATTCACGACCGGCAGCGCGACGATGGAGAGGAACACCGCGAACAAGATGGGAAGCAGGATCTCGGAGGCGTACTGCAGGCCTGCGACGATCACCATCAGGGCCGCGATGGTGACCACGATGCGGGGTACGCGCCCCTCGGAGCGACTCATGGGCACACACCTCTCGCATCGCAGGCTGAGGCAGCAGGTGTGCGCGCAGGGCTGCTCGCCCAGCGACTGGGGTGGACCGATCGTCGGCCCCGGAGCACTGCTTGGTGCTGCATCCCGCCTCCACGAGCACGGCTATCTCCCCGAGCCGCGCGTGGCCCGTTCTGCGCTCGGGCCTTACCGGACGCTGTCTCAGATGAAATCGACGGGACCGCCGCGCGTAGTGTGAGCGCAAGGAGCGCCGATGAACGACACCGAGTCGAAGCGGAAGTCCTGGCTGATGGGCTGCGGCATCGCAGGACTTGGGGCTGTGCTGGTGCCTGTGGGGCTCTACGCAGGCTGGTCAGCCTACGTCGACCAGCAGGAGGCCGAGGCGCTCGCAGCTCAGCGGGCGAAGGCCGAGGAGGTCTTCGAGCCAGCGGTCGAGAAGCTCGAGGAGGCCAAGGCCGCCCAGAGCTACGACATCGACGCCACCATTCGCGTGATCCACGGCATCGACCGGGCGCTCGAAGAGGAGGAGGACCTCGAGGGGTACCTCCGGATGCTCGCCCGACAAGACTTCAGCGGTGTTGCTCCCGAGGTGCTTGAGGCCCGTCAGGAGCTGCTCTCCATCCTCCAAGAGCTCTACGCCAGCCAGACACAGGCCGAGGATCAGCAAGCCCTCTGGGAGCTCACCAGCGAGCTCTTGCTCGCCACGCTGTCCGTGGTCTCCATCGAGGGAGAGGTGGACGGCGTCATGATTCCCAGCGGTGGCTTCAGCGTCGATCGCAAGCAGGCCCAGCAGATCCTCGGCGACCTCAAGGACCGTCAGGCCGAGCACGACCGCCTGCTGCGTCAGATCGACCGTCTGGAGCGCCGTCTCTTCGATGCGCTGGTCGACTACGGCGACGTGTACTGGAAGTACGTCAAGGAGTGGGACACGCTGAGCGTGGTCCGGGATCGCGCCTACTTGGCCGCCCACGCGGAGGACTGGCAGGCCGCGGCTGCGGCGGCCGAGCAGGCCATTCGGCTGGCTCCCAGCGAGCGAGAGGCGCACCTGTTGCTCGCCTGGGCGCTGATCGAGCAGGGCGATCCCGAGACCGTCGAGCGGGTAGACCGCCTGCTCGCAGAGCAGATCGAGCAGCATCCCGAGCACAGTGCTCCCGCGCTGCTGCTGCAGGGAGTGAACCTCGCGAGGGCAGGGGACACCCAGGGAGCGCGCCTCGCGCTTCAGCAGTCTGCTGCGTACTACCCCAAGCAGTCCGACGCGCTCCTCGACATGCTCGATCCGTACAAGACGAGGTCGTTCCTTCGTAAGTCGAGGGAGGGTAGCTACATCCTCGAGCTCTACGAGGGCACCATGCTCGGGGCTGGCTACTTCAGTCCGGACCTCCAGCTCGCCCGGCTCGCCTTCGACCAGGCGGCCTTCGATCAGGGCAAGGGCAAGGTCCTCGATCACTTCGCGCGCCGACGTACGCAGGAGCAGTACGACTTCATCCTGTCGGACATCGCCTTCTGCCACGACCTCCTCGGTCCCCAGTTCTGGGAGATTCTCCCCGAGAACACTTGGCTGGACCTCGAGGTCGCGCCCACACTGCTGGGTGGCGGGCTGAACCTGTCCATCGACAACCGCAGCGAGCGGACGCTGCACAATGCGACCCTGGTGCTCGCGCTCCACCTCACGGACATGTACCCGGACGACTACGTGCCGCTGCGGGTACCCGAGACCGCGCCCGCGGTCCTGGCGCGCGAGTCGACGAGCTTTGGCTCGGTCGAGGTCGCGCTGGAGCTGGCCGGCAAGCCCAAGGGGGTCTCCGACATCGTCCACCACCGGGCCATCCTGATCGCCGACGAGGCCGTCACGTGGGTCGACACCGACGCCTACAAGACGGCGGAGGCCGAGGTCTTCCGCCAGCAGCGCGACATGGGGGCTGCGCTGGAGAAAGAGGTCGAGCATCCATCGCTGTCGCGTCATCCCGAGTTTCGCCGCACCGTCGACAAGCTGGCGAGCTCGGCGGCCGAGCAGGCCTCGTTCGCCGTCGACGCCGGCTGGGGAAGCGACGATGTGCTCGTGGAGATTCCTCGGGAGCTGTCGTTGCTCCGCCCGATCTTCCGCCTTCGCTACGGAGACGAGCTGTACTCGGCGGACGACAACGTGATCGAGGGCGATCGGATCAAGCTTCGCTTCAAGGGGATCGACAACTTCGACGAGGCGCAGCGTGCGGACGACATGGAGCTGCTGGTGGGATCGCCCTTCGGCGAGCTGGTCGTCACGTGGCGCGCGGACGGGCAAGTGACGTGGCGGCTCCAGCGCTGAGGTCGGCCTAGAGCTTCCGAATCAAGCCGGCGGCCTCGCTCGTGTCTCCCGGATCGAGGGCCCACACCTGGTCCGAGAAGGGGGCTACTCCTCGCACGTCGTGGCGGCCGAGCACCACCGACCAGATGCGCACGTCACGGCCCTCACGGGCGACTCGGACGCGCTCGACGACGGGCGGCGTCGCGCGGCAGAGGCCGTCCGTCACGACCAGCACGTCGGCGTCTTCGAGGGCCTCCTCCTCGAGCAGGTCCATCGCGCGCAGCAGTGGACCGTCGAAGTCCGTGCCGGCATGGAAGCTCGCCTCGAGGAAGTCCAGCAGGCCCTCGAGTCCCCCGAGCCCTCGTCGCAGCCGAATCTCGGTGTGCTGTCGTGGGCCCCCGAAGAGGATCAGATGGACGATGCGCCCGCGGCGGAGCACCCGTCGGGTCACGGCGAGGACGAGCGCCTTTGCGGCGAGCTCCGGGGAGCCCTGCATCGAGGCGGAGGTGTCGATGCAGGCGATGACCGGCCCGCGACGGGCTCCCTTGGCACGACCCTCATCCCCCGAGCCGGTGAGCTCCAGCGACACGAGGCGCCGCTCCACCAGCCGCTGGTAGAACAGGTCCTCTGTGGTGGAGCTGCCGAGCAGCGCGAGCTCGCTCGGGAGCACGGCGCTGGGCTCTCCGCCGAGTCGCACCCCGACGACCTCCTCCCGGCCTCCCGCCTTCTTGCCAGCCTTTCGGGTGGCGTCCTCGACGCGACCCAGTGCATCCGCGATGCGGCGCAGGTCGGGGAGGGCGTCGAGGAGCCGCACCAGGCTGTCGAGTCGCTGCAGCAGCGTCTGCTCGATCTCTTGAGGGGCGTCGGACCACCCGATGCCGGGCACGAAGCGCTCGAGGGTGCGGGTGGCCTTGTCGGTGTCGATCGCACCCTCGCTGGCGGCCTGGCCGGCCGGATCGAGGAGGTCTGCAGCGGCGGCTCCGATGTCCTCGTCCGACGCGTCGCCTCCGAGGCTGCGGCGAAGCTGGTCGGCGAGCTTGTGCAGCTCGGGATCGTCGGTGCTGGCCAGCTCGGCCAGCTGTGCGAGGACATCGGCTGGATCGACCGGCTCGTCGAGCTGCATGCGCTGGGCGTCGTCGCTGCCGCCTCGACCCGCGGACACGCCGCCACTGCCGGTGGCTGACTGCCCAGGGCCCCTGCCCGCGGCTCCACGCTGACCGGTGCCGTCGTCGTCGGACCCATCAGCGCCCTCGTCCGCCGGCTCATCCTCGGTCTCGGAGCCGCCGTCACCCTCTCCATCCCCGGCTCCGTCACTCTCCTCGTCGTCTCTCGCCTCGCCGTCGTCCGCATCGTCATCGTCCGCGTCGTCGGGTCTGTCGTCGGGTGGAGGGGACTGTGGCGGCGGCGTCGTGTCGCCGTCGTCCGGCTCCTCGGGCGCGGGGGAGGACTCTCGAGACGCGTCGTCGTCGTCGCCAGACCGCAGGAGGGGCCAGAGGGCCTCGACCATCCTGGCGGCGGCCTCGACGGAGAGCAGGGGTCTCCCGCGACACAGGTGCCGCGTGTCCCGGAGCGGTCGTCGCAGGACCTGTGTGATGACGCGCGCGAGGGCCCCCAGCTCGTCCCTCGGAGCACCATGGAGCCACTGCGCCATGTCCCGAGCGAAGGCGTCGACACGACTCTGCTCGGTGGCACTCGCGCCGAGGCGGGCGACCCGTGGGTGACGGGTCACGGCGTCGACGGCAGGGGACCTCACGGGAGTGCGGGTGGCTGTGGAATCGCGTCTCGGAGTCGCTTTCGTGCGTTGTGCAGGGCCGTCACCGCCTCAGCACGCGCCCACGCGGGCAGCTCGGCGCACAGCTCCTCGGCGGGCAGCGCACCGTCCAGCCAGTCCAGCACCTGCTCGGGCGTCACGGAGAGCGG
>PKDJ01000236.1 GCA_002862545.1 Pseudomonadota bacterium
GGCCCTACTTCTTGTAGGGCGCGAGCTTCTCCTTCAGCACATCCGTGGTCTTCTGGAGCAGACCGACGAGCTTGTCGACGCCCTCGTCGCCCTTGTTGATGTAGTCCCCGATCTCGATGTACCGCGTGGTCGTCGCGAACACGCTGTTCATCTGGTGGTTGAGCTTCACGCCGCCCATCACCGGGAGCTTGAACATGTTGGCGAGATCCGTCTTGTACATCGCGATGAGGTCATCCGGATCCGAGAGCCGGTTCTTGACCTCGGCGGTGAGCGTCAGCGTGGCCTTGCTGCCCAGCAACGCCTCGGACAGCGCCCCCCCGCCCGTCTTGCGGTCGAGCGTGACGAAGAGAGAGTGCAGCATGGGATCAGACACCGTCTTGAAGCGCATCCGCTGCCGGTCATCGTGCGCCCGGAAGCTGATCGCTGGGTACCCCTGACGCGCCATCGCACGAACGATCTCCCCGATGAGGATCTCGTCTTTCGACTCACGCATCTCCGCCTTGTGAGCGAACTGCTGAATGAGGTTGAACATCGAGTCTCCTGTGGTCGGATCAGCCGAAGCGGCCGCGAAGGTACTTGGCGAGTGCGTTCTTTGCCGCGCCGATGTGGCCGGTCAGTCGCGGATAGTCGATGTGGTACGTCCGCGAGACGTAGTCGTCGATGTTCAGGTACAGGTCGACCTGAACGTAGACGTAGCCGGACTGCAGATCGCCATCGACGGTGATGGTGCCGGGCTCTGCGTTCTGAAGGTAGCCGGACTGCATCTCGGCCCTGACGGCGTTCATCACCTTGGCGACGTTGCCGATGCGCTCTCCGTAGCCGATGACGACGCTGGCCCGCTGACCGAGCACCTTCGCGACGGAGAGACTGCCCGTGAGGTGCGTCATCCGGAAGATGAGGCGGCTCTGGTCGGACATGTTCTCGAAGCGAAGGTAGTGGTGCTGGCCGTCTGACGTGATGTCGATCAGCGCGAAGCCCGAGTCGAGAGACGACGTGATCACCGCTCCGAGGAAGACCTCGTCGATGTGGCTCGCGAAGGTGTGGTCTTCCAGGTAGTCCCACGACGACTTCACGAGATCGCCGAACAGGCGATCCTGGTAGTCATCGTCCGACTCGCCAGGTCGCTGGGGCACCAGACCGCCACCTGTGCCGAGGTCACTCAGCCACTCCGCGTTGTCCTCGAGACGCGTCCAGTCGGACATCCCCTCGACCCAGATGTGGGAGGACAGCGCGAGTGCCCCGGAGTCGACCTGCGACGCGAGCTGACGACGCGAGTAGGGCCCGAGCTGTCCCGCCGCCGTGTGGACGTGGATCACGGTCTCGTCTGGACCGGGCATCTGAGACACGCTTCCTCCTGGTGTTTCGTGTTCCTTACGGGAGTATCGAAGCCCACCCCAACGCGCTATGCACCATCTCGTCCGTGCCGAACAGGCGACAGAACCTGGACACTCCCCTGCGCTTCGCATAGTGACTCAACACAGAGTCACGGAAACCCCACTCTCTCCCCACGAGCCCAAGCGGCTCGGCCTCCACGGAGCACCCATGCTTCTCGGAATCGACCTCGGCACCACCCGCACGGTGGTGGCTCACAGTGACCGCGGGAACTTCCCCGTCCTCGCGTTCGAGTCCCCCAATGGCGACCTGCTCGACCACTTCCCGACCGTCGTGGCAGCGCGCGATGGCGAGCTGCGGTTCGGACCCGCTGCAGCCGTCATGCTCGGCGAGCCAGGCTGGGTCGTCCTGCGGTCGTTCAAGCGCCTCCTCGCGACCTCCGATGCCGGCCCAGACACCCCCGTCGAGATCGGCGACACCGTGGTGACCCTCGCCGAGCTCCTGATCGGCTTCCTGAGCGCACTGCGGGAGGGCATCCACGCGTCTCTCGGCACCTCCGCGGGGCCGCTGCAGGCCATGGTCGCAACCCCCGCAGGCGCCCACAGCACCTGGCGCTTCGTCACCCTCGAGGCCTTCGGCGCCGCCGGCTTCGAGGTGGTCGGCGTCCTCGACGAGCCCAGCGCCGCGGCGGTCGAGTATTCTCATCGCTTCGCACGCCACGTCTCGGGCAGCCGACACCGGGTGCTGATCTACGACCTGGGAGGCGGCACCTTCGATGCCTCCCTGGTCGATCTGAACGACGGCGGACACACCGTGCTCCACACCCGAGGCCTCACGCAGCTCGGTGGTGACGACTTCGACCACGTGATCCTCGACCTCGCGCTCGACGCGGCCGGGCTGTCTCGGGCTGCCCTCTCGGCGGTCACGACCACCGTGCTTCTCGAGCACATTCGAGCCTGCAAGGAGACCGTCCATCCCAACACGCGCAACCTGCACGTCGAGCTCGGAGCGCACCTGCTCCCCGCGGAGCGTGCCGCCACCGGTATTGACGAGGAGGCTCTGGTCACCCTGTCCCTGAAGAAGGTCTACGCCGCTGTCCGCAGCCTCGTCGAGCAGACCCTCGACACGGTCGCCGAGGTGGTGCCTCGCGCAGGCGGTGCCTTCGATGACGAGGGCCTGTCCGGTGTCTACGTGGTCGGTGGCGCATCGAGCCTGCCGGTGGTCGCGCGCACGCTCCGCGAGGCCTTTGGTCGCCGCGTGCGCCGCTCGACCTCTCCCTCCGCGAGCACCGCGATCGGCCTCGCTGTGGCCGCAGTGAGCAACCTCACGCTCACGCGTCGCCTCGGCAGGCACTTCGGTGTCTTCCGGGAGCTGGGCGGCGGCGCCCGCATCAGCTTCGACCCGATCTTCGACGAGCGCACCCCGCTCGGAGCAGGCGGAGCCCCCGAGCTCGTGCGCCGCTACCGTCCAGCCCACGACATCGGACACTACCGCTTCGCCGAGTGCTCGGATGTCGCCGACGACGGCTCCCCTGCTGGCGACCTCGTGCCGCAGGGCCAGGTGCGCTTCGCGTTCGACCGCCGCCTGCGTGGCACCGCGCTCGAGGCGCTGCCCGTCAACCGTGGGGGTCCCGGGCCTCTGGTCGAGGAGCGCTGGTCCGTCGACGACGCAGGTGTCGTCAAGCTGACCATCACCGACCTCGATGACGGCTACCAGCAGTCCTTCAAGCTGGCGGCGCGGAACTGACGGAGGCAGGCCCCCCGCTCCGGTGTCAGCCGGATAGGGGCTGTCGCCCGAGGAGGATGCGTGCGCGCTCTACTACCGCTCCTGCTGCTCTTGGTCGCCTGTGACGGCGAAGACGAGCTCGACTGCGAGTTCTTTGGCTTCGATGTCCTCACGGGCCTCGAGCGGCCCATCCGCGTCTCCTTCGACGCAGACGGCTACGGCTTCGCCGAGCTCATCGAGCCTGTTCCGGTAGAGATCCACGCCGAGCAGGTCTGCGACGGGAAGCAGCTCTATCCCTCGGATCTGCCACCGATGCTCGGCCAGTACCTCGACGGCGACGAAGAGGAGTACAGCATCGACCTGCCGGAGGAGGCCTGGACGGGCCGGCGGATCGACAACGCTCGCGGCTATCCCTTCTACCGAGCAGAGATCCTCGAGGAGTACCTCACTCCGCTCTAGTCCTCGGAGCGCCCCCGCTCGACTCCCCCGCAGGCATAGGCGCTGCGGTCGCTCACGACGCACACCTCCAACGCCGAGCGAGTCTGGCCAGAGCCTCTGCATCAGGCTCGAGGTGCCGCAGCCGGCTCTGCTGGCGGCCGGCATCCTCCACACACCGGCAGCGCCCTCGCACGATTCACTGCGCCCTCGGACCCGCTGCGCCGATCATGCGGCAGCGTACCCGCACCCACTGCCGACACGGTATGCTTCCGTCGAGGAGTGCGCATGACGCCGACCGTCCTGCTGTTGCTCGCGTGCGCCCCAGGTGTTCAGACCGTCAATCTCTCCGAGGCGCGGTACACCGGGGAGGGCGCAGCCGTCGACGAGCCCGTCGCCGACACCGGCGAGCCCACCGAGCAGACCCCAGACGACGGCTCGGAGCCCCAAGGCATCGACCGCGACGGCGACGGCTGGACGCGCCGTGCGGGGGACTGTGACGACGACGACCCCGAGGTGCATCCGGCGGCACCTGAGCTCTGCGACGGTCTCGACAACGACTGTGACGCGGCTGTCGACGAAGACCTGCCCTACGCGCGCTACTACGAGACCGACTACGGCGCCGACGGCTCCATCGACTACGCCCTCGTCTACGAGTACGACGAGAACGGGCGGCTGCTGGGGTACGACACCGACACCGACAACGACGGCCTCGCCGAGCAATCCCGCTGGTATGTCTACGATGCCTTCGGTCGCCTGGAGTCCATCGAGACCGACATCGACGGTGACGGCCTCGTCGACGAGGTTCGCAGCTACATCTACGACGAGGACGGCCAGCTCGTCCGCATCGAGACCGACACGGGGCCCGACGGTGTGCTCGACCGAATCGACACCTACGTGTGGGACAACGGCGTCTACGTCCAGTACCGCTCCGACACCGACGCCGACGGTGACGCCGACCTCGTCTATTCCTACGACTGGACGCCCTTCGGACGGGTCGACCGCCTGCTGATCCAGTGGTTCGATGCGGAGACAGGAGAGGTCACCAACGCCAACCAGTACGACTACGTCTACGACGAGAACGACTTCACAGACTGGGTCATCATCGATCTTGGCGCCGACGGCATCGCGGACACGCAGACCAACTACGACTACAACCGGCTCGGCCAGCTCCATCGCTACCGCTCCGACACCGGTGCCGACGGCGTCTTCGACAGCCAGACGATGTACAAGTACGACGATCTGGGCCGCACCCACGTGATCGAGATCGACTCGGGGATCGACGGGGTGGACACCCGCACGACCATCACCTACGCCTGCCTGCCCTGAACGAAACGGCGCGTACACACCGAAGATGAGCCGGACGCGACCCGCGACCGCCCGTCAAGGCCCGCAGGGTTAAGACCCCCGCTCTGGAGGAGCGAATGAGGGGTCTCGGAGCGCTGGCGCTCGTGGCGGTCGCCTGCGCGGGTACACCCGTCGATGACGGCAGCACAGAGGTGACGTTCCACGAGTACCCCTCCCCCGACTCCTGGGAGCCGGCGCAGGGTCCAGGCACAGGCGCGGTCGCGTTCACGGACGACCAGCTCCTCGAGCACTGCGCCTACATCACCGGCGGAGAGGGCGACTCCGAGCACTACAACCTGTCCGTCGTCCACGACGGCTACCTGTGGTTCCCGTGGGCCCCCGAGGACGGCGGCGGCGGGCTGTCGATCTTCGACTTCTCGGACCCGTGCAGCCCCGTCCTCGTCGGTCAGGGGTGGTCCGACGGGATGCGTGAGTCCCACTCCCTCGCCTTCCACACCGTGGGGGACCGGGAGTACCTCGCAGTGGACTACCACGAGGTCACCGAGGACGGCGCCGTGCTCGGTGGCGTCGGCTTCTGGGACGTGACCGACCGCACAGCCCCCGTCTGGGTCAGCGAGCTC
>PKDJ01000352.1 GCA_002862545.1 Pseudomonadota bacterium
ATGGAGAGGCCGTCAGTGGCTCCTCTTCGGTCGCGGATCTCGAGACCGCGCTGCAGCTCGCGCACCTCGCGTTCACGGCACCGCGCTTCGATGAGCTCGGGCTCACACTGGAGCGGACCTCCCGAGAGGCGTCCATCAAGAACCGTCTCTCCGATCCGGGTTCTGTGATGTCGGATGCCTTCTCGGCCCTCGAGTGGGGCAATCATCCGCGCTACCAGCCGTGGACCGTCGAGACGCTGGAGCAGCTCGACCTCGCGGCGTCCGAGGCGTTCTACCGCGAGCGCTTCGCAGACGCGGCGGACTTCACCTTCCTGTTCGTCGGCAACATCGACCCGGACACCTTCGAGCCTCTCGCTGCCAAGTACCTCGGGTCACTGCCGGCCTCCGAGGGCGGCGAGGAGCGCGGGGACGACGGTGCGCGCCGCGTCGAGGGGGTCCACACCGAGGTCGTCCGCAAGGGACTGGACCCGCAGGCGAGAGTGTGGATTCGCTTCCACGGGACGATGGAGGACGACTGGGTCGCGCGGAACCAGCTCTACGGGATGAAGGACATCCTGTCCGTGCTCCTCCGAGAGGAGCTGCGCGAGGAGCTGGGTGGCGTCTATGGGGTCGGCGTCCGCGCGGGAACGCAGAAGCACCCGGAGAGTACCTACACCTTCACCGTCAGCTGGACGTGTGATCCCGAGCGCGTCGACGAGCTGAAGGAGGCGGCGTACTCCGTGATGGCACGGGTTCGCGACGAGGGGGTCGACGCCCAGTACGTCGACGATGAGAAGGAGAAGAACCGCCGCGACCGCGAGACGCGCATCGAGACGAACGGCTTCTGGCTCAGCTCCATCGCCAGTGCGATCTCGAATGAGTGGGACCCCCTGCAGATCCTGGAGTACGAGGCCCGTAACGACGGACTGACCGCCGAGGTCGTCCAGGATGCTGCGAAGCTGTACCTGAACATGGAGCAGCGCATCGAGCTCGTCCTGCTTCCGGAGGAGGAGGCTGCGGCCGAGTGAGCCTGTGGCATCCTGGGTGTCGGAGGTTGGTGAATGACACCTGCTCTGGCTGCCCTCGTCGCACTCGTGGTCTACGCCCTGGCCTACCGGCTGTACTCGGGCTGGCTGGCGCGTGCGGTCTTCCACCTCGACGACGCTCGGGTCACGCCGGCGCACTCAGAGCGTGACGGCGTCGACTATCTGCCGACGCGTCCATCGATTCTCTTCGGCCACCACTTTGCGTCGATCACCGGTCTCGCACCCATGCTCGGCCCGGCCGTGGCGGTGATCTGGGGCTGGGGGCCTGCACTGGTCTGGGTCGTCCTCGGTGCGGTTCTCGTGGGCTGCGTCCACGATCTGGCGGCGCTGGTGCTGTCGACACGGGCCCGTGGACTCAGCGTCGGGGCCGTGGCAGAGGGCGTCGTGGGGCCTCGCGCGCGCTCGCTCTTCCACGCGATCATCTTTTTTGGCATCACGCTGGCGATGGGCGTCTTCGTGTTCGTGATTGCGCGTCTGTTCAGTCTCGAGCTGGCACCCGGTCATCCGGGCTATCCCCAGGCGGTGCTGCCGAGCGGACTGTTGATGGCCGTGGCGCTCGTGGCTGGCTTCTTGATGGAGAAGCGAGGGCTCGGACTGCTGCCCGTAGCGACCGTCGGGTTCTGTCTGGAGCTCTTCGGCATTCAGCTGGGTCTGTGGTTTCCCACACTGGGACTCGACCCCGCCTCGTGGCCGGGGCCCGCGGTCTGGACCGGGCTGTTGCTGGCCTATGCGCTCGCGGCATCCGTGCTGCCCGTGTGGTCGCTCCTTCAGCCCCGGGACTTCTTGAATGCGCTGCTGCTCTACCTCGGTCTCGGGCTGGCCTACCTTGGGTTGTTCGTGGCGAATCCGGCGTTCGACGCGCCGGCCTTCGTGCCGAGTCCCGAGGGCGCGCCGCCGCTGCTGCCGTTCGTGTTCATCGTGATTGCGTGTGGTGCCGCCAGTGGCTTTCATGGGCTCGTGAGCTCGGGGACCACGTCGAAGCAGCTCGAGCGCGAGAGTCATGCCCGGCCGGTCGCCTACGGAGCGATGATCGGGGAGAGCCTGCTCGGGCTCCTCGCCACGCTGGCATGCACCGCCGGCTTCGGCTCCTCGGCCCTCTGGCACGAACACTACGGCAGCTGGGGTGCAGCGCAGGGGCTGACGGCGAAGATCGATGCCTTCATCCAGGGGACGACCACCTTCCTCACCGCTCTCGGCCTGCCGCCCGAGCTTGGAGCGGCGCTGATCGCCATGGTGGTCGTCAGCTTCGCGCTGACCACTCTGGACTCGGCGACGCGGCTCCTCCGGTTCAACATCGAGGAGATCGGAGCATCGCTCGGGCTCCAAGCTGTCACGGGCAACCGCTTCGTGTCGGGCGGGCTGGCGGTGGCCGCCATCGCCTTCTTCGCGACGTACGAGGTGAACGGCAAGCCCGCGGCACTCGCCCTGTGGACACTCTTCGGCACCACCAATCAGCTCCTCGCAGGGCTCACGCTCGGTCTGGCCTCGCTGTACTTGAGGGAGCGAGGCTGGCCGGTCTGGCCAGTGGCGCTTCCCTGCGTGTTCGTCCTCGGGAGCACCCTCGTGGGCATGGTGATGAACCTTCGCGCCTTCGCGACGGGTCCGACGGCGGATCCGCTGCTGCTCGTGGTCGGTGGCACTCTCGCGCTGCTGGGCCTGTGGCTGTTGATCGAGGCAGCACTCGTGCTGCGACAAGGACGACGCACCCGACAGGCCACCATCGAGGTGTGACCCTGTCGGTCACACCACCAGCAACAGGACGCCGACGGCCATGACGGCGGTGGCGCAGAGCTTCGCGGGTGTCAGTGGCTCGCCGAACCACCACCAGCCGTTGAGCAGGGCGAGTGCGAGACCGATGGAGCGCTTGAGTCCCTCCACGACCCCGACGAAGATGGTGGTCACGGCCGCGAGCTGCAGTGCGGTCGCCACACACTGGAGCACGACAGCCCCTGCATAGGTGGTCATGTGCGGCCGGATCGCCCGGAGGGTCCGCAGCTCGCCACGAACAGCGAGGAGGAGCAGCAGGCCGGTGCCGATCAGGAGGGCTTGACCAAGCGCATGGGCGGGAACGTCCGCGTGCCGCAGGGCGAGCTTGTCCAGTGCGATCGTGCAGGACCACAGCAGCGCCACCAGCGTCATCAGCCAGACTCCAGGCTCCCGGAGCCCGCGGCCGCGAGAGCCGCCCCCGGCGAGGGCCAGCCACGTAGCGCCCAGCGAGACGAGCCCAATGCCCAGCAGCTGAGAGCCAGTCGGCCACTCGCCGATCAGCAGCGCACCACTCCCGACGGCGAAGACCGGTGTGAAGGAGAGCATGGGGATCACGAGGGAGAGCGGACTCACCTTGACGGCTCGAACGAACAACACCGCGGCCACGAGCGCCAGGAGGGAGCTGGCCAGTCCGGGCGCCCACCACGCGGTGGTGAGGCGTGCCTGTCCAGAGCTGACGACCCACAGGCCGAAGACCGGCCACTGACCCAGCAGCAGCCACGTCGTCAGGGGAAGGACCTCGAGGTCCCTGGCGAGCCTCTTGCGGACGGCATCGAGCCCGCCCCAGGCGACGGCTGACCCGAGCGCGAGCGTGAGGCCGGCGCCAGTCAGGTGCCGAACTCGTCGCGGAGGAAGGCGAGTACGTCGGCCTGATCCTCGGCAGACAGGAAGCCGAAGGACGGCATGTAGCCCCCGCCATCTCGGATCTGCGACAGCACGTCGTCGTCGCTCAGGTCGTCGATGAAGCCATCCGTGAAGGCGGGACCAAAGCCACCCTCACCGGCCGCGCCGTGGCAGCCAGCGCAGTTGCTGTCGTACACGACCGAGCCGGCAGCTGGATCGCCAGCTGGGGCCGTGGTGTCGGTGTCCGCATCGGTGTCGGTGTCGGTGTCCGTGTCCGAATCGGTGTCGGCGTCCGTGTCTGCATCGGTGTCGGTGTCAGTATCCGCACTGGGCGTCGTCGCCGTAGCCGTGGGCGAGCCGCCAGTGTCCGCCGTCTCTCCGAGCTTGTCGCCGCCGCATGCTGTTGCGACGAGCGCGAGGACGAGGACCAGTGTGCGCATGTGCACCTCCGGCGGGATGCTACCGGATGGAGGCTCGTCCTGCGAGCCAGATGTCCACGGCCTCGGCGAATCCGTGGCCTCCCTCTGCGCGGGTGATCCACGTCGGCCAGTCGGTCATGCGAGGCAGGAAGTCCCTGACGTTTGCCACGCCAATCGACAGGGGAAAGGCCGCGAACATGGGCTCGTCGTTGGCGCTGTCCCCGACGTAGGCCCAGCTCTCGGACAGCGCCTCGACCTCGACTCCCCAGCGCTCCCGAACGAAGGCGCGACACCCCGACAGCTTGTCGAAGGTTCCGAACCAGCCGTTCACGTGGATGGAGCTCACCTTGCAGGTCGCTCCAGCCTGCTGAAAGGCTGCGACGATGTGCTCGATGGCGGCGTCGTCGAGCCGTGGCACGTCTTCGCAGAAGTCGATGGCGAGGTCGAGGTCGCGGTAGGGCTGGTCGGACGCCAGAGCTGCGCCCGGCACACGAGCGAGGATCTGCTCACCCAGTTGGGTCAGCCGCTCCCGGTTGGCGGCTCGCTCGTCCTCGGACTGGGCGAAGCGCCGCTCGAGCCGACCGGTCTGCTCGTCGAGCCACATCCACAGCCCACCGTTCTCTCCGACGACGCCGTCTACGGGCCAGAGGCGGGCGATCTGGTCGACCCACCCGCCGGGCCGGCCCGTCACGGGCACGACCTTGAGTCCTCGGGAGCGCAGAGCGGACAGGGCTGCAAATGCCTCGGGGACGAGGCGCCCGTCATGAGTGAGGGTGTCGTCGATGTCGCAGAACACGCCCTCGAGGCGGCCTGAGAGCTGTGCTGGCCACTGCTCGAGCGGGCGTGGTTCGAGGCGGCTCACCGACCGATCTTCCAGGTGTCGCCACCGGAGAGCAGCCCGGCGAGGTCGCCTGGACCGAGCTTGTCGCGAGCGGACTCGACCTGTGCGTGGAACAGGCTGTCGTAGGTCGGGCGGTTGGTGTCGTAGAACACACCGACGGCCACGGGGAAGCCCTGCTCGGGCTTCATGGCGATCAAGAGCGTGGTCCAGTGGTGGGACCGGACCTTCGAGATCCAGGTCCAGCCCCTGCGGAACTACTACCGGGAGCGCGAGCGGGTGACGAAGGAATCACACGCGGCCCACGCCCAGCGGCGTGACTCGCTCCGGGCCCAGGTGGCGGAGCACGTCCCGCTGATGGCCTTCTACCGGGAGATGCTCGTCTGGC
>PKDJ01000015.1 GCA_002862545.1 Pseudomonadota bacterium
AGGTGCTCGCAGCAAAGGTAGAGCCACTCGGTGAGCATGATCACGCCGGGCATGGGCATGGACAGCCGCCGAGCGAGGCCCTGCTCGACACCTTCGGGCACCTTGCGGTCCAGGCCTCTCCCTGGCTGCTGGTCGGACTCGCGGGAGCCGTCGTCTGGGCAGCGCGCCGCGGAGACGCCGTGACCTCGGCTATCGATGAGGTGATCCGACGGGTCTTCCCGTGGGTTCTGGCGGGTCTGGTGGGGCTCGCGCTCGTCCGCCTCTCTGCGCCAGCAGCCGACGCGGTCGTGGAGCTTGCCGTGGCCGGGGGTGTGGTGATGGCCGCCTTCTCCAGGGGCCTGGGTCATCCGGTGCTCGGGCTCGTGCTGCTGCTGGGCTGTGTGGTCGCAGGAGGATTCCTGCCGGCCGGGCTCGCGCACGAGCACGGCGGCATCGGCTGGGCCGCGGCAGCTTGCGTCGCGCTGCTCCTCTTGCGCAGTGTGTTGCAGACCGGCCCCCGCGGCTGGCTGCGTGCGCTGTCAGACCATCGGCACCCACAGCCGAGCTGACACCTGCGCTCTGTGGCGCCTGCAGCTCTCAGTCCGCAGGGTCGACCTCTCGGTGCTCGAGCAGCGGGCCCCAGACGAGCTCGGCGAGGCGCGCGAGCCGGGGGACGAAGGCCTCGCGGTCGAAGGGATCGAGACCGGTGAACAGGAGGCGGACGTAGGGATCGGAGCGTCCGTCGGACTGCCAGGGCTTGTTGAAGCGCGCCCGCGCGGCATCCAGGTGGTCCTCCTCGCTCTTCCAGTGAAGTCTGGTCGTGTCCTTCAGGAACCGAAGACTGTTCTCGGGGAAGAAGGCCACGGCCTGAGTCTGGGCCCACCAGTGCATCCGAGCGATGAAGCCGAGCTCGTACAGGGCGTCGGCCTTCGGCAGGCCTCGAAAGCGGATCACGCGGGCCAGGGGCTTGTCGGGGTCACGCCCGACCAGGACGGTGCTGCGAGGGGTGTCCGGGGCATCGGTCGCACAGAGGGCGAGGTGCCTCACCCACGCCGCCAGCTCGTGGTGTGGGCTCAGGCGTGCATAGCGAAGGTCGAGCTGTGCCTTCGGCCAGAGCTGGTCCAGCCAGCCGACGACCCGCGTCTGGCCGTCGCGGAGTGGAATGTCGAGGTCGACGGGCACAGCCCGCAGGCGGTCGCCGCCCAGCCAGGTCGAGGCGGCTGAGGCGACGATCCCGACCATGGGATGCAGGTCGTCGTAGACACAGCGCCCCGGAACGCCTGGCGGGAAGCGGCCGCTCGCAGCGAGCACGGGCCACAGCGCATCGGCATCGAAGCCCGCGAGTGCTCTGCTCAGCAGCGGAACGGCCAGCTGGTAGCGCTCGAGAGCATCGGGCACGAGCGGCTCGCGGTCGGCGAGGACGTCGAGGCGTCGATCGAGTGCTAGTCCGAGCCGTCCAGCGAGCAGTGTGCGCGCGGGGTTCCGGAGGAACTGCTCAAGCTCGTCCAGGCTCAGCTCTCGTCGCTCCTCGGGCGTGACCTCGAGCGTGCCGTCCAGAAAGGGAGGCGGGATGCGGCGCGTCCCCAGCAGTGCGGCGGCACCCGCGGCGAAGGCAGGCGAGTAGCTGTAGCGCTGGTCGTCTCGGCCGAACAGCGTGGGACTGAAGGGCTGCAGGGGATGATGGACTCGCACCATGCGACTCGGCGCCTCGTCCGCGTCGAAGGCGCCGTCCATCCAGTCGAGGAGCTCCGAGACGACGACGGCCGGGGGGAGCTCCTTATTGTCGCGGATCGAGCGTCCCGTGTAGGTCACGATCAGGCGATCTCGCGCGGACAGGATGGCCTCGAGGAAGAGGTACCGGTCCTCGTCGCGCAGGCTACGGTCACCGGGGCGGCGGCTCTGGGTGATCCGATCGAAGGCCGGCGAGCGATCCCGGCGGGGGAAGGACTGGTCGTCGAGTCCGAGGAGTGCGACCACCCGAAAGGGCAGGGAGCGCATCGGCAGCAGGGCGCCGATGGTGATGCCCCCCGAGGCGAAGCCGTGGGTCGTGCGCTCGCTCTCGAAGCGCTGTGCCAGCAGAGAGCGAACCCCGCGCAGCGGCAAGGGGGCGTGATTGCCCGCAGCCTCGGCATCGGAGGCGAGCTCGGCGATGGCCTCACGGAGTCGCTGGAGCTTCTGTGCCTCGCGGTCGTCTGCGCGGACGAGGTCGTCGACGAGCCGCCCGAGAGCGGTCGCCCACTCGGAGGCTGAGCGCGGCGCGCGGGTCGCCTCGCGGTGGGCGAACAGGGCATCTGTGAACGCGAGGAGCTTGCCCAGTGCCTCGGCGGCGTCGCCCTCGATCTCGTCGTAGGGCAGGACCCCCGCGAACAGGGTGTCGTCTCCGCCTGTCATGGCGAAGCCCAGGAGCATTCGGGTCAGTCCGAACTTCCAGGTGTTCTGCTCGTGGTCGGGCTGTCCCACCTCCCGTCGATGGTCGGCGTCGACCCCCCAGGCGATGCCTGTCTCGCCGATCCAGCGTGCGATCGTGTCCAGCTCTGCAGCATCCACGTCGAAGCGGGCGGCCACCGGTCGGGAGGTGAGGCGGTCCAAGACGTCGGGCGCCTTCATCCGCGAGTCGAGCAGATCGAGCAGCCCGAGCACGGCGTCGACCACGGCGCTGTCGGCGCGGAGGGTTCGGTCGGCGAGGCGGTACGGCAGGTGGTGGGGCTGTCCCTCGTCGACGCCGAAGACCGCGTCGACGTAGGGAGCGTACCGCTCCAGATCCGGGGTCATCACCACGACGTCCTCGGGCAGGAGGGTCGGGTCGGCGTCGAAGAGCGCCTGCAGCTGATCGCGCAGGACCTCCACCTCACGCATCGGTGCATGGCAGACGTGGACGGCGATCGAGCGGTCCGAGGCGAGCAAGGGGCGAGGCGACTCGGCGTCGGGTCGCTCCGTGAGCGTCAGCAGATCGTGCTGGAGCACGTGCAGGGCGCTGTCGAGCGGAGGAGTCTCGTAGGCGGCGGCGGGGATGGCGGGCAGCTCGATGTAGGGACTGCCCTCCTTCTCGAGCACATCCTGGAAATCCTGACCCACGCGGCCACAGGAGGCGAGCAGCGGATGCCCGACCTCGAGGTGGAGCGCCTCGGCCGAGCGCCCCGTGAGCCTCACCTCACGAGCGATCTCGCGTCGACTCCGAAGGTCGGCGAAGTACTCGGACGAGGGTGACAGCAGGTACAGGTCCACCCGCATGACGGACGAGGCGGCGCGAAGAACGCGTACATACAGGGGCGGGAGCGCGGGAATGCCGAACAGGGCGACACGCTCGGGCCACGCCTCGGGTCGGACTCGGGGGACGGATGTCAGGAAGCGGCGGGCGCGCTCGGCGCGATGCCCCGGTCCGAACGTCTCGACCAAGCCGCGCCACAGGGTGGCCTGCCACCCGTCGGCGGCACCCCCTTCCCAGCTGGCGACGAGATCGGGTCGGTAGGTCGCGTACTGGTCGAAGCGGTCTGCGATCACGCCCGCCAGCTGGAGGCACTTGAGGCCGTCCACGTCGTCGTCAAGGTAGGCGCGAAGGGGAGCAAAGTCGGGATCGTCCAGGTGAGCGGGAAGCTGCTGTGCGAGCGCCCACTGAAGCTGTCCCGTCGTCCAGCCGAACTCGGGCGGGCTCGACTCCACTGCATCGAAGAGCTGGTCGATGAAGCTACGCGGGAAGGGACACACGAGGTTCGCGCACACCCCATGGGCATCGGCCAGCCGCTGACTCAGCCACCGCTCCATGCCACGCGACTGCACCACGACGATGTCCGGCGCGAAGGGGTCGACCAGGGGCTGGTCCAGCTGGTGGGCGAGGGCGCCGACCAGGCGCTCGACGCGGTTGGAGCGACGCACGTGCACGGCAGCAGGGTACCCCATCCGACGGCTCTGCTCGCGACCCACCACAACCGAGCCGGGTCGGAGCGTGGCGCTGGTGTATCGTCCCGCCGTCCGGAGGGGTTCATGCGCGAGCTGTTGGCGGTAGTGGTGTTGGTCGGTCTCGTCGGCTGTGGTGCAAAGGACGATCTCATCGACACCAGCTCGGTGACCACGGGAGCGACGGGAGGAGCCGGCTCCGGGACCGGCGACGACACACCCGGGACGCTCGCGGACGTCGGCTATGCCTTCATCGAGGTGGTCTGGGGCCTGGATTCTCCCTCTCCGGCCGGGATCGTTCACGTTCAGGTCTTCGATGCGACCTTCGATGACCCCGCGGCGATCAGCGGGGAGCGCGTCGGCATTGGCTCGTCACCCGTGGACGCCGGGGCCGTCTCCGGCGACAACATGGCCACCTACCTGTTCGAGAACCTGCCCACGGACGTGACCTATGGGGTGCTGGCGTTCCTCGACGAGGACGGCACGGGTGGCGTCGACGATCCCCGTCCCGACTCCGGTGACTTCGTCGCTCTCGAGGGTGCGTCCTATCCGACGCTGGTGTTCACGGTGACCGAGGGCAAGGTGGTCGCGGAGGTCAACACCGCCGTGCCCTGAGCCGCGCGCTCAGAGTCCGTCGAACAGCTCGAGCGGCAGGCGAGCGCGCTCGGCCCAGGCTGCCTCGTTGTGCGGGGCTCCAGGCTCATGCCAGTGCACCAGGTCGCGCTCCCACTGCCAGCCCGAGGCGGCCAGCGCGTCGGCAAAGGCCCGGTTCTCGCAGTAGTTGTCGAGGCTGTCGGGGTCGTCCTCATAGGAGCCGTCGCCGTCGAGGTCCCGGCACACACCATCCGCCCCGGCGTCGCCACCCGAGTCCACGTAGACCAAGGCATCCCAGGGGCCCGAGGCGACCCACCGCTCCTCCATCGTCTGGTTCGAGAGCCCGAAGCGGCCCCAGCCGAGCGTGCCCGAGAGGGAGCCGACGAAGTCGTACTGGTCAGGGTAGCGGTGGGCGATGTGGAGGCTGATCAGGCCGCCGAGGGACGAGCCCAGGACGCCCGTGACACCACTCGAGGGGTATTGCGCCTCGATCCGGGGCCTCAGTGTCTCGTGCACCAGGGCAGCGTAGTCGTCGCCGCGTCCGCCCCAGGGGCCGTAGCCGATGTCGTCGGGGACGTGGGTGTACTCGTCGAAGCGCTCAGGAGTGTTGTGGATGCCGACGACGAGGACATCGAGCCGGCGGCCGACGCGTCGTCGCAG
>PKDJ01000225.1 GCA_002862545.1 Pseudomonadota bacterium
CCTCTCCGGCAGAGACGGTGCACACGAGGGGCACGCCGGAGCCCCGCTCCCGCACGGTCCCCGTCAGCGTCCCCGCGAGCGCGACCGACGCCCACCACCACACGTGTGCCTCCCGGCTCCGGTCCGATCAGGGACGAACGGTGATCAGCGCCTGCGCCAGCTCGCTCTCGGCCATGCCGTCCGAGGCCCGGTAGGCGATGCGCTCGACCCCCTCGAAGCCCTCGTCGGAGGTGTACTCGATGCCGCCGTCGCCGCGCAGACTCCACAGCCCGTTCTCCGGGATGCCGGCGGGGTCGATGCGCACCTCGAGCACGTCGCCGTCGATGTCGATGTCGTTCGCGAGCACGCCCCTGTCGGGCGGAATCACGAGCGTCTCGCCCGTGCGCACCTCGTAGGCGTCGTTGAACGCCACCGGCGGGTCGTTGACCGGGAGGACCTCGATCACCACCTCGGCCTCGACGCGGCCGCCCTCGCTCGTCACGGCGTAGACGAAGCCATCGGGCCCGTTGAAGTCGGCGACCGGGGTGTAGGTGAGCCCGCCCTCGGCATCCAGCGTGACCTCACCCGCCGACGGGGGCGTCACGAGCTCCACCGTGAGCGGACAGTCGGACTCGTCGTTGGCGAGCACACCCGGCGCGTCCACCTCGAGCACGCCGTCCTCGGTGACCGCCCAGCCGTCGTCACCCGCGACCGGCTCGGCGCAGCCCGTGGAGGTCGTCGTCGTGGACGGCGTGGTCTCTGTGGTCGAGCCCGTCGTGACGGTCGACGACCCCACCGGCGTCGTGGTGCTGCTGAGCCCCGTCTCGCCGACCGAGGCCGGCTTGTCCGCACACGCGATGAACAGCCACAGCAGCATGATCCCTCCGGGCGGACACCCTACCACCGCGCACCGCCCGCACCCGCTCGTGCGGCCACGTAGAGGCGCTCACCCAGGCGGGCAGCCGCCTCGACCCCCTGGCCCAGCGCTGCCGCGGCCGCCTCGAGTGCCGCCTCGTCACCGGTCCACGGCGGCACCGGGAGCGCCTCGAGCTGGCGGGAGCCCACGCGGAGGTGCCCGCCCTGAAGCGCCAGCCCACCCCAGACCGCGCGGTACCACTCGGAGGCGGTCGGCGCGCAGAGGCACACGGCGAGCCACGGGAGCGGCACCGCCGTGGGCACCACCACCACCGTCGACTTCGCCCCGTACCAGCTCCCGTCCGAATCGACCGCCGCCTCGAGCACCCGCGTCATGCTCGCGACGATCAGCTTGGGGGCGGCCGCCTGCTCCCGACGCCGGGGCGGCAGCGCCTCCCGGTCGATGACGGGACGGGCGATCCGCCGGCCGAGGTAGCGCAGCTCACGCTGCCCCCAGAGGAAGGTGAGCGGGTCGATGGTGCCGCTGTTCGCGACCCGCACGTCTCCGGGCCCAGGCTCTCCGTCCCGCAGGGCATCCCGCAGGGCATAGGCCTCGGAGACGGTGGCCCCGTCGGTGCACCGGGCGAGGCTGCCGAGGGCGACGCAGCCGCGCGTGTCGGGCACGGGACGCAGCGGCCAGGGGTCGGTGAGGCGCTCGGGCAGCGGCATGCGGGAGCGCTCCCCACCCACCTCCAGCACGCCGTGATCTCGGGGCGCGCTCCTGGACCACCGCAGGACGATGGGCTGGACCGAGGCCGCGAACCAGCCGCGCTGAGTGTGGTCCTCCACCGCCTCGACCCGTCCCTGGCGGAGGACCGCGCGGACGCTCCCGCCCCAGGGCGCAGCGACGATCTTGTTCGGGAGCACGAAGGCCAGGTGTCCGCCGGGCGCGAGCGTGGAGGCGGCCAGGGCGACGAAGGCCGCAGAGAGATCCCAGTTGCCGCGCAGGCCGAGGCGCGCGGCGAGCGCGGCGCGATCGAGACCGGCACGCACCATCCCCTCGCTGTCGACCCACGGCGGGTTGCCGATGACCGTGTGGACCTCGGGCGCCCAGGGGGTCGCCGTGGCGTCGGCACACCGGAGCTGCGCCGAGATCCCGAGGGCCCCGAGCGCCAGGCCCGCGGCGTGCACTGCCAAGGGGTCGGTGTCGAGGCCGACCAGCCGCGCTCCGAGGCTCTCGGCCGTCGCACCGCCCGCGAGCAGGCGACGTGCGGCCGCGACCAGGAACACTCCCGCACCGCAGGAGGGGTCGACGATCACGCCGTCGAGGGGCGCCGCCGCGACCACCGCCTCGGCCAGCGCCAGCGGCGTGACCCAGAGCCCGCGCCCCCGCCGGGAATCGTCCGCGCGCAGCCCCTCGAGCGCCTCCCCGAGCGCCACCGGACACCCGCCCGTCTCCGCCGCCACCGCGTCCAGCAGCGCACGCCCGGCAGGCTCGGGCTCGGCGGCCCGGCGGGCCTCTGCGATCAGGCGGTCGATGTCCACCCCTGCCGGATAGCGTGCTCGGCACGCCGACACCGTCTCCGGCCGCCGACCTGACGATCTGCGGACGCGGGTCGGGCTCGCGCGCGGTTACTGTCCGGCATGCCACCGGCCGACTCGCACGCCGACGATGCCTTCCGCCCGCCGACCGAGGCGCTCCCCTCGCAGCCTCCTGCCGGCGTGGTCGGGTTCGTGGTCGGCCGAATCCTGCGGCTGATCGTGTCGCCGCTCGTGCTCGTGATCGCTGTCCGCATCGTCTGGCCGGCTGTGCCCACCCTGCTGGAGCTGGCGCTGGTCGGTGCGCTGGCCATGGGGCTGTGGATCCCGCCCTCGGCCATCCTCTTCCGCACGCGCCTGTTCCCGCAGGACCCTGGGCCGCGTGCCGTCCGCGTGGGCGGGCAGCTGGTCTCGCCGATGGACCACCGCTGGTCGGCCCGCGCCATCACCCTCGAGAACTTCCTGGCGACGCTCCCGCTCCTCCTGCTGGCCGTGTTCGCCTCGCTGCAGAGCGGAACCGGCCTCGCCTTCGGGATCGTGTTCGCGGTGATCGCCCTGCGAAACCTCGTGCGGGCCCAGGTGCCCTGGCTGATGGCCGAGGCCCGGGTCGCCCTCCGCCTCGGCCGCCCACGGGATGCACGCCGGTGGCTCGCCTGGGTGCTCCGGCTCCCGCTCGCGCCTCCGATTCCCGACCAGGCCCGGCTGCTCGAGGCCCGCGCGCACTTCTTCGAGGCCGAGCCCGAGAGCGTCCTCGACGCGCTCGACCGACTGGACGACCCGGAGCGCCACTCCGCGCTGGTGCTCCGCGCCCAGGTCGCCCTCAGCCGAGGCGATGCCGGCCCCGCCCGTGCACTCCTCGCCGAGCCGCGCCCCGCAGACCCCGACGCCCTCGCCCACCGCGTGGCCCTCGGCGGCCTGGTCGCCCTGGTGGACGGTGACGAGGCCCGCGCCGAGAAGCTGGCGGGCGCCTGGGAGATGCTCCGCGACGCCACCCGCGGCGACCTGACGATGTACGAGCTGATCTGGGCTGCGGCCTGGCGACGCGTCGGCCAGTCCTCCCACGAGCACCGCGCCCTGGAGCGCGCCGGCGGCCTCGAGGGGCCCTGGGTCGCCACGATGTGGCCGATGCTCTAGCGGCTGCATAGCCGCGCGAATGCTCCGACTCGACGCCGTCACGCTCGCCCCGGGTGGCCACGATCTCCTCGTGGACGCCTCCTGGCACGTTCACCCGGGTGACAAGGCCGGCCTCGTCGGGCGCAACGGCACCGGCAAGACGACCATCCTCCGCGCGCTGGTCGGCGAGCTCTCCCCCGACACGGGCACGGTCCACCGACGCTCCGGTGCGCGCCTCGGCTACCTGCCGCAGCAGGCCGTCTCCGGCTCCACCGACACCGTGTGGAACGCAGTCCGCGCCGACATGCACCGCCTGAATGCCCTCCGTGGCGAGCTGGAGGCCGCAGCCGCCGCCGTGGAGGCCGACCACCCTGGAGCTGTCGAGCGGCATGCACGGGCCGAGGAGGTCTTCCGCCTGGGCGGTGGCTACGCCGAGGACGAGGCCGTCGGCACCGTGCTCCATGGCCTCGGCTTCGGGCCCGACTCCTGGCACCGCACCTGCGACACCTTCAGCGGCGGCTGGCAGATGCGCATCGCACTCGCCCGCCTGCTCCTGTCCGAGCCCGACGTGGCCCTGCTCGACGAGCCCACCAACCACCTCGACCTGGCCGCACGCGGCTGGCTCGCCGGCTTCCTCGCCAGCGCTCCCTTCGCCGTCGTCGTCGTCAGCCACGACCGGTGGCTCCTCGACCGGGTCGTCGGCCGCATCGTCGAGGTCCGAGGACGACGCCTGCACCACTACGTCGGCACCTACAGCGACTTTGTCCAGCAGCGGGAGCTGCGCCTGACCGCCGATGCCACCGCCTTCGGCCGGCAGCAGGCCGAGATCGCCAAGCTCGAGCGCTTCGTCGAGCGCTTCGGCGCCAAGGCCACCAAGGCCTCCCAGGCCCGCTCACGGCAGAAGCGCCTCGACAAGATGGAGCGCCTCGAGTCTCCCGAGGGGCCGTCCCGCAGGCCGCGCTTTCGGCTCCCCGAGGCCCCCGGCGGGGCGATGGAGGCCCTCAAGCTCCGCGGCGCCGCCATCGGCTGGCCCGGCTCCGAGCCGCTGCTCGACGGCCTCGACCTCACCCTGGAGCGCGGCCAGCGCGTCGCGGTGCTCGGCCCCAACGGCGTCGGCAAGTCGACCCTGCTCCACACCCTCGCCGGCCGCCTGCCGGTGCAGGGCGGCCGGCGCCGCGTCGGTGACCGCACCCGCGTCGGCGTCTTCACCCAGGACCTCGCCGCCGAGCTGCCCACCGAGGCCACCGCCCTGGAGTACGTCACGGGCCTCGCCCCGATGGTGAAGCCCGAGCGCATCCGCGCCGTGCTCGGTGCCCTCGGACTCCCCGGCAACGCCGCCCTCCGGCGGATCGGTGCCCTGTCTGGCGGAGAGCGAGCGCGTGTCGCCCTCGCAGCACTCGGTGTGGTCCCGAACAACGTCCTGCTGCTGGACGAGCCCACCAACCACCTGGATGTCGAGACCGTGGACGCCCTGGTCGCCGCCCTCGGCGACTTCGAGGGCGCGCTGCTGCTCGTGACCCACGACCGCTACCTGGTGGAGTCCGTCGCCACCCACGTGTGGCACGTGCGCGCTGACGGCGTGGTGGTCAGTGAGGGCGTCTCCGCCGCCGACTTCGATCCGACCCACGACCCCCG
>PKDJ01000122.1 GCA_002862545.1 Pseudomonadota bacterium
AACCAGGGCATCCTCACGCGCTCGGCTCAGCGCGCTCACGATGGTCGCACTGCCCGCAGTCTTTGGGCCGAGGAGTCCTCCTCGGCTGGACTCGCCGGGCACGATGACGCCGTCGACGTAGACGAGGGCGATCTGGGCGGGGTCTTCCCACGGGCTGCGGGCCTGGGGTGCCCTGCGCAGATCCTCCAGGACCACCCTGACTCCATGCAGATCCTGCAGTACTGCCTCAAGGTCATCGGCGTAAGCCACAGCATCTACAATGCCGAGCTCCAGGGCGTCGGTTGGAGAGTGCGGTCCGCCATCGACCCACTCGGTTGCCAGCTCTGTATCGACGCCCCGCCCCGCCTCGATGCTTCGCAGCAGGTGATGCCAGCGGTCGTCGAGCAGCGCGTTCTCTTGCTCCAGCGCCGGTACAGACGGCTCGTGGAGACTGAGTGACTCGGGGGCAGCCTTGTACTCGGCACGGCGAACGAACTGTGGTTCGATACCCACAAGGTCCATCACCCCGCGAAGGTGCATCAACTCCGCCCGTGTGCCGATGAGATCGAGCGTGCTCGCAGGGTGTAGGACGATGCGCGAAGCTGCTGCGGCAGTGTGGTACGCGGCGGTGTCGGGTTGCCCGGTCAGGTAGACGACGACGGGGCGCCCCCGCTCCTCTAGGCCTCGGATGCGGTCGCGCAGCTCCTGGTGCTGAGCCCACGACAAGTTGGTGCTGCCGAGGGTCAAGACCAGACCCCGTACACCTGGTTGATCCTCGGTCCTGCGCAGCAACTCCAGTAGATCGAGCCAGCTTGGGCCCGGGTCGAGCGAGAAGAGGAAGGTCGTCGGCTCGTACGAGGGCTTCTCTAGGATCCCCAGTGCCGGAACCCGTCGACCAGAGCGAAACAAGCTCTCGCCGGGCTCATCGGTTCCAAGCCACGCGGTCTGCAGCATGTCGGCGGTAGCGAGGGACTGCTGATGAAATCCCCCACCGATGCCGCCAAAGTAGACCTCCAGCGCTGCTCCGACGCTGCTCAGTCGCCAGCCCGATGCAGGCGATGTTCGCTCGGTAGGGGCCCTGAGGTCGACATGGGTTCGCACATAGAGACCCTCGGTGGGTCGGAAGCGAGCGAGAGCGCGTGCTTCATCGCGGCCCCGGAGGCTGTCAGACGTGCCCATGGTCGGAAACCGACGCACGTAGTCGGCTCCGAGGACCACACCGGGTCCGAGAGGACGCAGAGCCAGCCCAAAAGTGGTGCGAGCTTGGGAGATCCCAGAGGTGTCGGGCGTTCCGATGTTCTGCGCTGCGGCTCCGAGGCCGAACCAGGGAAGGGGACGCCAGGCCATCCCTGCGTCATACGCGACGTAGTTTGCCGTGTCCTGCCGGAAGTTCCAGCTGAACATCAGGCCGATCGCGACGCGCTCGGGGAGTGCAATGCTGGTGCCATAGTCCAGCGACCAGTCAGACTGGCCGTCCGGTCTCACGAGGTTGTGAAGGCCTACTCCGAGCCCCTCGATCCCAGCGGTCAGGGCAATGGAGGTCGGCGTGTCGCCCTCTCCGCGCCCGAAGAAGAGCCCGTAGCGACGGTCGGGATCGAACGCAAGGTTTGCAGGGTTGACCCAAAGGGCCCCTGGTCCATTCTCTGTCGCGACACCCGCTGAAGGGACATGTGGCTTATGCGCATCAAATCCCTGAGCCAAGGCGCCACTGACAACCAAGGCAGTTAGCCAAGCCATCACCCCTCCGCGCATCAACATAGCTTTTCGGAGGGCAAGCAACGCGCCTCGGCCTCCTTGGGCTGCCATCGAGCGCGCCCACCTCGCCTCTGCCGCCCTCCCTCCTGCCACCTCTCTCTACGGAAGCCCATGTTGAAGGACCTCGCTGCTGTCCTCGTGGCACTCGCCGTCCTGCTCACCACCGTCGGCGCGGGTGCTGCCGAACCATCTGGTCCGACCGGCAGCCTAGAGCCACTGCTGGCGGAGCTTCGGCGGGACCGTCTGTTCAGTGAGGCGGAGGTGGGCATTGCCGTCGTGCGCTTGGCCACCGGCGAGGTCGTGTTCTCCGAGGAGCCAAGTAGAGCGCTCGTCCCGGCGAGCACCATGAAGGTGGTAACTGCTGCGGCTGCGCTGCATCATCTGGGTCCAACGTTTCGCTTCACCACTGGCGTCTACACGGACGGCGAGATCGATGGACAGGGCACGCTCAACGGAAACCTCTACATCCAGGGAACCGGCGACCCGACGATGGTCGTCGAGCGTCTCTGGAAGCTGGTTCGAGACATTCGACTGTCTGGAGTCGAGCGGATCGCGGGACGCGTGATCCTCGATGAGAGTCACCTCGAGACCAACTACCGGCTGCCAGGCTGGACGAAGGCCCGCGATCTCAGGGTCGGCCCAACCTACTTTCCCGCGCTGGGAGCGCTCACCGTCAACCACAACGCAGTCGGGCTGGTCGTCGGTCCAGGGAAGGGGGTGGGGGCCGCCGCTCGGGTGAGCCTCGAGACGAGAGCTCCTGACTACGTGACCGTGGCAAACGAAGTGACGACTGGCTCCGCACGGTCGCGGCGATGGCTGGAGATCGAACGCGAGGTGGTCGCCGGTCGTATGAAGTTCACCCTCAAGGGCTCTGTGCCAGCTGGGGCGTCTGCAGGCTGGTACTACCGGACCATCGAGGATCCGACATCGCACTTTGCGGCAGTGCTCGCTGACCTCGCGGAGCAGGAGGGGCTGGCTGTCGGTCGGGGCTTCACGCGAGGGGAGGTGCCGAAGTCGGCCGATCTGCTCTTCGTGCGCCGCTCGGTCCCGCTGTCGGCGATCTTGATGGAGATGAACAAGAACTCGCTCAACCTCCATGCCGAGCTCGTGCTTCGGACGCTCGGTGCCGAGGTGGGTGGTGCGGGCAGCACTGCTGCGGGGCTCGAGGTCGTCGAGGACTACCTTCAGTCCCTGAAGGTCGCAGAAGAGGAGTTCTCCCTGGTCAACGGGAGTGGGCTCAGCCGGGAGGCGATGTTGTCCCCGCAGTTGCTCACGGCGGTGCTCTATGACATGTCGACCCGGCCATCGGTGTTCGCGGAATTCTACGCCTCTTTGGCAATCGCTGGGCGAGATGGGACGCTGCGTCGCCGTCTGAGCGAGTCGCCTAGCCGTCTGCGGGGAAAGACCGGAACGATTGACGGCGTTCACTGCTTGGCCGGCTACGTCGATGATGACAGTGGTGAGCGCTACGCGTTTGCGTTTCTGGTCAATGGTTTCAGGGGTGGGAGTACCCGAGTGAAGCGACTGCACGACCGCTTCGCCCGCCAGATGGTCGCCTTTGGTGGGCTGTCGCCAGCGGAACTGGCCCCGGAAGGTGATTGAGGCTGGGTGGACGGGCGAGTGTCAGGGCAGGTGGCGGCAAACCGCTTATAGTGGGTGGGACTGTCGCATAGCGACCCCGATTCGGGGTGCTGATTGCGAATCGAGGATGTTCATGCAGCTCCTTTGGATGCGGTCCGCAACCCGGTCTATCGCCGCTCTGGCGATTGCCGGCGGACTGGCGTTGAGTGCTACGGCGCAGGACAGTGGGGAGGCGTCAGCGGACGCCGCAGAGCCGAGCTCTGCGAGCACGTCCGAGGCTGACGCGGCGGACCTGGGGCGAGAGCTTCGGAGTGTAGAAGAGGAAGTAAACAGCCTCAAAGAGAGGGTGTTCCGGTCCAAGGCTACGCTACAGTTGCTCAAGGAACTTGTGACCGAGGGGAGCACCGTCGGCGCGCGGCTCAACGTCTGGCACGTGAACCAGCTGGGCGGTGGCTACACCATGGAATCCGTCCAGTACTTCGTGGACGGTCGCAACATCTTCGGAAAGGTCGACCCATCTGGGACGCTCGACACCATGCGAGAGCTGAAGGTGTTCGAGCAGGCGATTCCGCCAGGAGAGCACAGCCTTCGTGTACAGATGGTCCTCCGGGGTAAAGGGTATAAGATCTTCAGTTACCTCCGTGATTATCAGTTCCGCGTCAAGTCCAGCTACTCGTTCGCCGTGGAAGATGGGAAGCTGACACTGATCCGAGTGGTGGCAGACACGCGAGGCGGTCTGCGCAACTTCGCCGAACGTCCGGACATCCGCTTCGAACCGCGGGTTGAGAGTCTCCGAGAGTGAGAATGCACTGGATCGCACGGTTTACCCTGGGTGCTCTAGCGTTGGCAGCTAGTGAGGCGGGGGCGGCGGATGCCACCTCTGATCTTGACGAGCTGTCCAGCCGCGTCGCGCCGATCGTACGCAAGGCAGAGCAGCTCGATGCCCAGGTCCGCTCCTCGGGCAAGGACTACTTGTCCGAGGAAGAGGCTCTGGCTCGGTACCAGGACAACGTCTTCGCATTCATGCTCGGTGAGCACCGGGAAGCGGCGGAGGGGTTCTTCGGTCTGGTCGCGACGGGTGCTCTCGAGGGGCTCGGGCTGGGTACGGATGCCGAGTGGTACTTGGCCGAGTCGCTGTACGCTCTCGAGAACTACATCACGGCCGAGGGACGCTATCGAGCAATCGTAGAGAACCCTCGGCATCCCTTCCGGGACGACGCGGTGCGGCGTCTGCTGGCTCTGTACAGCGACGCGGGGGATGTTGAGTCATTCGAAGCATTCTATCAGTCCGAAGTCGTGAATGGTGGTATCGCTGCGAGCCCTGACATCCGCTATGCTGTCGCGAAGAGCTACTTCTCGCAGGGGCGGCGAGACGAGGCTGTCGCCGAGTTTGGCCGTATTCGACCGGGTCCAGTGGAGTATGCCAAGGCGCAATACTGGCTCGGTGCCCTGCGGGTTGCAGAAGGGGCGCTCGATGACGCCATCACGCATTTTGAGGCTGCGGCCGACCAGTCTGTAGACTCCATCGAGGCCACGGACGTCGTCGACCTCTCTTGGCTTGCTCTAGGGCGCATCGCCTACGAGCGTGGTGAGCTTCTCGCCGCGGTCGAGCACTACAATCGCGTGAGTGTGGACTCGACCTACACTCCGGACAAGTACTATGAGCTCGTCTGGACGGCGATTCGGCGGGA
>PKDJ01000286.1 GCA_002862545.1 Pseudomonadota bacterium
GTCTTCAGCCCGCGCCGTCCAGAGTGGACGCTGACCAAGCAGCGCCGAGGAGGCTCGCATGTGGCTGTGGATGACCCTCGCGCTCGCCGGCGACCGAGCCCTCACCTACATCGACGACCTCCCGACGACGCTGAACCCGCTCTACGCCACGACGCTGGCCGATCACCGTGCCCATCAGCTGATCTTCGACCGGCTCACCCACCGCGACGCGATCTCGTGAGACGCGCGCAGCCGGCTGGTCAGCCGGTACGCGCTCCGGGATGACGGCAGAGCGATCGCCCTGACGATGGAGAGGGGCATCCGCTGGCACGATGGTGAGATCCTCGATGCCGACGATGTCTGCTTCACGGTCGAGGCGCTGCTGAGCCCGGCCAACCCCAGCCCGCTGCGGCCCCAGCTACAGCCCTACCTGGCGGGCTGCGAGGTCGAGCGGGACCAGGCCGTCATCCAGCTTGTCGCGCCGCATCATCACCCCCTGCACCTCCTCGACTTCGCCGTCCTCCCCCAGCATGTCTTCGACAGCACCACGATTCCCCCCGATCACCCCTTCGCCTCCGCCCCCATCGGGACCGGCCCGCTGCGGGTCGAGCAGTGGTCACCCACGGCACTCGAGCTCCGGGCGCCTGCGCGCTCCCGACGCGCGCCTCCCCTGCGGCGCGTGAGCGTTCGCGGTCCCGGCGACCCCGAGGCCGACGTGCAGCTGCTCCTCGACGGCCTCGTCGACGGGATCGTCGACATCCGACCCGACCTGCGCGCGCGCCTCGCCGACCACGACGAAGTGGGCCTCCAGTCCTACGACACCCACACCTGGTGGTTCGCCGCGCTCGACACCCACCACGGCCCGCTGCGGCACGTCGAGGTCCGCCACGCGCTGGAGGCCGCGCTCGATCGTGAGGCACTCCGTGAGCGGACCCTGGGCAGACACACCGACGGTCCCTCGTCCCCGATGACCTTCATCAGCGGGCCGTTCGTGCCAGCCAGTCCCTCGAGTGACCGGACCCTCGCGCCCCGTCCCAGCGCGGACCTCGTCGCTGTCGAGACCCACCTGGTCTCCGCGGGCGCACACCGCGTCGGAGAGCAGTGGCACCTTGCGGATCAGGCCATCGCTCTCGAGATCGGCCTGCTCCATGACTACTCGACACAGCTTCCCGGCCTGCTCCCCGAGCTCGTCGCCCAGCTCGAGGTGGCCGGCCTCCAGGCCACGGCCCGCGTGCTTGGACCCGAGCAGTCGGCCGCAGCGCTGCGCGGGGAGCTCGCGGGCGAGCTGGACATTCTCGTCGGCGGCTGGAGCCGTGGCTTGCTGGAGGACGTCGCGCCGGTCTTCGGCAGCCGGATCGACGACCGCGGGCAGCACAACGTCTTCGCCTTCTCGGACGCCGAGACGGACCGCCTCCTCGCGGCCCACGCCCGCGCCCGCACCGCGGAAGAGGCCCGTGAGGCCGCCCATGCGCTGCAGCGCCACCTGAGCGAGGTGCGGCCCTCCCTGTTCCTCTGGACGCTCGACACCAAGAGTGCCTGGTCCCTCGACCTTCGCGGAAACGCGATCGCGCCAACCTACTACTTCCAGGACTTCGACCGCTGGACGTGGTGAGCAGCGGTCTCAGACCGCAGGGTCAGGGAACCTTGCCCGCGGCGACCGCGAGCCAGGCATCGTCCGACCGCGGCGCAGCGAGGAGTGAGCCCCCGACGAGCACGACGAGGTTGAGGACGAGTCCGTACAGTCCCGCGTGGAGATCGAGCGGCCGAAGCTCGGGGGCGAGAACGAGCGCCCCGGTGACGACCGTGCCGACCACGATGCCGCCGAGCACCGCCCAGCCGCTCGCTCGACGCCAGTAGAGCGTCGCGACCACCGCGGGAAAGAACTGCACGACCGCGCCGTAGGTGGTGAGCAGCAGCGTGACCAGCGAGCCTGTGTAGGCCATGGCCACGGCGTAGCTCGCCACCATCAGGCCGACGGTCGTCCGGCGGATGGCCCGCAGCTCTGCCGCACCCTCCAGTCCACGCCCCAGTCCGAGCCTCCAGCCATCGCGAACCGCGATGGAGGCTGCCGCGTGGACCATGGCATCCCCCGACGACATGCTCGCCGCGAGCGCGCCGGCGCAGAACAGCCCGACGACGACGCCCGGCAGGTCGAGGTGGGTCAGCAGCCACGGCAGGATCTGGTCGGACTGCGGAGGGGGTGGCGAGAAGCCGACCCCCGCAAAACCAATGAGGAAGAGCGGAATTAGGAAGATCTGAAACGTGGGGTAGAGCACGACCGTGCGCCGGAGCGTGCGCACTGAGTCCGCCGAGAAGGCCTTCATGAACAGGTGCGGCCAGCCACAGAAGCCCACCGCCGACACGAAGACCGCGCTGCCGTAGCCCGACCAGGTCCACGGATCGCCGGCCGAGGTGAGGCCCGGAGCGACCAGCAGCTCGGGACGGGTCTCGGCCAGGGTCTGGAACATCGGCCCCACACCACCATGGAGCTTGTAGGGCAGGTAGAGGCCGAGACTCCAGGCGAGCACCATCATGAACACCCCCTGCAGGGTGTTGGTCCAGCCGACGCCGAGCACGCCCGACCGCAGCACGTAGGCCAGCACGATGGCGTAGACGAAGCCCGCCCCCGCCCACTCTGGAATCGCACCATCGCTGACGGCGCTCAGGACGTAGCCCGCCCCCTTCATCTGCAGCGCCAGGTACGGGACGAAGGCGAGCACACTCACCGCCGCCATCACCGCGGCCAGCGGCGGGAGCGCGAACCGGGCCGCGACCATCTCGGCCTGCGTGACGTAGCCGAAGCGACGACCTAGCCGCGCCGCCCGGGGCCCGAGGAACCAGAACGGGATGAAGCCGAGCGCGCCGTAGCCGAGGATGTAGAGGCAGGCGACGCCGCGACTGTAGGCCCATCCCGGCCCGCCGAGGAAGGCGAAGGCCGAGAACACCGTGGCCCCCGTGAGGAAGTACATGACGACCAGGCCGATCCCGCGGTCTCCCGCCACCCAGCCCTGAACGTCGTCGCGGGATCGCCCGCCGGCTGACCAGCCCGTCGCCAGGCTGAGCAGCAGATACGCTCCGACGACGCCGAGGATCACGACGCGATCACTCATGGGACTCCCCGCCGAGGCCGAGGTGCAGCCCCACGAGCGCGACGAAGGCCGCCGCCACCCAGCCGGCCGTCCACCACATCGGAAAAGGCACGCCGAGCACGAACGGCTCGACCCGTCCGTCCAGCACCAGCGGCGTGCCCACCGCTAGGTACAGAGCCACGCAGAAGGCGCCGAAGCCAAGCAGAACAAGGGACCGCACAGGCCCTCCAGAGCGGGGATTCATGGGGCGGCTAGAGCGGCTCCATGCAGACATCGCGGATGCGGTGCTCGCCATCGAAGGCGCCGGTGCCGGCGCTGATGGCCAGCGTGTCGAAGGACATGTCGAAGGGTCCGGCCCAGGACACGGCCAAGCCATCGCCGGTCACCCGCACCCCGAGGTCGGTGACCTCGATGGTGACCGACTCCCAGTCGCCATCGGTGAAGACCTCGCGCCACCGGTAGGTCGCCATCCGCGAGCCGTCGCCATTGGCGATCCACACCTCGCGGGAGCCGTAGACCTGCAGGTGGACGACGACGCCCGTGCCCTCGTTGATCACGCCGCGGGTGCCCCCCGTCGGCAGCGGCTCCACCGCATACACCGACGTGTCCTTGAACAGCTGCACCGCGAAGCCGTCCGCCGTCCGATCCGAGAAGTGGCTCCCGTCGTCGTCCCAGATGCTGAAGTCGAAGGTCAGTCGATACGGCGGCTCGAGGGGCTCGGCGAAGTCGATCAGGGCCGCCGCACTCCCGACGTCGTCCTCGATCAAGGTGGTGAAGTCCTCGCCCGTGACCAGCGGATAGCCCGGGTTGTTGGTCTCGTAGGTGACGTACTCGGCCCCGTCGAAGACCCAGCAGCGCGCGCTCGTCACGTCGGGATCCGCGTCGTCGGGGTCTGAGCAGAGCGGGTCGCCGTCACCATCGCCATCGAGCTCGTCGGGCGGCAGTCGACCGTCGCAGTCGTCGTCGAGGCCGTTGCAGACCTCGGGGGCGCCTGGATGCACCAAGTCGTCTTCGTCGTCGCAGTCGTCCCCGTTGTCGACCCAGCCCTCGGGTGGGGGCTCTCCACAGACCTCGACGCTCTCGTCGGGAGCGCCGTAGCCATCGCCGTCGTCGTCCGCGTAGAAGTAGCGGATGTCTTCGCCGTCGCAGTCCTGATCGATCCCGTCACCGCAGACCTCCTCGGCGCCTGGGAACCGCGCCGGATCGTCGTCGGCACAGTCGTCACCGCGGGCGGCGGGCACCCAGTCCGGCCCGGGTGCCGCGCAGGAGGGATCGGAGGGCGCGCCCGCACCGACGCCGTCGCCGTCGCCGTCGCGACGCCAGGTGGGATCGACGGAGATCAGCGGGTCGCCGTCGTCGCAGTCGTCGCCGTTGCCCACGAACCCCACGGGAGCACTGCAGGCCTCTCGGGTGAAGGCAGGGTCACCGAAGCCGTCGCCGTCGCCGTCCGCGTACCAGATCCGGAAGCCGGACGGGTCGACGTCGGGGTCGAGGTCATCGACGAGGCCATCGCAGTCCTCGTCCCCGCCTCCACAGACCTCGGCTGCGTCCGGGTTCACGTCGGCGCGGTCATCGGCGCAGTCGCCATCGCGATCGCTGAAGCCGGGCGGCGGCACGCAGGCGCGCCCCTCTGGCTCACCCCCTCCCCAGCCGTCGCCATCCTCATCGGCCCAGGTCCCAGGAGCGCCCACCACGCTCGGGTCGTCGTCGTCGGCAGAGCCGTCGCAGTCGTCGTCCACACCGTCGTTGCAGACCTCGGTGGCGCCCGGGAAGACCTCGGCGTCGGTGTCGTCGCAGTCCGTGCCACCGAGCGTCTCGGCATCGAAGCCGTCACCGTCGCCATCACAGGTGAGGCGGCAGTCGTCGTCGCGGCAGTCCACGAGGCCGTCGCCGTCGTCGTCGCGACCATTCGCGCAGTCCTCGGGACAG
>PKDJ01000207.1 GCA_002862545.1 Pseudomonadota bacterium
CACTGAACATCTGTACAGTGTCTCCGTGAGGAGGACACTGTGCAGCAGCTGCTGTTCCGCGCGCCGGGACCATCCATCGACCGGTCTTTCGCTCGGCTGGAGCGCGTCGAGCTGGGGCAGGGTGCATGGATCGACCAGGTGCCAGGGTGGCTGGCGGATGACTCCGGGGTGCTCGAGGCGCTGCGCACCAGTACCAACTGGAGATTGGGCCGGCGGCGCATGTACGATCGAACGGTCGACGTTCCCCGGCTCACGGCATCAATTCCGGAGGATGGCCCAGGTCACCCGATGATCGCTGTGATGGCATCGGCCCTCTCGGAGCGGTACCGACGCGCGCTCTGGCGCCACAGCCTCGCGTACTACCGCGACGGCCGCGACTCGGTGGCGTGGCACGGAGATCGGCTCACCAATCGCGACGATGCCCTGGTGGCGGTCGTCTCGCTCGGCCCCCCACGCCGCTTCCTGGTCCGGCCGAAGGGGGGCGGTCCCTCCCGAAGCTTTGAGGCGGGGCACGGCACGCTCTTGGTCATGGGAGGCACCTGCCAGGCACGCTTCGAGCACTGTGTGCCCAAGGTGGCGCACGCGCCGGCGCGCATGAGTGTGATGCTTCGAGAGGTCGGTACCTCGCTGCGCTCCGACGTCCGGCGCGAGAGGTCCGGTTAAGGCAGGCGACATGAAGCTGTATGGCGAGCTGGCGTCCTGGTGGTCCGTCCTTCGACCGGTCGAATCCTATGCTGAGCAGGCTGCATGGATCATCGGGTTGTCCGAGGCGCTTGCCGAGAGTCCCGTGACGAGTCTGCTCGAGCTGGGGTCGGCGACGGGGCACCTCGCGGCCAACCTCCCTGCCTCGATGGACGTGGTGCTCGTCGATGCCTCGGAGTCGATGCTCCAGCTCAGTCGCGACCTCAATCCCGAGCATCGGCACGTGCAGGCTGACCTTCGGACTGTCCGTCTCGAGCAGGTCTTCGACGTGGTCGTCCTCCACGATGCCGTCATGTACATGCTCACCGAGGGTGACCTCGCGGCCGCACTCGAGACGTGTGCTGCGCACCTCGCGTCAGGTGGGGTCGCCGCCGTCCTGCCCGACCTCGTGCGAGAGAGCTTCGAGGAGCGCACCGTGAAGGGCGCGGGCAAGTCGGTCGATGGTCGCTCGGCTCGCCTGACCGAGCGACACTGGGACCCTGACCCGGAAGACACCACCACCCAGGTCGACTTCACGCTCCGTCTCCGGGAGACCGACGGCACGCGGCGCACGGTGCGTGAATCACACCAGCTGGGGGTGTTCGACCGCCCGACATGGGCCAGGCTGGTCGAGGCTGCCGGCTTCGACCTTCACTGGGCCGAGCTCCCCGATGAGCTGGGCCTCGGGGAGTGCTTCCTGCTGCGGCGGCGCTAGAGGTCGTCGTCGTCGTCGTCGTCGTCGTCGGGTGAGCCGATGTGGACCATGCCTGCATCACCCTGGGCGGGAGGGGGGGGCTCCTCGGCCCGTGGCGGCGTCTTCGGCCGGCGAATGGTGGGTCGCTGGCTTCGCTTGGGCTTCTTTGTGGCGCGCATGCGCACTCGGCCGTCACCCACGGGGCCCTCTCCGGGCTTCACGATGATGTCGACCACCAGGTCGCCCATCTCTCCGGGGATGCGAATGCCATGGCCCTTGATGCGCACGGTGTCCCCGTCCTCGGTGCCCTCGGGGATCTCGATCCGGCGATGCTTCTCGAGGGTCGGGATCGTGCGCTCGCAGCCACGGTCGGCATCGTGCTCCTCGATCACCAGCGTCAGATGCAGATCGAGGCCGTTCCGCATGAAGGTGTCGGACTCCTCGACCTGGAGCTTGAACTGTCGGCCGCGGTAGGAGACGACCTGGCCTGACTGCGCGCCGGGGGTCACGGGTACGTCGACGAGGTCATCGCCGACGAGCACCTCCTGGCGCCCACCCAGACACGCGAGCTTGAAGGGTACCCAGACCTCGACGGGGCCGACATGGCTCGCTCCGGACGGAGCGGGCTGACCCGGATGCGGCTGCTGCCATCCGGGCGGGGGCTGCTGCTGCCAGCCACCCTGCTGTGTGCCCCACTGCGGCTGTTGGCCCTGCGGGGGAGTCCAGCCTGGAGGGGCCTGTGGCGGAGCGCCCTGCGACTGGGGGTAGCCCTGCCAGGGATTGGCCTGCCAGCCAGGTGGAGGACCGCCCATGCCGCCCATCGGAGGGGGCGTCTGGCCCATCGCTCGGGGCGCACCGGGGCTCGACTTTGAGGCGGGTGGCTGGAAGCCGGGCTCGAAGGCCTTCTCGCCGTGTTGGTCGTACAGCGCACGCTTGTGCGGATCGGACAGCACGGCCCAGGCCTCCTCGACGTCCGCCAGGCGGCGGGCGGAGGCCTCGTCGCTGCGCGCCCGCAAGCGCGTGGTCACCCGTCGGTAGGCGGTCTCGAGGCCTCGGCGCTCGGCGCTCGGCTGGACCTCGAGCAGGTCGTAGTAGCGGTTGTTTCTGCGCGGCATCATGCTCCCGTTCGCGAGGAGCATCCTAGCAGTTCGGAGCTAGTCGCAGGACTCGGTCTCGAGGATCCAGTTGCGGACGACCTCGGTTCCGTGGGGATCGACGATGAACGTGCTGAGTGGGGGCATCGCCCACTCGCCGCGGTCGAGCATCCGAGCGAGGATCACGCTGTGATCCGGATCGCCCGGAGCGAGCAATCGGGCATCGGGCCCGAGTCCGATGTCGCCACCGTAGGGAATGACATCACAGACGCCTGCGTCGTCCGCGAGGTAGTGGAAGTTCGCTGGACCAGCGCCTGTGCCACCCTCCACGTGGCAGTAGGCGCAGTTTGCGTGAAGGTAGCTCGAGGCGCGCTCCTCCCATGTCGCAGTGGGGTCTTCGGACGAGGGCATGCTGGGTAGAGCCGCGGGGGAGGGCGCCCCCTCCAGAAGTCCGAGATGATTGAGCGTGTCGATCTGATTGGCGACGCGACCATCCGGGTAGGTCCAGGGGTGGTTGAGCTGGAGGGCCTCCACGCCCAGGGTGCGGTTCGCGATCTCCGTGTGGCAGGTGAAGCACTGGCCGCGGGCCGGGTAGTACCAGAGCTGATCTCCGATTCTCTCCTCGAGGCCGTCTTGGTCGACGAGGTAGGCGTCGGACTGATCCTCCTCCCACCGGTAGGTGTAGGCGCCCCACTCACCGTCGGCATGTCGGAACATCAGGCGCGTCTCGATGAAGCGTCCGTCGAGGCGGAAGTCCTTGCGGGTCACTGCCCCGATGGGCAGCTCGAAGTCGCCGTCGGGCCCGACCGAGATGGTCGCTCCGTCTGGCAGTGCGAGGTAGCGCTTCTTCAGCGCACCATCGGACCAGAGCTGACTGGAGACGCCGTAGGGGACCATCACGTCCGCAACGATGGTCGGGTCGTCCGGGTCGACGCACCCAGTCTCGGACAGTGCCTGCGGAAAGTCGTCTGGAGCGGCTTCGTCCGCGGGTGCCAGCACGAGCACCTCACCCGTGACGTGGTCGATCAGGTAGACCTCACCGTCGAGGTCCTGGGCGAAGGAAGCCACGCGCTGGCCCGTGCTGGGGATGAGGGTCTCCACATCGAAGCTCTCCGGCCCGGTGCGGGTGATGCCCATCAGCGGTGTCCCACCGTAGTAGTCGGTGTAGAGGTAGGTGCCGTAGAGCTCCGGCAGGCTCGACCCTCGGTAGACCAGTCCGCCGATGGCTGCTGCCGATCCGACATGCTCCCAGTCGACCACGGGCATCACGAGGTCGGCCTCCTCACAGGGATCCTCGAGGCACAGGTTGCCCTCGTAGGTGGCCCAGCCGTGGTGTCCGCCGCGCTCGACGAGCGAGATCTCCTCGCGGGTGTTGGCGCCGACATCGCCCAGCCAGATCTCGCCTGTGGGCCAGTCGATCGTGTAGCGCCAAGGGTTGCGGAAGCCGTAGGCCCAGACCTCCGGCGCACCACCGATCCCGTCGGCGAAGGGGTTGTCGGGTGGAATGGCGTAGGGGAAGCCGGTGTCCACGTCGAGTCGCATGAGCGTGGAGAACAGGGTGTGCGGGTTGCCTCCGTGTCCGTCCGCGTCGTAGACGCCGCCGCCGTCTCCGAGGGCAAACCAGAGGTATCCCTCGGGCCCGAACTCCAGGTGGCCGCCGTTGTGGTAGATGTACCGGTGCTCGATGTCGAGCAGGATCTCCTCGCTCTCGGGGTCGATGGTGCGTCCGCCATCGAAGGACATGAACCGGGAGAGCCGGCTGCTGTAGAAGTCCTCGACACCGCCCGGACCCATGGCGGTGTAGCTGACGTACACCTCCCCGTTCAGGGCAAAGTCTGGGTGGAAGGCGAGTCCGAGGGCCCCGCCCTGCTCTGCGCCGATGTTGCGTACGTGCTCGGAGAAGTCGAGGACCTCCTCGAACTCCGACGTGTCCGGGCTGTTGAGCCACCGCACGACCCGCCCGTCCTGCAGCAGCGCGTACCACCAGGAGTCATCTCCAGGTGGGTAGGTCATGTAGGTCGGCTCATCGAGTGCAAAGGACAGGTCGAAGGCGGGTAGGAGCTGAACCGTCGCGTCGGACGCCGGCCGCCCCGGGTCGAGGCAAGTCGTGTTTGGCGGCAGGTCGTCGAGGCCGGTGGGCCAGACCTCGGGAACGATCTCCCACACCCAGCGGGTGTCGCTGGCTGGCGGGCTGTCGTCGAGGCCGTCGGTCGCGGTGACGGTGCAGGCCCACGCCTCGCCGTCGCCCGTCACCCCGGCTGGGATGGTGTCGCCGTCGACGACCGTGGTGGCTGTGTCGTCGAACGGCACACCGTCTCGTGACCAGCGGACGGTGTGGGTGAGGTCGTCCCCTGGGTCGAGGTCCGTCGAGGGCTCGACGAGTGCACACACCAGCGGCTCGCCGGGACGCGCCTCGGCAGGGCTGATCTCGACGACCGGCGGCGTG
>PKDJ01000021.1 GCA_002862545.1 Pseudomonadota bacterium
GGAAACCGCGGATGCGCACGCAGCGCGTCCAGCTCGCTGCCGAAGAGTAGGCGCTCGGCGTCGAGTCGGTAGTAGAGCGGCTTGATGCCGAGCCGGTCGCGCACGAGCGTGACGGTTCGTTCCTCGCGATCCCACAGCGCGAACGCGAACATTCCAACGAAGTGGCCGACGGCCGCGCGAAGCCCCCACTGCTCGATGGCAGCGAGGATGACCTCGGTGTCGGAGTGACCGCGAAACCGGTAGCCGTGGGGCGTGAGCTGAGTCGCCAGCTCTGGGGCGTTGTAGACCTCCCCGTTGTAGACGATCACGAAGCGACCCGATGGCGACGCCATGGGCTGGTGCCCGGCCTCCGACAGATCCTGAATCGACAGCCGCCTGTGGCCCAGACCGATGCCTGCGTGCGCATCCACCCACACGTCCCCGTGATCGGGGCCGCGGTGGTGGAGGGCATCGGCCATGCGCCGGGTGGTCGCCTCGAGGTCCGAGCCGGTCGAGCTCAGCTCGACCAGCCCGACGATGCCGCACATGCGCTACTCGACGGTGATCGTGACGACGGCCTCTTCGCTGACGAGTCCACCATCCGTGGTGCGGTACGTGAACGTGTCCTCACCGACGAAGCCTGCATCAGGCGTGTAGGTGAAAGAGCCATCGACGTTGAGGACCAGCGTGCCGTTCCTCGGGTCGTCCCCAAAGGTCACGGCGAGAGCCGCTCCCTCGACATCGAAGTCGTTGCCCAGCACGCCGGGCGCGGCGATCACCAAGGGTGTATCGGCGACGGCGAAGTAGGCATCGGCCTCGGCGACGGGCGCGTCGTTGACCGCCTCGATCGTGATCGTGACGAGCACGGGCGCCGAGACGTTGCCGTTGTCGACCGTCGTGTAGCTGAAGGTGTCGAATCCGACGTAGTCGGGGTCCGGCGTGTAGACGAAGCTACCATCGACGTTCAGCACGAGGCTGCCGTTGGACGGCGACCGGGAGAGCACCGCGCGCAGGCCGCCCTCTTCACCGCCGCAGTCGACATCGTTGCGCAGCACGCCGAACTCGACCGGCATGTCGAGCACGACATCCTCGCTGACCCGGTAGAGCGGATCATCCATGGCCATGGGAGTGCCCTCGACCAGGCTCGCCTGCACGCTCGTGAGCGTGGGCTCGGGCACCAGCACGCCCGCCTGAACGTACGCGGTGCGTCCGACGGCGCAGAGGTCGGGAATCGGGACGACGACCTCGGCGACTCCGGAGTCGTCGGCGACCGCAGAGCCGAGGGGCTTGGTGGGCGACAGGATGCCCAGGCACAGGTCGGGGGCTGCCGCTACCGGGCAGTCTCCGTCACCCTCACCGATGGTGGATAGCAGGAAGTAGACGGTCGCGCCGGGCTCAGCACCGGACACCGAGTACACCGCTTCTCCGCCCCAGGCCACGTCCTCGGCCGTCAGCGTGAGGTCGCTCCTCAGCTCACCCGCCTCCGGCGTCGGCGCGTCGATCTCGGACGGCTGCTCAACGCCACAGCCGAGGGCAAGAATCAAAAGGCATCGCCACATCTGTACCTCCCACGTGGTCTGCGTTTACCATGCATGCCCAGTCTGAGGCAGGAGCGCCACCCCGGAGTAAGCAAACGTTCAGCGAAGAGGCGGAAACCGATGCAGCTTGCGCTGAAGTGTGCGGCGGTGCAATCCGAGCTTACGAGCCGCCTGACTGATGTTGCCGCCACAGTCGTCCACGACCCGCTGGATGTGCTCCCACTCGGTGCGTGCGAGTGTCGGAGGCTCGTAGTCGGGCACGTCGGAGAGGGGCTCCGCGTCCGCCTTCGCGAGCGCTGCCAGGACCATGTCGGCATCAGCCGGCTTGGTCAGGTAGTTGCTTGCGCCCAGGCGCACGGCCTCCACCGCCGTGGAGATCGATCCGTAGCCCGTCAGCACGACGATGCAGGTCGACGGACTCCGCTCGACGAACTCCGCGACCAGCTCGAGACCCGAGCCCCCCGGCATCCGGAGGTCCATGAGGGCATAGTCCACCGGCCCCTCCTCGAGCCGCTGGAGTGCCTGAGCCGGCGATTCGGCGACCCGAACGTGGTAGCCCCGATCGCTCAGGGCGCGTCCGAGGCGCTCTCGAAGGCGCTCGTCGTCGTCGACGAGGAGCAGGCGACTGGCGGCCGGTGGGAGCTTCGGACTCATGCGACGCCCATAACGCCAACTCGCGGGCAGGTCGGCACGGAGCGGCCCCAGCGAGTCGGACGGCATACGCGGGCCGCATGAGCGACATCCCATCACTGACTCTCCGACCCAAGCGTGACCGGCGCGCCCGCTCCGGACACCCCTGGGTGTTCTCCAACGAGATCGCCGACGACCTCAAGGGACTCGAGCCCGGAGCAGCCGTCGACGTCAGGAGCAGCACGGGTGCCCGGATCGGACGTGGCTACGTCAATCCTCGAAGCCTGATCGCCGTCCGCCTGCTCACGCGTGACCGTCACGACATCGATGCCGTGCCGTTCTGGGCGCTCCGGCTCCGCGAGGCTCTCCGAGCCCGAGGGCGCGCCTGTCCGGGGCGCCACTCACTGCGCCTCGTCCATGCCGAGGGTGACGGGCTGCCCGGGTTGGTGGTGGACCGCTACGGCGACACCCTCGCCGTGCAGCTGACGACCGCCGGCGCCGAGGTTCGTCGCGACGTGATCGCAGCGGCGCTCCAGGAGGTCTTCCAGCCCACCGGTGCCGTCCTGCGGTCCGAGGGCCGTGCGCGGCAGCTCGAGGGCCTCGAGGACGAGCGGGGTGCGTGGTTCGGCGATGTTCCCGACACGGTCGACATCCAGGAGCATGGCGTCACCTTTCGGGTCGACCTGATGTCGGGCCAGAAGACGGGACACTTCTACGACCAGGCCGACAATCGGGCCCACTTCGGCCGCCTCGCGACCGGGCTGCGTGTGCTCGACGTGTACGCCCACTCGGCCGGCTGGGCCCTGCAGGCACTCGCCTGCGGCGCTACCGAGGCGCTCGTCGTCGACAAGTCGGCCGCCGCGTGCGAGCTGTGCGTCGACAACCTGGAGCGCAACGGCTTCGAAGAGCGCTCCGCCGTGGTTCAGGCTGAGGGTCGCAAGTTCCTCATCGAGCTCACCAGCGCACAGGAGCGCTTCGGGGCGGTGAACCTCGACCCGCCGGCCTTCGCCAAGACCCGGAAGACGGCGGGCAGCGCGCTGCGTGGGTACGAGGACATCAACACGCTCGGGCTGGGGCTCGTCGAGCAAGGCGGCCTGTTCGCGACCAGCACCTGCAGCTTCCACGTGGAGGATGAGCGCTTCGAGGAGGCCATCCGCAAGGCTGCCCGCGCGGCACACCGTCGCCTCCGACTGATTCGCAAGTCCACGGCCGCACCAGATCACCCCGTGCGCCTCGGGGTCCCCGAGACACGCTACCTCAAGCACTACCTGTTCCAGGTCGAGCTCGATGCCTGAGCCGCGCTGGCTCGCTGCCCTCGTCGGAGCCACAGCGCTCGCGACGCTGGCCGCGCTCTGGCTGACGCGCGCACCGACCTCCGAGCCCAGCGCACCGACCTCCGAGCACACCGCAGAGGCGCTCGAGGCAGCGCCAGAGCCGGCGTTGCTCGACACGGAGACCACACGCCCCAACGTCGTGCTGGTGCTCGGCTGCACGGTCCGCCGCGACCAGACGGAGCCCTACGGCGGGGCGCCGGGTACGACGCCCTTCCTCGCCGAGCTGGCATCGAGCGGCACTCTCTTCAGCGACGCCATCGCCGCCGCTCCATGGACCAAGCCCTCGGCCATCGCGCTGCTCACCGGGCACCACGCACTCGGGCTCAACATGGTCGAGCCCGGCCCCAGTCGAAACGAGCGCATCCTCCCCGAGTCGGTCACCACCCTCGCCGAGCGACTCGGTGCAGCGGGCTACCTGACCATCGGCGGCACGCACAATCCGAACCTCGACCCGATCTACGGCATGGACCAAGGCTTCGCGCACTACGTCCCCACATCGGGCCGGATCCGAGATGTGCATCCACGCGGCGTCGAGCTCGTCGACTCCGTGCTGGCCGAGCTGGATGCGGCCGAGCGTGGACAACGGCCCGTCTACCTACAGCTCGCCCTGGTCGACGCCCACACACCGAGGCAGACCACCCCGGCCGAGCGTGCGGCCGTCGCCGACGCCAGCGTGCCGCCTCGGGTGGTGGAGTACCGCGCCACCTTGAAGCGACTGGACGCTGCTCTCGCCCACCTCGCGGCGGGCCTCGCGACACGGGGGCTCACCCCAGAAGACACTCTGTTCGTCTTTGTCGCCGACCATGGAGAGGCGCTGAGCTGGCCCGCCCATCACGGGAAGGGACACGGCTTCCACCTCGCTCGGTCCGTCACCAGCGTGCCCTGGATTGTGCGCGGCCCCAGCGTGCCCTCCGGACGACGCGTCCCCGGCCTCGCCTCGCACGTCGACCTCGCCCCCACCCTCCTCGGGCTGCTCGGACTCCCCTCGGAGGAGCTGCCAGGCCACGACCTGTCGCCGAGCATCCGCGGCGAGCTTCGCAGCACACCTCGGCGGCGTGCCTACTCCGACACCCACTTCTACGGCACCGACCGGTCGGCGGTCTTGACGACGAATGCCCACTGCCAGGCCAACTTCGGCGATGATGCGTCGGAGAGCGACCCGTTCGTGACCGGCTGCTTCGAGCGCCGTCGAGACCCGGATCTGACGAGCGAGCCCAGGGAGTCCCTCCCCTTGCTCTCGCAGCTGCACCGCGTTGAGTGCCTAGGGCACGAAGCGTCCGCGCGAGGGCAAGATAAGGGGCGGGAGAGAATATATATACATATATATATATATAGAGAG
>PKDJ01000074.1 GCA_002862545.1 Pseudomonadota bacterium
CCGGTCTGCTCCTTCAGCAACTACTACCGGCCCACCGAGTGGTCCTGCATGATGAACACGCTGCAGGACGGCTACTGTCCCGTGTGTCGGCAGGAGGCGATCTTCGCGATCTACGCCAGGCTTCCCGGCCTCGTCAACAGCATCACCCCGGCTCCCGGCGAGACCGTGGTGGCCAAGGCGAGCGGCCCATCCGTCGTGTTCGAGATCGACGCGAACGAGCCGACCCATGGCCTGCAGTACGACTGGTACGTCGACGGCGAGCTGCACGCCGAGGACACCCCGCGCTTCGATCTGCGGTGCTCGGGCGCCAACGGCGAGCTGATGCTCAAGGTCAGCGACACCACCCCCTGGGTGCGCGACGACCCCTACTGGCTCACCTGGCAGGACGTCGGCCCCTGGAAGGTGCGCAGCGGGCCGCCCTGCGACTCGTGGCTCTCCTGCAGCGGTTGCTCCAGCACCGAGGGCGGCATGGGGCTGGCCTGGCTGGCGGGCCTCGTGGTGCTCGCGAGGCGGCGCCGATGGTAGAGCAGGGGCTCGTCGGCGTCTGCGCCGTCTCGACGCTCGCGCTGGTCGGCGCGGAGTTCGCCGAGCACGCGCTGGCGAAGGCGGTGACGAAGACCATCGCCGCGTCGAGCTTCGTCGCGCTCGCCGTGGTCGGCGGTGCGCTTGCCCAGGGAGCTGTCGGGGTGGCCGTGGTCGCCGGGCTGTGCCTGTCGATGGTCGGCGATCTGTGCCTGCTGTCTCGCGAGAAGCGCTGGTTCCTCGGCGGACTCGTGGCGTTCTTGCTGGCGCATATCGCCTATGCTGTAGGCTTCGGGATGCTCGGGCTGTCGCTCGGGGCGGTGGCGGTGGCTGCGGTGCCGCTGGCTGGGGTCGCGCTGCTCGTCTGGCGCTGGCTCGCACCCACCGTCGGTCCGCTGGGTCGGCCGGTCCAGGCCTACATCACGGTGATCTCCCTGATGGTCGCCTTCGCCGTCGGAGCCGCCGTGGCCGATCCCACGCCGGGGCGGGTGGGCCTGCTGGTGTCTGCGATCGGATTCTTCCTCTCGGACCTCTGCGTCGCCCGGGACCGCTTCGTGTCGTCGGGTCCGCAGAACCGGGCGATCGGACTGCCGCTGTACTTCGGCTCCCAGGTGGGCTTCGCGCTCTCCGTCGTGGTCGCCTGATGCGCCTGCTCGGCTTGTCGGACCTCCACGTCGGCCACGCCACCAACCGCGACGCCATCGAGGCGCTCCCTGGCTCACCGGAGGACTGGTTGATCCTCGGTGGTGATCTCTGCGAGTCGGCGGAGGCCCTGGTCTGGGTCCTCGACACGCTGGGCCCGCGCTTTGCGAGGCTGGTGTGGGTCCCGGGCAACCACGAGCTGTGGACGACCCGCTCGGACCGGGAGGCGGGGCGTCGCGGGGCCACCAAGTACCGGCACTTGGTGGATCTGTGCCGCGAGCGCGGCGTCCTCACGCCGGAGGACCCCTACGTGCGGTGGCCGGGACCGGGTCCTGAGCGGTGGATCTGCCCGCTGTTCCTGCTCTACGACTACACCTTCTCCCCCGACGGGCACACGCCCGAGCAGGCTATCGCCTGGGCACGGGAGGACGGCATCGTCTGCGCCGACGAGCGCCTGCTCGAGCCACATCCCTTTGCCAGCCGCCAGTCGTGGTGTGCCCACCGGGTCGCGGTCACCAAGCGGCGCCTGAGCGAGGAGCTTCCCGCGGGTGCGCGAACAGTCCTGATCAACCACTGGCCCCTGCGCCGCGATCTGGTCCGCCTGTTCCGCATTCCCCGCTTCAGTCCCTGGTGTGGCACGCGGCTCACCGAGGACTGGCACACCCGCTTCGGTGCTGAGGTGGTCGTCTCGGGGCACCTGCACATGCGGGCCACCGACTGGCGCGACGGCGTGCGCTTCGAGGAGATCAGCCTGGGCTATCCGCGGCACTGGTCACAGGACAAGGGCGCGCCGAGCTACGTCCGGGAGGTTCTCGGGCCGTCGACGCTGCCTGCGCCGGCCTCGGATGCCGGTCCGATCTGGCACCGGTGAGGGCCTAGAGAATCGTCTTGCCCATCGCGCTCATGATCAGCCAGACGGCCAGCTCGCCGGTGGTGTTGCGCACGTCGAGGGTGGGGTTGAGCTCGACCATCTCCATGCCGAGGAGCTTCTGGCTCCGGGCGATGGACTCACAGATCAGATGCGACTCCCGCAGCGTGAGGCCGCCGGGCACGGGGGTGCCCACACCGGGGGCTTCCTTGGGGTCGACGCCATCGAGGTCGAAGGACAGGTGCACGCCGGCAGTGCCGTCCAGCACCCGCTCCAGGGCCTCGCGGACGCACACGGCGGTGCCGCGGGAGTCGAGCTCGGACATCGTGTAGACCCGCACGCCGGTCTCCTTGACCAGGGGGATCTCGGTGCTGTCGACGTCGCGGGCCCCGATGATGGCGACGTCCTCGGGGCGCAGGGCGGGGGTCGACCCCGAGAGACCGGTCAGGGAGGAGGGGCCGTAGCCGAGCAGGGCGGCCAGGGGCATCCCGTGGATGTTGCCGGACGGGGAGCTATCGGGCGTGTTCATGTCGGTGTGGGCGTCGACCCAGATCACACCGACCCGCTCGCCCCGCGCCTTGTGGTGGCGAGCCAGACCACTGATCGTACCGATAGCCTGTGCATGATCGCCCCCGAGCACGAGGGGCAGGTGGCCGTCTGCGAGGTTGGCGGCAACCCGGTCGGTCAGGCGGCTGCACACACTCAAGATGGCGTCGAGGTAGCGCGCGGAGGGATCGCCCACGCTGATGGACTCGGCGGAGCGCGCCTCCACGTCCTCGACGCTGTGGATGCGATGGCCAATACGCGTCAGGCCGGGAACGAGCCCGGCGACGTGCATCGCAGACGGTCCCATGTCGGTGCCGCGGCGTCCGCATCCGAGATCCAGCTGAACATTGGTGATCGCGATGTCCACGAGGCCTCCATGGCAGCCTCCATGACCCGAGGACGACGTCGCCGCCAGTTGCCGTCGTGCGAGTCGTGTGCAAAGGAGGGCGCGGGAGGTCCACGTGCTCCGCGGGGTGGGCGACATCGTCCAGCTGATGGCAAACCTGCTGCCTCCTTGGGCAGTCGGGCTGATCGTGGGCACGATCGTGCTCATGGCGCTGCCGGCGTGGGTGCGGTCGGGGAAGGGGAAGCGCATCCGTGGCGACATCCGCCGGATGGTCCGCGCCGACCTAGGGCGTCGCGAGGAGCTGCACCGTGACATCTTGGCGCGAGCGGGTAGGGACAAGCACCTGCTCGAGCTGATCGTCAAGGAAGCACGGCGCCGAGAGCACTTCGCGCTGTCCGGCGATGCCCTCGAGCGCCTCCGGAGCCTGCCCCACAGCGAGGACTTCGTCGAGCGCTGCGAGGCGCCACCGAAGCCCGAGAAGCCCGAGAAGCGCTGGGGGCACCCGATCGAGGCCGCCGCCGCGATCCAGACACTGATCGACAACGGGGCCTATGCGGCCGCTGAGACCCGGCTGGCCGAGGTCCGTGAGCGGTTTCCGGCCGATGCAGACCTCGCGGAGCTCCAGCAGTCGCTGGGCCAGCACCGCACCGCTGAGAGTGGATGATGGGAGTGTCGCCTCACACGCTGCGCGAGCTGGAAGACCTCGTCCGTGAGCTCGATATGCTCGTCTATGGCCTCGAACGGCCTGTTCGGGGAAATGCCGACGAGGAGCGCCAGCGGCTGCGCCGCGAGCTGGAGCGCCTGGGGCGGCAGCTGGATGACGCGGTTCGCGCACTGCGCTGACCCGCTAGCGCTTCAGTGACTTCACCAAAATCAGGGGTTGACGTCGCTGAAGACAGTCGATTACTGAACATGTGTTCACAATCGAGCGCGCGGGACCAGAAACGTGAGATATCTCACACTATGGTGGGCAGGCGAATCCACAGGAACCTGTACGCCTTGGAGGCGATCCTGGCGGGTAGATTGCTTTAAAGCACGGCTAATGGGCAAAAGGGGCCCTAGCAGGGGCTGTGGAGAACTCCATCAGCGCTTGTGGGAAAAGTGGGCTGCCTTCGGGCGCCAGCTCGGCCCATCCCCGGCACGTGCACACTCGCGACGATCCCCCCACTGTGGAAAGAGTGGGGCAGCTGTCCCCAGGTGGGGCACAACATCTTGGGGTTGTGGTCTTCTTGGCCCACTAGATATTGTGGTGACCGCTTCGACATCCCCCAACCCTCAGGCCGCCACCCCACCAGGTGGAGTCGCCGCTCCCCGCGGCACTGCATCGAAGGCTCCTGGGCAACGGAAGACAAAGGCTCTGCTCTACCGAGCAGGCTCGTCGACGCGCGCTCGTACCGAACCTCACCCCCCCAACAAGAACTGACCGCCGCCGAGGTCTAGAACCATGCGCTTCGCACGCCGCTTCACGTCCGCAGATCCCGATCCGTACGCCGGGCTCAACTTCGTCTCACGCCGCTCCGAGATCCGAAACCCGGACGGAACGGTGGTCTTTGCCGCAGACGACGTTCGGGTTCCCGACAGCTGGAGTCAGGTCGCGACCGACATTCTGACCCAGAAGTACTTCCGGAAGGCCGGCGTCCCGTCATCGACGAAGCAGGTCTCGGAGAAGGGCGTCCCGAAGTGGCTCTGCCGCCGCGCCCCCGCCACCGAGGAGCTCGGCTCCGAGAGCGACGTGCGCCAGGTCGTCGACCGCCTGGTCGGCTGCTGGACGTACTGGGGCTGGAAGGACGGCATCTTCGACTCCGAAGACGACGCGCACGCCTTCCACGACGAGCTTCGGTACATGATGGTGCGCCAGATGT
>PKDJ01000257.1 GCA_002862545.1 Pseudomonadota bacterium
CGCTGGGGCTCGAGCACGGAGCCGGCCCAGGCCAGGGTGGTGAGGAGCAGAGGAGCGAGCATGAACGCCTCGGTCGGGGTCTGGGGCTACCTAATGCCTCCAGGCCGACGACGGCGTTGTGTCTCGAACTCGAGGGCTGTCGGTGGGCTCGCCCCCATGACGGCCCCTCGTGCGTTCATGCCTCCGTTGCTGTCCGGCCTCGAGCTACGTCGCGACCAGGGTGCTGACGTGCAAGCCCTACCAGCAGGTCGACGCTGACCTGAGCGCGGCCGGTAGCGGATCGGGTAGCGGCCCTACACAGGCTACGACCTGGTTGGGTATGCAGTAGTAGGGATCGCAGGTCAGCGTCGCCATGGCCAGGCACTGCTCTCGCGGGTACCACCGGCCCTCGAGGGTCCAGTCGAAGTCGATGTAGGCGGTGAGGCGACGAGTGCGGGGGTTGTAGCTCCACTCGTTGATGTCACGTCCTGATGGAAAGAAGTCCGAGGGCGCCACGCTACCGGTGCCGTCGTAGCCCTCGCAGTCGACACACCCTGTCTCGTCGAAGGTCAGGCTGAACTCGTACTCTGCCCCCCAATACTCGTCGCAGAGCAGGCCCTCGAGGGTGAAGGGGAAGGCCGGCGTCGCGTGGGCGCTGGACAGGGCGAGCAGCATCGACGTAAGCATGGCTTCTCTCGGGCTCGAGTGTCGTATTCAGTGGCTGCAAGGCGCGTTTCGGCAACGGTAGATAGAGGTAGTGGACCTGTCAAGAACCACCTGCTTCCCCCCGCCCCTGCTTCCTCACCTCACCTCACCTCACCACAGCGCGGGACGGAGGCGGATAGCGGAGGATTGGCAGAGTAAGGCCATCGGGGAGGGACCGAGCGAGGTCGCTCGGCGCTGCCGTCGTCTTCCTTGGGGTGAGGGCTGCACGCCCCAGTGTGACTACTCGAGCGCCATGCACTCGTTACGCAGCGCGAAGAAGGCACTCTGGGCGTCGGCGACCGCTGGCTGCACCAGGCTCGCGAGGACGGCGTCGTCCTTGGGCCCGCTGTTCTCACTCGTCTGCTCGACATCGGGCGTGAAGAGCACCTTGCCCTCCTTGTAGTACACCCGTGACACCATGACCGACTCGGCGCTGGCGTGGGTGTAGACCGATGCGGCGAAGAGGGGGGAGCCGCTCTCGGCGTAGTACGCGGTCGTCTCCCGGCCGATGTCGCCTTGGCTCTCCACGGTGACGAAGCGGGAAGCCTCGGTCTGTCCCCCGCTCGAGTCATCGAGGAAGGCCGTCACCATCTCCACCTTGGTGATGCCCTTGTCTCCGCAGCCCTTGGCGAAGCTGTACCCCATGGCGTGCCACAGCTCGCCATGGTTCTCCAGCTCGTTGATCTGGTTGACGCGCTCTCGGATCTTCTTGATCTCGGGATGGCTCTTCCAGTTGTCCTGCGTGATGGCGTCGCTGGCTGTCTCTTCTGTCGTCTGCTTGCCCTTTGCCTTCCGCTTGCCCTTCCTCTTCTTCTTCGCTGCCGCCGGCGGCGCGGCCTCGGCTGGCGCGCTTGCGGCGGGTGCGTCACTCGCGGGCTCCGGGGTGGAGCTTCCGCAGGCCAGCAGTGCGGCCAAGAACCAGGCAGTCATCGGTCAGGTCCGGTGTGAGCGGGGAGCACGTGGAGGCCAGCTATCCCGCGTAGCGGCAGATGCGTGCTTGCCCGACGGATGTGCGAGGTACCCGAGGGCTACCAGCCCCCGCGGGGCTCGCTCACGCTGCGGAGACGCTCGCCGTCCCAGAGCCATCCGAAGCCATCACGACCGGCGGTCAGCGTGACGAACAGGTCGCCCTCGTCGGGTGCGAGCTCTGCGAGTTGCTGCCGCGCCGCGTCGTCGGGGGTGAGCAAGCAGACGAAGGGGTCTTCGTAGAGCCGCTCCCGGAGGGCGCCCGGCTTGAGCTCGTGCAGAGTGGGGTCGGGGTAGCCGAGGCGCTCGGCGCGGGCCGTCATCGCCGCGGGTGGGGTGTCCACCCCGAGAACGGTGACCGGACCTCGCTTCGGCGCCTCGGGTGCGGAGTCTGACTGCACCTCCCACAGTCGGTCGTCCTTCCAGTGCCAGAAGTGGAGGTCGCGAGACCGCTTGCCGACGCTCAGCGCGATGTACATCTCGCCGTCGTAGAGCGGCCAGCGTATCCCCCTGGTTGGTCAGCCCCTCCCGCCCGACGTGGTCGATGGGCTCAAGGGCGGAGCCATCGACTTGACTGACCTCGACGGTCTGCTCGTGGTGGACGTCTGGGCCTCGTGGTGCGGTCCCTGTGTCTCCGGCATTCCCCGCCTTCAGGAGGTCGCGAGTACCTACGCCGAGCAGGACGTGCGGGTCGTCGGTCTGTCGGTGGACGACAAGAAGTCGTCCGCAGTCGCCTTCTTCCGAGGCGCCGGAGAGATGACCCACGACCTCGGGTGGATCGGAGGGCAGGGCTGGGACGCCCTCCAGCTCACTGGCATCCCTGCGCTCTTCGTGATCGACACGGAGGGCACGGTCCTCGAGCACATCCAGGGCTACCGCGGCGGCAAGGACAGACGCCTCGAGGCGGCCTTCGACGCCGCCCTCGCGCCCGGATGAGACGACGCTCCAGGGGCCGTCGCCGCCGCGGAGGACAGGCGGCACGTGCCGAGCACCAGCCTCAAGGCGCAAGTTCCCTGTATGTGACTAGAAGTTGGCTGCTCACGCCGAACTACGAGGCAGCCATCGTGCTAGCCGTTGCCAGGTTTTTCCACTCCCCCCAACATCTGGAGACCTGTAGATGCTCAAGAAGATCTTCAACCCCGTGGTGTGGCTCACTGGCTTCGCCATCTTGCACACCGTGATGTTTCTCGTCCCCCAGCTCCTCGTGACCGGGATGGCCGCTGAGATGGCTTGGGGCGAAGGCAACGTGCCGGATCACGCGCTGTTCTACGAGTTTCAGATCGGAGCGCTCGGCATCGGCTACACGCCCATGCTGTTGGGCATCGCCTTTCTCGCTCGTGGCGTCACGCGAGCCAAGCTGACCATCGTCACGGCGATTGGGATGGGCCTCGTGGCCTCTGTCAATACCTACGCGAACCTCACCAAGGAAGGCTACCTCGACGACATGGGCGTGGTGTTCATGGTCGGGCTGCCCGTTGTCATCATGGGTGGACTGCTGATCTCGGGCATTCTCCACCTACAGCAAGACTCGGAATAGCCATACCGAGTGGGTTCTCGAGCACTCAGAGCGAGTGCTCGGCCCCAACACTGCCCCGTGCCGTCGACGAGACCGTCGCGGCCGGTTGGACGATGGGTCGGTCAGGGCGACCCAGAGATAGTGGGGCTTGGAGCGGTGAGGCGTGAGCGCGTCATCAGGACGATGGCGGACAACAGGTCGCATACGCCGACCCGCCGGTGCATCGGCGCCATCCTGCATTCTCGCGGAGCCCTCCGCATAGCCATCTTCCAGGTCGACCAAGGCTCTGGGAGGGTGTCTCGAAGCGCCGCGAGGGCGCGGCGCGTGGCGAGATGGCTGGACTAGAGCTCGACCGCGGGCCGCTTCGCATCGAAGAGCTTCACGGAGATCACAGGCTCGGGGCCCATGCCGAGCCCGTCGATGGGCAGGTTCACGCCTGCCCCTGGCTCAAGAAACTCGGTGGGACGGCTGCGGATGCCGCAGGTCGACACGTGACGGTTGGTGGACAGGGTCCGCACACCCAGCGGCAGTGCGACAGGCTCTGTGGCAAGCCACGCCAGAGAGCCAACGAGAGGCACGAAGGGCCTGAAGTCTTGCTGCAGGCTGAGGTCGATGCGGATGTGCCCCTCGAGGGTGTCCCCTGTGAGCGAGGCTCATGGCCACCATGAAGAACGCATTGAGGATGTTGTTGCCCGCAATGACGCGGGAGGTCTCGGACCCGGGGCTTCGCAGCTGAATGAAGGTGTAGAGCGGTACGATGAACAAGCCACCGAACGTGGCAATGGCGACGAGGGTGGCGAAGATCGCCAGGCCGAGCGGCCGGGAGAGGGAGCTTCCGACATGCATCAGCTCACCTGGCCCGACCTCCCACGAGGTTCCGATCATCCAGAGGATGCCGCAGAACAGGGAGAGTCCGGCGGCTCCGATGGGCACCAGCCCGAGCTCGAGGCGGTGGCGGGACAGCCGCTCACAGAGAACGGATCCCAGCGCGATCCCGCAGGAAAAGGCCGCCAGGAACAAGGTGGCCACGGACTCGCCGCCGCCGAGGACATCCTTGGCATAGCTGGGGAAGAGCGCGAGAAACGCGGTCCCAAATGACCAGAACCAGGTGATGCCAAGGATGGCCCTAAAGATCGGACGATGGTTCCAGGAGATCTTTAGGATCTCCCAGGTGGGCGTGACCGGGTTCCACTGCACCTTGAGGTCGGGATCGGTCGCGGGGGCTGCGACGACCTTGGTGGAGCACCACCATCCCACCGCCGCAAACAAGATGACGCCCACACAGACGAGCCACACGCCGACGGGACGTCCGTCCGACTCCCACGTCACCAGCAGCCCGCCGGCGAGGGTGCCGGCGAGGATCGCGAGGTAGGTCGCGAGCTCGACGAGGGCATTGCCGCCGGTCAGCGAGTCTCGGTCGAGGAGCTGAGGCAGGATGCCGTACTTGACCGGGCCGAAGAACGCCGACTGGGTACCCATCAGGAACAGCACGCCGACCAGGAGCTCGGTGTTTGACGTGAGGAAGCCGATGACCGCCAGGGTCAT
>PKDJ01000251.1 GCA_002862545.1 Pseudomonadota bacterium
GAAAGCTCCTCGAGAAGCAGAAGAAGGGCAAGAAGCGCATGAAGGCCCTGGGCTCAGTGGAGGTGCCCCAGGAGGCCTTCCTCGCTGTCCTCAAGGTGGGGGACGACTGACGGTGGCCGGCTCGAGGTGGATTGCAGCCTGGGCAGGGGCAGCCGCGACGGCCGCGGTGCTGGTCGGCAGCACGGCCTCGTTGGCGATCTGGCGTATCGGTCCGTACTTCCTGGATGACCGCGCCCTGGACGGTGCGGTCCGCGTCGCAGCGCTCACCTGGGCAGCGGCAGACCGAGGTGCCGCTGAAGAGCAGCTGCGCTTCGAGATGGACGACGCAGGTGTCGGGCCTCACGTGCCGGACGATGCCTGTGAGTTCTTCGATGACGGGGAGGCTCGCACCATCCGATGCAGGTGGGCGGTCACGGTGGTGGTGCCGGCCACAGAATGGGCCATTCCGCTGGACTTCGAGAGCCATGTGGCACTCGACGCCGAAGGGCGACTCCGATAGACACAAAGGTCGCGTCGACTTGCGCTAGAGTGGGGTCGCACGCACTGACTCGTCGACTCGGAGTACGCGAATGACCCGCTTCCCGGTGACCCCTGAAGGCTACGCTGCGCTCACCAAGGAGCTGCGTCGTCAGAAGGAGGTTGTCCGTCCCGGCATCGTCCGAGACATCGAAGAGGCGCGTGCGCACGGAGATATCAGCGAGAACTCCGAGTACGAGGACGCAAAGGAGCGGCAGGCTCTCTGTGAGGGGCGCATCCGCGAGCTCGAGGGGCAGGTGGCGGCTGCTGAGATCATCGATGTTGCCAAGCTCGAGCCGTCCGAGCGGGTGGTGTTCGGCACGACCGTGCAGATCGAGAACGTGGACAGCGGCGAGGAGCGAACGTGGCGCATCGTCGGAGAGTCCGAGGCGAGCGTCGAAGAAGGCACGATCAGCTTCAAGTCGCCACTAGGCCGCGCTTTGATCGGGCGTAACGAGGGGGACGAAGTCGCCGTTCCCGCTCCAGGCGGCAAGCAAGCCTGGGAGATCGTCGAGGTCCGATACGAATGACAGACCAACCACGCGTCTGGTCGGTGGTCGGACTGGATCGCGCCCTCGCGCCTGTCCGTCGTGTGCTCGCCTGGGTCCAAGAGGATCCGGATGCACGTGTGGGGTCGGCCAAGTTTGCGCACCTCAACAGCGCTCGCTGGATCGCTGAGGCGAAGCGCTTGGACGTCCCAGAGGCCATCCGAGAGCGGATTGACCTACTCGGTGAGAGAGTCGCCGCTCTCGACGCCGAGTGCTTCTCGGAGAGACGGTCACGCTTCGCGGCCGCTTGGCAAGAGCTCGTCACGCTCGACCAACTGTTGGGCCTGCCAGCAAGGCGGATGCCGCAGAAGGTGGTCCCCAAGCCAGCGTGGCGAGAGATGCTGGTCCCAGACGAACCAGGGGGCGGGTCAAAGCAACGCTCTGGCTCATGGAGCTCCGCCGGCTGGAGCGGGCGAATGGACACACCCCTCGTCGAGGCGGGGGTGGCGGCCTACATCGCTGATGCTCTGTTCGCGCATGACATCTGTACCCCTGGCGACCTGTTGCGCCTGCGCCCCACCGGCTCCATCAGCCTCGAGCCGGTGCGTCACGCCGGGGCCAAGCTCGAGGGGGAGCTGGTTGCGGTGAGCGGTCGCGCCGGGCTCGCGACCACAGTTCTGGAGGGCGACGGGGCCCGCCGTCACCAGCTGCGGCTCAACGGCAAGGGCAGTGTGCTCGTCGAGTTCCGGTCTGGCGCTGAGCGCGACACCGTGGCGCCCGGGAGTCGGCTGATCGTCGTCGGGCGTCCACACGCAGAGGAGGGGAGGCCTGTCATCCTGCGGCAGGCAGAGCTCCTCGCGCCGAAGGCAGCACCCGTACTGGTTCAGTACGGGCTGGGTGACTCCGATCACCTCGTCAGGGCGGCCCTACGAGCGCTGGCGCCCAACTGGAGGCTGATTGGTGACGCCCTCAATGGCTTGGCTCCGGCGAGGCTGCCGGCCCTCTCGAGCGCGCTGTCTACCATCCATGGACAGACGAGCGGCACGTTCGAGCCGGCTCGCGAACGACTGGCCTTCGATGAGACTCTCCTGGCCCAGCTCGGCCTCTCCTGGGAGCGCTTTCGGGGCGCGAGGGAGCGGGGGCTTCGGCACGCCGTGCTTCACTCCAGCGCGAGTCGGCTAGGCACATGGGGCCAAGCAGCGCTCGACGATCGACAGCAAGAAGCCTTTGAGGACATCAAGCGAGACCTACGGCGCCCTCAGCCGATGCTCCGAGTCCTCAGCGGCGATGTCGGCTCCGGCAAGGGCCGAGTGGCGCTGATGGCGGCCGCCATGGTTGCGGAGAGTCGGCACCAGGTGATGCTCCTCTGCCCTGACCAAGCCTCTGCCGAGCAGCGATACCTGTTTGCGGAGCAGACTCTTCGGGACGCCGGGGTCGTAGCGCAGCTAGTCGACACCCCCTCGAGCGCAGTCGCCGATGCGATCAAGCGTGGTGAGATCCAGGTTGTCGTAGGTACGCTCGAGCTGCTTGAGGCGAGGCTCGACTTCCGGCGTCTGGGGCTCGTGATTGCCACGGAGCGTGACAACTGGGGCTACGCATCGCAGCTCATTCGACAGCTGCGGACGCCAAGGCCAGACGCACTCATCGTCACGTCGACACCGGTGGGTGTTCCCATCGCGCTGACGGCCTACCCGGACCATGACTTGACCGTCGTGAGTTCTCCCCCCATCCGGGCCCAGGTCGATGTCTACGGCGATGAGGAGCGCCGTGCAGCCTATGCGGCTGCGGCCGCGCGCGTCGCTGCAGGAGAGCAGGCACTCGTAGTCTTTCCAATGGCTCGCGGCACAGACGCTCTCGACCCGTCCGAGACCGTACGGGTAATGAGAGCCCTCTCCTCGGACGCCTTCCCCGGCGCGCGGGTCGGCATCTTCCACGGCAGCGCCAGTCGGGAAGAGCGTCTGGGTACGTGGTGGGACTTCGTCCATCGACGGATCGATGTCCTGGTCGCTACAACCCATGTCGAGGATGCGCCGCCGGTGCCCGGAGCATCTACAGTCATTGTCGAGCAAGCGGAGCGTATGTCACGAGGACGCCTCAAGAGAGTCTGCGCCTTCGTGAGGGGGCAGGGTGCTGCGCATGCACACCTTGTGCTTGGGGCGCAGGCGAGCTCGCAGGCTGCCGATGAGCTCACGGCGTTGTTCAAGGAGTCGTCGGGAACCGGGGTCGCCGACTCCGAGATCGACTTGTCTGGTGTGACGACGCTGACGGTGGACGACGCATTTCCCACGGGCGATTGGCGCTGGCTCGATGCCAAGAGCGACCGGCGCATTCTTCTCGAGGCGCGAGATGCTGCTCATCGAGTCCTGCGAGAAGATCCCGGTCTACGCAGGCCAGCGAACCAACGGATCGTCGCACTGGCGCGCGAGTGTTGGTCGAAGGTGTGGCCTGATGGGCCGGCCTGTCCGCTGCCCGAGGCATCGCCGAGTGCGAAGCGCAGGCGTAGGCGTAGGCGTAGGCGATGAACGTCGTGCGGTGCAGCTGCGTCGCGGAGGCCTCGCCGGCTGACGTGCTGCGCGTGATGCGAGATATCGCCGGCTGGCCGTCCTGGGTGCCTGGGATGCTGGAGCACGGGGTTCCCGTCCCAGGTGAGGTGAGGTGCGTGCTCCAAGGGCCTGTGCCAGTGAGGCTCCACCTGCAGATCTCCGAGTGCGACGGAGGGGTCACCTTCTCGATGGTCGAGGGCGACTTGTCCGACATTCACGGAACCGCCACGGTTGAGGATGGCGGTGGCGGCACCACTCGAGTGGACTGGCGGCTCACAGTTGCTGCGCCCGTGACCATTCCGGCCGCACTCTGGCGAGAGCTGGAGCAACAGACCTTGCCTCGCTGGACGGCTGCGCTTGGCGAGGTCGCTGCCCGTCAGCTCGCGGAGTAGACCCGCTCCCGCAGGAAGCGCTCGATTCGAAGGTTGATGGTCTCCGGATCTTCGACGATGGCAGCGTGGCTCGCCTCGGCAAGGACGAGCAGCTCGGCTCCAGGAATGTTCTCGGCCATCGCGTGGGAGCGGTGGAGTGGCGTGAAGATGTCGCGCTCACCCGCAATCACGAGGGTTGGAACGCGAATCTGCGGCAGGAACTCAGTCATGTCGTGGTCTGCCATCAGGTGGACCATTCGCATGAACACCTGGGCGTCCATGTGCTCGAGGTGCTCCAGGTACTTCGCGATGTCGACCCGATCTGCGTAGAACCGGTCGATGACTCCCGCGACCCGGCCAAGCTCTCCCGTGAAGGGATTGGCATAGATCGGCTTCAGCATTCGCGTACCAATCTTTCCGCCGGCATCTGCAATGCGTCGCAGCAGCTCGAAGGCCGTGCGAGAGTGCTGCCAGTCGAGAAAGGTATCGAGTGGGCGAGCATAGGTGCCGAACATGGGCACGAGGCCGCGCGGACGGTCCGGATAGCACCGAGTGAACTCCAGGATGACCTGGCAGCCCATGCTGTGGCCGAGCAGCGTCGGAGCATCGAGGCCGGCCGCGTCCAAGACACAGGAGAGGTCTCGGGCATTGCGCTCGATGCTGAGGTCGGCCGTGGGCGGATGGGACGGTCGCTCGGAGCGCCCGTGCCCCCGGTAGTCCCAGACCAGGACCGAATGGTCCTTGCTGAAGTGCTGGACCACGTACTTGTAGAAGA
>PKDJ01000312.1 GCA_002862545.1 Pseudomonadota bacterium
TCCTCCAGCTCGGGGTCGGAGCCGACGACGGTGACGAGCGCCGTCTCGTTGGTGGACTCGGGCGTATAGGCCACCTCGTACCGGAGCTGACCGCCGATCTCGAGCTCGAGCGGCAGCTCGTAGGACGAGAGCATCGTGAAGGACGTGGGGCCCTCCATGCCGACCTCGAAGATCTCGAGGGGTGCCTGGCCCGTGTTGCGGATCACGAAGAAGTCGACCGCTTCCTCACCCTCGTTCAGGGCGCCGAAGTTGATCTCGGGGGGCTCGACCACCATCTTTGGGACGGGAACGGGCTCGTCCTCGGCGGTCGAGGTCAGCCCGACCTCCTGTTCGATGCAGCCCATCAGGCCGAAGAGGCCGATGGACATCAGCAGACGAGGCGTTGGACCGCGCATGTGTGTCTCCAAGGTGTGTGAGGCTCCCGCGCCCCGAGGCTCGGCAGGATGAACTATGCCCAACAGGGGGCGTAGACGTCACGTGTGATGTCCAGTGAAATCGGTATCTTGATGGCAGGGGACGGCGAACGCCGAAGATGCGCTGGCCCGGCACCTCGTGGACCAACGGGGGAGGGGTCTTGTGCGGCGCGCGTTCGACGAGCGGCGCATGCGCCTTGTCGACTGATGAGCTGAGATCATGGCTTGGCGAGCGCGTCGTGCTGCTCGTGTGGCTGCTAAGTAATGGTATAACCTTTGGTTTCGTCCAGGATGAGTGCGTGGCCTAGATTTCACGATCCAGGCTGGTGTGAATGGGATTAGGAGTGGCCCCTGCGGAGGTGGCAGTGTCTACAGCGACGAGTACCGTCCAGATGGTGGTCGGCTCGACGATCTTCAAGAAGGTCGTCATGGCGGTCTCCGGTGCGATCATGGTGGGGTGGCTCACCATCCACATGATCGGCAACCTCCAGGTCTTCCTCGGTCCAGAGGTGCTCAACGAGTACGGGCACTGGATTCAGAACGCCGAGTGGATCTGGCCCGCGCGGATCGTGATGCTCGCTGCCATTGGCGCGCACATCTGGTCCGCGATTGCGCTGATTCAGCTCAGCCGGGCGGCCCGGCCTGCAGCCTACGAGCAGAAGCGCCAGACCACGTTCACGTCCATGGCCGCGAAGTCGATGCGCTGGGGCGGTCTGGTCGTGGTGCTGTTCCTGCTCTTCCACCTGGCCGACCTGACCTTCGGGGTGCCGGGTGCGAGTGCCGCGAGCTTCGAGCACGGCGAGGTCTACGCCAACCTGACGAGCAGCCTCGCCCGCCCGCCGGTCGCGCTGCTGTACATCGTCGCCAACCTCGCACTCGGCATGCACCTCTACCACGGGGTGTGGAGCATGATTCATACCGTCGGCGTCACGAATGCCGCGGTGCAGGCGTGGCGGCGTCCGCTCGCGACGTTCTTTGCGCTCCTCATCCCCGGCGGGAACATCTTCATTGCGGTGGCCTGCATGACGGGTCTCGTGCACACCATCACTGGCCACTGAATCCGGAGGTCCACATGATCCTCGACTCGCAGGAGCCCACAGGGCCGATCGAGACTCGGTGGGAGCGTCACCGGCAGAGCATCCGGGTCGTCAACCCTGCCAACAAGCGCAAGTACACGGTCATCGTGGTGGGCACCGGGCTGGCGGGGGCGTCTGCCTCCGCGACGTTCGCGCAGCTCGGCTACAACGTGAAGGCATTCAGCTTCCACGACAGCCCGCGCCGCGCCCACAGCATCGCGGCCCAGGGTGGCATCAACGCCGCGAAGAACTACCAGAACGACGGTGACTCCGTCTGGCGGCTCTTCTACGACACGGTGAAGGGCGGCGACTACCGGGCCCGCGAGTCGAACGTCTACCGACTCGCCCAGGTCAGTGTCGACATCATCGACCAGTGTGTGGCCCAGGGTGTTCCGTTCGCACGGGAGTACGGTGGCTACCTCGCCAACCGCTCGTTCGGAGGCGCGCTCGTCAGCCGCACCTTCTACGCCCGTGGCCAGACCGGCCAGCAGCTCCTCCTCGGTGCCTACCAGGCCCTCTCCGAGCAGATCGGCAAGGGCAAGGTGACGATGTACAGCCGGCGCGAGATGCTCGACGTGGCGCTCATCGACGGCCACGCCAAGGGCATCATCGTCCGCAACCTGCTCACGGGTGCCATCGAGCGCTACGCCGCTGATGCGGTCGTGCTGGCGACGGGCGGCTACGGCAACGTCTTCTACCTCTCGACCAACGCCAAGGCGTCCAACGTGACGGCGACCTACCGGGCCTACCGGCGCGGTGCGGGCTTTGCGAACCCCTGCTTCACGCAGATTCACCCCACCTGCATCCCGGTCAAGGGCGACTACCAGTCGAAGCTCACCCTCATGAGTGAGTCCCTCCGGAACGACGGTCGGGTCTGGGTGCCCAAGAACAAGGACGAGACCCGCGACCCGTCCAGCATTCCCGAGGCCGATCGCGACTACTACCTCGAGCGCATCTACCCGACCTTCGGCAACCTCGTGCCCCGCGACGTGGCGAGTCGGGCCGCGAAGAAGATGTGCGACGCCGGCTTCGGTGTCGGCTCCTCGGGCTACGGCGTCTACCTGGACTTCAAGGACGCCATCAACCGGCTCGGCGAGAAGAACATCGCCGACAAGTACGGCAACCTCTTCGAGATGTACGAGCGCATCACCGGCGACAGTCCGTACAAGAAGCCGATGATGATCTACCCGGCGAGCCACTACACGATGGGTGGTCTCTGGGTCGACTACAACCTGATGACGACCATCCCGGGGCTGTTCGCCATCGGGGAGGCCAACTTCTCCGACCACGGTGCGAACCGGCTCGGAGCGAGTGCCCTCATGCAGGGTCTCGCCGACGGCTACTTCGTGATTCCGTACACCATCGGTCACTACCTCGCGAGTCAGACCGGTGGCTTCTCCGACACGAGCCACGCGTCCTTCGGGGACACCGAGGCAGACGTGAAGGCGAAGATAGAGAAGATGCTCTCGATCAACGGCAAGCGGACGGCCACCAGCTTCCACCGAGAGGTCGGCAAGATCATCTGGGACAAGTGCGGCATGGCACGCGACAAGGCGGGCCTCGAGGAGGCGCTCGGTCGCATCCCCGCCATCCGCGAGGAGTTCTGGAGCAACCTCTGTGTGCCCGGCACCGGCTCGTCGCTGAACCAAGAGCTCGAGCGAGCCGGTCGCGTCTCCGACTTCATCGACTTCTCGGAGATGATGGTCCGCGACGCCCTCACCCGTGACGAGTCCTGTGGCGCGCACTTCCGTGAGGAGCACCAGACTCCTGACGGTGAGGCGCGTCGCGACGACGAAAACTACAGCCATGGCGCTGTCTGGGAGTTCACCGGCGACGGGAACGCTCCCAAGCGCAACATCGAGCCTCTCAAGTTCGAATACGTCCCCCTCACGCAGCGGAGCTACGCATGAAGGTCGAGATGCGCGTCTGGCGTCAGGACGGCCCCGACGCCCAGGGGAAGTTCGAGAGCTACCCGGTCGAGGTCGTGGAGGCGATGTCCTTCCTCGAGGCCCTCGACGTGATCAACGAGCAGCTCGTCGAGCAGGGCCAAGAGCCCATCGTCTTCGAGCACGACTGCCGCGAGGGCATCTGCGGCTCCTGTGGTGCGATGGTCAATGGCCGGGCACATGGTCCGGGCGACCGGTCCACGCTCTGTCAGGTGCACATGCGCCAGTTCAAGGACGGCGACGTGATCTACGTCGAGCCGTGGCGGGCGGGCGCCTTCCCGGTGCTCAAGGACCTGATGGTCGATCGGTCGTCCTTCGACCGCATCATCCAGGCGGGTGGGTACATCAGCGTGCGCACAGGCTCTGCCCCGGACGGCAACGCCATTCCCATCGGCAAGGCTGTGTCGGACGAGGCGATGAGCGCGGCCGAGTGCATCGGGTGTGGGGCCTGCGTCGCAGCCTGCCCGAATGCCTCGGCGAGCCTGTTCACGTCGGCCAAGATCAGTCACCTCTCCTTGCTTCCGCAGGGTGACCCGGAGCGCTCCCGCGTGCTCGAGATGGTCAAGGTGATGGACGACGAGGGCTTCGGCAGCTGCACCAACCACGGTGAGTGCTCGTCGGTCTGCCCGAAGGGCATCGATCTTCGCTACATCGGCCGGATGAACCGCGAGCTGCTCCGCCAGCTCGTTCACCCGAGCAAGGGCCAGCTGGCCTGAGTCGTGGGCGCAGGCGTAGCCTAGCTGCGCTTGCGCTTGCGTCGCGTCGGCTCGGGAGTCAGGAGTGCGCGCTCCATCGACTTGCGCTTCGAGGGCGCGTCGAAGGCGAGCTTTCCTCGCGCCTCACGCCACTGCTTGAAGCGTCGGGCGGCGCGGAACTCACCGCACGTCCGCAGGGTGCGTAGGAACACCCGCTGGTCCTCCGCAGTCTTCACGTCGAAGACCCGACGGTTGATGCGGACTGTGGCGCCCTTGGCCTCGACCTTGCGTGGCTGGCCCTTCCAGGGGCACTCGGGCTCGATGTCCCAGCGCATCTCGATCTCGTCGGCGTCGCTCGCGACGGGCTCGCGTGCCGTGGGCTCGGCGGCTCGAGGGGCGGGCGGGGGCGTGTACCATCGGGGCGCGGAGAGTGACTGCGGAGGGCCTAGCAAGTCATCATCGAAGGCCGACCCGTCCTGCCACCAGGTCTCGAGCACCTCACCCCGCTTGTCGACGAGCTGCATCAGTCCGGGAACACGGACCG
>PKDJ01000152.1 GCA_002862545.1 Pseudomonadota bacterium
CCGGTCTCGGACGCTGAGGACCGTCAGGCCTCCAGCTCGCTGAAGGACTCGGTGACGAGACCCAGGTCTTCGCCGAAGCTCGCCGCCGGCACGCCCGCACCCCGCAGGGCGGTCAGCGTGGCCCGGGTGGCGTTGTCCCAAAGGGGTGCACGGTGGTGGACTCCGCCGACCAGGCGCCCGCCGCCATGGCCTGCCACGAGCAAGGGGAAGTCGTCGTTGCTGTGGGTCCAGCCGTCAGTCAGCTCGGAGCAGCACAGGATGCTGCTGTTCGCCAGGACGTTGGTCGCACCCTCGGGCGTGTCCCGCAGGATGCGCAGGAAGGTCGCCAGGTTCTCCATGGTGAACACCGTCGCGGCGTGCACCGTCGGCTGGGGCAGCGCCTCCTCGTGGCAGGTGCCGTGCAGACTCTCGTCAGCGCCCGCCTGCCAGACGATCACGCCGGAGCCAGCGGTGCTCCACAGCACGGAGAACACCCGGGTCAGGTCGCACGCCAGCGCGAGGGCGAGCAGCTCGCTCATCGTCTGGTTCTTCTCGGCGATCTGCTCGCGGCCGTCGATGTCGGGATGGGTGGTGGGCTTCCCTGTGGCGGCACACGCGCCTGCCCCTGCAGCGAGCCGAAGCTCGAGGGTGCGCACGCTGTCGAGGTGCTGATCGAGGCGCAGGCCATCGGCGCTAGAGACCCGGGTCTTCAGCTTCCGGACACGCCCCGTCACGGCGTCGAGCACGCTCATGCGCGCGAGATCCCGCTGCGGGTCCGCGGGTACAGCGAACAGCCGGTTGTAGAGCGCGACCGGGTCGTACTCGGACGGGTTGGGACGGTTCGGACCGCTGTGGGACAGGTGCTGGAAGGTCGAGCCCTCGTCCGAGCCCCGAAACCGCGTGACACCGACCTCGAGCGAGCGGAACGGCGTCTGGCCCGCGAAGTGGTCCGCCGCGAACTGGTCGACCGACGGGCCGTCGAAGGTGGTCGCGATGGTGTCGCGGACCGCGCCGAGCTCGTAGTAGCGCTTTCCCGTGAAGATTCCGGTCATGCCCGAGTGGTGCGGGTGGGTCGCGGTCTTGATGGTGCAGCCGCTGACGGCGCTGACGTAGGGCAGCAGGTCGGTCAGCGGGGCCATCTCCTCGCTGGGCGTGAAGCCCGCGCCGGTCGTCTCCGGCACCCACTGCTCTGGGCGCACCCCGTTGCCCCAGAACCAGATCCCAAAGCGGGTCGGCAGCGGCTCGCCGGTCGCGAGTGCCTCCCCGTTCACGTCGAGCATCGCCTCGAGGGGTGGGAGCGCGACGCTCACCGCGCTGCCCGCGAGGACCCCGCGGAGCACGGCACGTCGAGACAGCGGCTTCATGGGACCCCCACACAGGCGGCGTGCGATGTGTCGCCGGAGTTCTCGAGTGGCCCGTAGCCCGTGACGAAGCCCTCATCGCGACACCAGAGGTGGTTCGCCTGGTCGCACTCCTCACCGAAGCGCTGGGCAGTGCCGTCGCACAGAGTGGCGTAGGTCTGGAGTGCGGTGAAGGTGGCATCGAAGGTCGAGGCCCGCGGCAGGCAGGCCACCCAGGCCGTGTCGCCGGAGTGCTCCAGCGGACCGAAGCCCGTGCGCTCCCCGCGGGCGGCACACCACCGGTTGATCGACGCGTTGCAGTCCGGACCGACCGGGTCGTCGGCGAAGCACCAGGGATGGTGCGATGCGAGCTCGGTGAAGGTGGTCTCGTGGACGATGCTCTCCGCGCTCGACAGGCAGGCCACCACGGCGGTCCTGGCGTCCACGTCGCGGTCGAGCAGGCCCCAGCCCGTCACCGAGCAGGCTCGGGCGCTGCAGAAGCGGTGTGCCGCGGCCCGACACGGCCCCGACACCGGCGCCAGCTCAGCGTCGCAGGCCTCGTGCTGGGCGGCCAGCTCCTCGAAGGTGACCGTGACCAGATCGACCTCGATGTCCTCGTCGATCAAGCCATCGCCGTCGTCGTCGAGGCCGTTGCAGGTCTCGGGAGGTGGCGGTGGCCCCTCGCAGTCGCCGTAGCGCCCGTAGCGGCAGACCTGCACCCCAGGGCCCCACTCTGCGTCGCACTCGAGGACGAGGTCCTCGTCGATGACCCCATCGCAGTCTTGGTCGCGGCCATCGCAGGTCTCGACCTCGGGCGCGGGCGCATCACAGGGCGCCCACGAGCCGTTGCTGCACAGCTGCTCGCCGTCACCGCAGGCCGTGGAGCAGGCCTGGACATCCCCGTCGACGCACTCCGCGAAGTGCGAGCCCGTGGCCGTGCGGAAGGCCTCGTGGGTGACGAGCGCGAGCACCAGCTCGGTGAAGCGGAGGTCGGCGTCGACGAAGCCGTCCTCCATGTCGAGGATCGGTGCGAGATCCCCCTCGAGCTCCAGCCGACCCGCTGCATGCCGAAAGAGCTGAGTGGTGATGCACTCGGTGAACATCGGGCTCTCGGTGACCAGCTGCGCGAGCTCGGCAGCGCCGTAGCCGGGTGCGCCGTCGAGATCGACGCTTGCGTCGACCGGGTAGCCCGCGTCGAGCTCGCGCCGCTTGCCGATCGGATCGAAGTGCTCGAAGCCAAAGCCGATCGGGTCCATCAGCACGTGGCAGCCCGAGCAGACCGGCTCGGTCATGTGGAGCTCGAGCCGGTCCCGCAGCGTGCCCTCGACCTCGCCGAGCGCCTCGAGCGAGGTGACGACGCCCTCCGGTGGCGGCGGGATCTCGATGCACAGCAGGCGTGTGCGCACGTACTTGCCACGCAGCGTGGGCGAGGTCGCGGTGGCGTGTGCGTTGAGCGCCAGGAAGGCCGCGCGGCCGAGGATGCCCCCCCGCGCCGCCTCGGGCGGGAGCACGACCGGCTGCAGCTCCGCTCCGAGGCCTCCGAGGCCGTAGATCTCGCCGAGCGCCGCGTCGGCGTAGCCCTCGGAGGTGACGAAGAGCTCAGCGAAGTCCCGATCGGCGAGGGCCACGTCCTCGAACAAGCGCTGCGCCTCGTCGGTCATCGCGGCCCGCAGCTCCGGGGTCCACTCCGGGAACAGGGTCAGGTCCTTGTCGATCAGCTCGAGCCGCCCAAGGTTCATCCACTCGGCGAAGAAGCGGCCGAGCGCTGGCCGAGCGCGTGCATCCTCCAGCAGGCGGCCCGCCTGCGCCCGCAGCTCGTGCTCGTCGGTCAGCAGCCCAGCGTCGGCAGCCGCCAGCAGCTCCTCGTCGGGAAGGGTGTCCCACAGCAGGAAGGACAGCCGGCTCGCCATCTCGTGGTTGGTGTACCGCAGCCGACTCAGCTCGGCGGGATCGGGCTCGCCGAGCTCGGCCCGGTAGACGAACTCGGGGTCGAGCAGGATGGCCGCCAGCACGGCCTGAACCGCCACCGCCTCGGAGCCGAGGAGCAGAGTGATCTCCTCGTACAAGTGAGCCAGTGCGTCGACCTCGTCGGCCGTGACGGGACGACGCCAGGCTCGGCGAGCGAAGCCTGTCGCCCACGCCCGGACGCACGCCATGTCGGGGGCGCAGCCAAGCACCTGGGCCGCAGCGGCGGCATCGGGCACGGCCTGCTCCGCGACGTCCCAGCTCGCCGACTCGTACTCCTCGAGGTCGAGCGCTGCGACGCCCAGGGCCGTCGCGCCGATGCGCGTGAACCCGCTCACCGGGAGATCCTCGGGCAGCGCCCCCTCCCAGGACACCTCCAGCAGATCCTGCACGGCGTTGCGCCACTGGCTGTCGGTCAGGCGGTGGAGCGTGGCCGGACCGGGCTCGAAGCCCCCGACCTCGCTCGGGCCCGTCGATGCGGGAGGCTCGGTAGCGGGCTCCGAGCAGCACGAGGAGGTCTCGGCGGGCCCCTTCGAGTCAGGCCTGTCGTCAGGTGAGGAGCAGGCGAGGACCATCGCGAGCAGCAGGAGCATGGGCGAACCTCAGGCCCGGCAGGCTACCATGGCGCGCCGCGTCGCGCGCGCCGCAGGAATCCATGGACTCGTCCTCGCCACAGCCCCCCGCCTCGGTCACCGACCTCCGGATCAACGCCCTGGGATTCGCCTGCTTCGTGCTCGCGACAGCCTGGGTGCTCCGTGACGGTCGAGAGGTGAGCCCGCTCACGGCCTCCGCCCTCCTGATGGGGGCCTATGCAGCGCCGATTGTCCTGCTCGACCTGCTCGTGCGACGTGTGCACCAGCGCCCAAGCACCGGGCTGACCTGGGATCGCCCCCTCGCGCTCGACCCCGCCCGCCTGGCGACGAAGCTCCTCGGCTTCGCCGCCTGCCTCGGGAGCGTCGGCGCGGTCTACTTCTTGGCGCCGGAGTACCAGGGCAGCTTCTACGACGACTTCTACGCCTTCCTGTGGTGGCTGGGCCCCGCCGCGGCGCTCGCAGCCGTGCCCTGGTTCGCCTGGATGGACGGCCGCATGGCCGAGCCGCGAGATGCCTACTGGCACCTCGGAAGACTGCTCCTCGGAGACCGAGAGGTCGACCTGCGGCGCATCGCCGATCTGGCCCGAGGCTGGGTGGTGAAGGGGTTCTTCGTGCCCCTCATGTACACCTACCTGTGCGGCAACATTGCCGATCTACGTCGCCTCACAGCAGCAGATCCCACGTCCTGGCTCGGCGTCTACGACGCGCTCTGGAGCTTT
>PKDJ01000362.1 GCA_002862545.1 Pseudomonadota bacterium
CTGCCCCCCGCTACCCCATGGGACCGAACACCCGCCTGCGTAGGCTCGCGAGAGCCCTCCTTCCCGACCGGCTCTACGACCGACTCGTCATGGAGGTCCTCCGCCGGGCTTGAGCCGACGTGGTGACCACGGGAGGCCCCATGTCGATCCGCTCTCTGATCGGTCTGCCGCTGCTCGCTCTGGCCTGCGTTCCCGCGCCCACTGTCACGACTCCCGACGCGGTAGAGCGGCTCGCCGCCGACTGGCCGGACTTTCTCGCAGAGCGGGATCTGGCCATTCTGCTCCCCCTGACCGAGGCGCCCCTCGTGCCCGCCACCACGTCCCTGGGCGGTGGCGCGGTCGCGCTGCCGTCGAACTGGGTCCGGGCCGTCGGCGAGGCGTACCTCGGCACGGTCATCGACGACGGCTTCCTCGAAGAGAGCTGGTACGAGGACTGGCGCTTGGTCTCGGTGCGCGTCTCCCCGTGCACTCCGGTGGGTCGATCCCCGGCGCTCGCCCCCGCCTCGATCTGGTGGCCAACACGACCTGTGCGACCTGCCACCGCCTGAACGGACTGCGCTTCGACTTTCACTCGCTGTCGCACTTCGAGGACAACGACCACACCGTCTCACCACGTGTGGAGGCCGATGTCGCGCGGGACCGCGCCTGGTCACAGGCTTGGCTGTCCGGCCTCGACTGGGCCGAGGAGCCGCCTGTGGAGCCGGTCGAGCCAGCAGACGGCACCCCCAGCGACGACATGAGCTGGGAGCCGAGCGACACCCTCGACCGGCCCGTCCCGGTGCTGCGGCCGATCGAGATCGACGTCGGGATCACACCGGGTGATGTCGACCTCGACACGCCGACCGACGTGACCATCCGTCTGCTCTTCTCCCATGCCGCAGGCGACCTCGACCTGACCCTGCTCGACGACCAAGGACTGGCCTTCGCGTGGTCGGCGTCCACGGCGGATGAAGAGCGCATCGACGCACGTCTCCCGGCCGGTCGTACCTATGTGCGCGTCTACGGCTTCCAGGATGCCGCAGCGCCCTACCAGCTCCAGGTGCGCTAGGGCCGCAGGGCCACTCCCGGTACCCCTAGCAGGGTCACTCCACGTACCCGAGTGCCCTCAGCGCCTCGCCCTCGGGACGGGCCTCGCCCGCTCCGACGGGGACGGCCTCCTCCAGCACCCGCCGCAGCAGGGGGTGGTCGGGGTCGACCGGGAGAGGGACCTCCTCCTCTGGGTCCACGAGGAGGTCGAAGCGCAGGTTCTGCGGCCCGCCAAAGGGCTCGCCGCGCACGACGACGCGCTCCGACAGGCTCCGGACACTGCGGTCGTAGCCGTCGTAGTAGGTCCCCGCGGCGACGACCAGCCGGCCCTCTGGAGGTGACTCGCGAAGGTCGACGCCAGAGGTCGGCAGGCCTGCAGCAGCGCGCAGCGTGCTCGCGACATCCACGAGCGATGCCGGCCCCCCTCCCCCACCGGCCCGCACACCCAGGCCACCCAGGGCCAGGGGGATGTCCACCACGAGCGGTCCGTGGAAGCCACCGTGCCCCGCACGGCCTTGCTCCCAGAAGTCCTCGCCATGGTCGGAGGCAACGATCACGAGCCCCCGCTCGAGCACGCCCGCAGCTTCGAGATGGTCGAGCAGACGTCCCAGCGCCCGGTCGGCATAGGCCACCTCGGCGTCGTAGGCCTCGCGGATGGCCTGCCTGCCCGCAGCGCTTCGCGTGACCCGCTGGAGCTCGCTGGTCACCTGCCCCGCCGAGCCACTGGGCGCGTGGACATAGGGCGTGTGGGGCTCGAAGAGGTGCAGCCACAGAAAGGTGCCGTCGAGTGAGCCGTCACCGAGGCACTCCAGAGCCCGGTCGACGGCATCCTCGGCATCCCGGATGGCCTCGACCTTCAGCGCCCCGACGGGCCCCGTCAGGGTGAGCAGGTGCGGCGGCGCCTCATCCGCGGCCACGAAGACATCGAAGCCCTGGTCGAAGCCGGTCTCTCTCGCAAGCCAGCCATTCGTCGAGACCCCGCAGGTCCGGTAGCCCGCCGCCCGCAGGCTCTCGGCCACCGTCTCCTGCTCGGCAGAGAGCGAGCGGTACCCCCCGTCGTCGGTCCGGACGGCGCCGTGCACCGCGGGCAGCTCGCCAGTGAGGGCCGAGGCCACGGCCGGCATCGTCCACGAGGATGTCGACACAGCAGGATGCTGGACGCGCCCAGCTTCCGCGACCCGCGCGAAGCTGTCCATGGTGGCCGCAGCATCGGTCCGGAGGGTGTCGATGGACACGAACACCAGCGGCGGTGCGCCGGCTCGACCGGCCCCCCCGCCCTGGAGCGGACCTCGGAGGTCGCGCTGGAGTGCTCCGGCCGCATCCCAGGTGGCCCAGTACTGGTGCACCCCAGCCCGCACCAGCAGCGACGCGACCAGGGTGACGATGCCGACGGTCACGGCGCTCGGCCGAGCTCGGTTCAGGAGGACGCCGAGCCCTCCGACCCCCAGCAGCAGCACGAGCCCCGCGAGCAGGGTGCCCCCCCACAGCCAGAGCAGAGCGCTCGTCAGCGCCACGACCGGTGCTGCCGCGGGGCTACGCACCCACGACGGAGCCCTCGGATGATGCTGCGCAGCCGCCGCGAGTCCGATCAGACCCAGCTCGAGGAGACCCTGACGCACTGAGGGCTGCACGAAGCCCGTGTCGGCAAACCACAGCTCCGCGAGAAGCAGCACGGACCAGCCTGAGATCACCTCAGGCCGCAGGCGAATCCTGCTGCCGCCCCCTGCCTCTCGCTCGGTCTGGCTCATGGGCGCGACCTTAGCGCGCACGGGAGGCCGGGGTCACGCCTGCCGCAGCTCGGGGGCTCCCGCTTCGGGATACGGCGCCGGTACGGGAGTGGCGATGACCGACCGGAATCCGCAAGCCGCGCAGATGGCCGACGAGAGCATGCTCCGAACACTTGCGGCCCAGGCCCGCTGCATCTGGCCCCAGGAGCGAGCGCTGCTGCAGCGCTACGGCGCGCCTCGACGAATCCTCGACCTGGGCTGTGGCACGGGTGAGGTCACGCTGCGCCTGGCCGAGCACTACCCCGACGCCCAGATCCTGGGCGTCGAGCTCGACCCGGACCACGTCGCGCGAGCACGCGCTCGCTGCGCCCCGCACGGGAGCCGCGTCGAAGTGCGGGTCGGCGACGCCTACGCCCTCGAGGTCGAGCCCGCCTCCTTCGACCTCGTCGTCTGCCGACACGTCCTGCAGTCCGTGCCGGAGCCGGAGCTGATCATCTCCCAGTGCCACCGTGCCTTGCGGACCGGCGGCTGGCTGCACCTGCTGCTGGAGGACTACACGATGATTCACGTCGACGGTCCGTCCGAGCTCGATCGCTTCTGGCTCGACGGCGCGGTTCGCTTCGCTGAGGCCACGGGGGTCGATGCGCGCATCGGCCGGCGAGGACTGGCGCTGCTCGCCGACTTCGTCGACTGCCGGCTGGACTTCCTGCCTGTCGACACCGCACGCGTCGACCGCGCGGACCTCGCTGCTGTGTTCACGGCCTGGCGCGATGGCTACACCGAGCCCCTCGCCCCGCACATCGGCCGCTCCCCCGACGAGGTTCGCGCGCTCTGGGATGCCGTGATCGAGGCCGTCCGAGAGCGCTATGCGCTGTGGCAGGTGCCCGTCGCGAGTGGCGCAAAGCCCACCTGAGCCTCCGCCCCTACTCGGCCGCGGTGCGACGGCCTCGCACGTGCTGCGCGCTCGGCACGTCGAGGCTCTGACAGCAGGCCCACGTGTCTGCCACGTGATGCCTCCATGACTCGACGGCGGGCGCCTCGGGGTGGCTCTCGCGCAGGCCGAGACCCGCCGGCGTGAGGTCGACCGACTCGTTGAGTGCGTCATCCTGGTGGTCTGGCCCGAGACCGGCGACCCAGCGCTGGGCCGCGTGGGGGCTCACGAGCTCGGCGAGCGCCACGGCGGTCACACCCATCACCATCGACAAGCAGCCGACGAACCAGAGCGCGGTCCAGCTGGCCCAGAGCGCTCCCACCTCCCGGGCCCGGAGGAACGGTGACCCGCCACCAGGTCCGACCTCCGACTGAGCCCGGCCATCGAGCCGGCGAAGGCCGCCAAAGGTCACCGTGGCGCCACGTGTCACCGGTCCGAGGTGAAGCACGCAGCCCTCGGTCAGGCGGACGGAGCCCGGAATTGGATCGAGTGCGCTCCAGCACACGCCTGCGTGGGGTGCCACGCGAACCTGATGGGGGCCGACGGGCACGACGGACACCGCACCACCCACGTACGCCGTGATCAAGCAGTGGCGGTCCGCGAGGCCACGACAGCCGGGAAGCGCAAAGCCTCCCGAGCCCGGCATGGCACCGAGGGCGACGACGGGCCCTCGCAGCAGCTGACGTCCCACTGCTGCGGCGGAGCCGCTCTGGGCCTCAAGGAGCACGTCCCATCGCTCGTGTTCGCTCATGCCCCCTCCCGCACTTTCTGATTCTAGGAGCGACCGTGGGCCCCGAGACCCTTCACGGTTCTCTCATCACCCAGCGATGCCGTGCCGAGGCCGCCCCGCGTCTGGGTTATCGACGCCTCATGCAAGCTCTTCTCTGGCTGTGGACCACCGGCGCACTCGC
>PKDJ01000177.1 GCA_002862545.1 Pseudomonadota bacterium
AGCTATTCCGCCTTCTTCGAGAACGACCGCGAGACCCCGACGGGACTTGCCTCGGCGCTCCGAGAGCTCGGCGTCGACCGCGTGGTCTGTGTCGGGCTCGCGACCGACTTCTGCGTGCGCTTCACCGCACTCGATGCCGTCCGCGTCGGACTGCAGGCAGCGGTCGTCGAGGCCGCCGTTCGGGGCATCACGGCCGAGGGAGTGGCGTCTGCGTGGAGGGAGCTCGCGGAGGCGGGTGTAGAGCGCATCGCCTGAGGCACGCTCCGCGTCAGCGCCGAGCCTGGCGCTCGTGCCGGTCGATCTCGGCCACCATCCACCGGAAGGCCTCCTCCGGCTCTGGATCGACGAAGTCGTACCCGGACTGAATCAGCTTCGTCGGCACCGCGCGCACCGACGCGATCAGCAGCTCGTCCGCCAGATCACCGAGCGCACCGCGCAGCGCCCACTTGGGCGCATGCGTGCGAACGGGACGATGGAGGACGCGACCGAGAGCCTGCAGCCAGGCCTTGTTTCGCAGCGGCTCCGGCACCGTGCCGTTGAACGAGCCCTCGCAGGACTCGGTGTCCATGATGTGGACCAGCGACCCCACGCAGTCGCGAATCGACAGCCAGCTGGTCCACTGCTGGCCGTTCCCCAGCCAGCCGCCCATCATCCGAAACGGCCTGACCATGAGCGGAAACACGCCGCCCGAGGGGGACAGCACGATGCTCATCCGCAGGACCGACGCGCGGGCCCCGAAGTCCGCAGCCCCGAGATGCGCGGCCTCCCACTCTGCCGCAAGATCAGCGAGGAAGCCGACCCCGCGGGGTGCATCTTCGTGGAGGACCTGCTCGCCCCCATCGCCGAACAACCCCAGCAGACCCGCGCCGACGTAGGCCCGGGGCGGCTGGTCGAGGTCACCGAGATCTTCCAGGAGACGCTCGGTCGCATTGATGCGGCTGGAGCGCAGCGTGACCCGTCGACGCTGAGTCCAGGGACGCGTCGCGAGCGGTGCCCCGGCCAGGTTGAAGAGGCCATCGAGCCCCTCGAGAGAGGCGCGCCGCTGCACGCCCTTCACCGGGTCCCACTTCACTGCCGCAGGATCATCGAGCTTGTGCCGCGAGATGATCACGACTTCATCCCCCCGCCGGCGCAGCGCGTCGACGAGAGCCCTTCCGATCATGCCGGTACCGCCGACGATCGCGTACCGCAGTCCATCCTCCCGTCGCAGTGCCAGGGTTCTCCGTTAGCGTCGCGCCCCCTCGCTGCGCAACCTCACCGCCACCCCGGCCCCTCGCTGGTCGCCCACTCTCCCCGCTTCCAGTCGCACCATCATCGGAGTATGCGGTGTTAGGAGACGCCCATGTCTGATGCACCGCCCTCGGGACTTCGAGCAGGCTTGTCAGGCCGCGCAGACAAGCAGGCGCTGGTCGACTGGGTCTTCGATCGCGTGGCCGACCGGTACGACCTCGGCAACGACATCATGAGCGCCGGTTGGCACACGCGATGGAAGCGTCGACTCGTCGCGCTCGCCGACGTTCGGCCTCATCATCGTGTGCTCGACATTGCCTGCGGCACCGGCGACATCACCTGGATGCTCGCGGAGCATGCAGGCGAGGTCGTCGGCACCGACATCAACGCCAACATGCTCGCCCTCGCCGAGAGCAAGCGGCGCGACGTCCCTGCGCGCGTCTCCTTCCTGGAAGCAGACGCCGGTGCGCTGCCTCTTCCCGACGAGCACTTCGATGTCGTCACCTGCGTCTACGCGGGCCGTGGGTTTCCCGACATCCCCGCCGTCCTGCGTGAGGCCCACCGTGTCCTCAAGCCAGGAGGGCAGTACTGGCACCTGGACTTCGCCCGTCCTCGCAACCGCGCATGGGATCGCGTCTACCGCGGCTACATGCTGGCCTCGGGCGCCGTCTTGGGGACGGTCCTCCATGGCTCTCCCCGCAGCTACATGTACATCCCCCTGTCGATGCGCCACTACGCCGGGCAGGACTGGCTAGAGCGACGCATGGTGGACGCCGGGTTCAGGGCGAGGACGTGGACCACGCTCGGACAGATCATGGCGTTCAACCATGGAGTGAAGGCTGAATGAAGCTCTTCGTCCGACCGCTTCCTGGGCTCGGCGGTAGGGCGCGTCAGGCGCTCATCGAGGCCGGAGCGACCCTGGTGGACGCGCTGTCGGACTGGCATGTCGTCCGCCACCCTCGTGACTGCGCGTCGGCACCACTCGACGCTCGGCTGTGGCTCTCTGGGTATGAGGAAGGCGGGCCGTGCTCACCGATCACCGCCCTGGTCCTGATCCGAGCGGCCGTGGAATCGGGTCGTCCCTGGGTGGCATCGGGCCTCGGACCGCGGGCGATGGCCGCCACCGTCGCGCTTGGCGCCGAGGGCATCGTCGTCGGGCCGGAGCTCTGGCTCGCCGACGATTCTCCGCTCTCGGACGAGCACAGAGCCAGCGTGCGGGGCGCGGGCGGACGCGACACGGTCGTCGTGGGTGAGCTCGCGGGCTTCAGGGCTCGGCTCCTGCGGCGAGCGAGCCCTGCAAGGCTACGCAGCCTGCTGGAGGAGTCGGACCCGGAGCGCCTCTCGCAAGCCGTCCACGCCGCGATCGAGGGCTGGACGACACGGGCCGAGGCACTGGTGCCTGCACCGCAGTCCATCGGCGGCGCATCGAACTTCGCACGAGCGACATCCGCTGAGGCGCTCAGGGCAGTGGTCGAGGCGGTGGAGGCCCTGCGCGCCAGCCATCCACACCATCCCCTCAGGAGCGACCCACTCGGCATCGGCAGCTGCATCGTGCAGGGCCCTATGGCCAACGTGGCCGAGGGAGCAGGCCTCGCGGGCGCAGTCTCCCGCGCAGGTGCCCTCCCCTGTCTCGCCCTCGGAGCGCTGCGCCCCGAGCACGCAGCCGAGGTCGTCGACCAGGGTGTCTCACTGGGCCGTGCCTGGGGGGTCGGCGTCATCGGCTTCGACGTGGCCCCGCATCGGGATGCGCACCTCGATGCCATCGCAGCGCTCCCGCCAAGCTCCCGACCAGCCGCCGTCGTGCTGGCGGGTGGCAGTCCTGCGCTGGCCCGGGCGATCCGTGCGAGAGGCCTGACCCCGTGGCTCCACACGCCCTCCGCGGGGCTGGTCGCCGACGCGCTCGACGCCGGTGCAGCGGTCATCCTCGAGGGCCACGAGGCAGGCGGACACGTCGGTGTCCTGTCGTCGCTGGGGCTCTGGGAGGAGGCCCTGGCGATCGTCGAGGCTCGGCCACGAGGGGCCACCGTCATCCTCGCAGGCGGAATCGGCGATCCCGTCACCGCGGCCACAGCCGGCGCCATGGCAGCGGCAGCGGCCCAGGCTGGCGCCACCATCCTCCTGCAGGTAGGCACAGCCTTCTTCTTCACCCACGAGGCGCTCGAGCAGGGTGCGATCACCGCCGAGTATCAGCGTGTCGCGCTGGCAGCCGAGGCGACCGAGCTAGTCGGCTCCAGTGCCAACCTCGCCCTGCGCTGCGTCCCGAGCCCCTTCACCGAGGAGGTTCGAGAGCTGGAGAGGACGGAGCTCCGCCCGCTCGGCCGGCGAGCGCGTCGAGAGCGCGTCGAGCATCACAACCTGGGACGAACGCGCGTCGCGGCGAAGGGCATCGAGCGCTCCCCCGAGTGGCCGGTCGGTCCTCGCTACCGACCCGTCCCCACTGTGCGACAGCGCTCGGAGGGTGCCTTCACCATGGGGCAGGGTGCGATCGGGGAGCGCGAGCTCTTCACGACACGCGCCCTGGTTCGCCGACTGACCGCCGACGCCGCTGCAGTCCTCGACGGGCGAGCTGTCGCTCGGCCCGTGGTCGCCGTCGAGGGCGCGGCCGAGGGCACGACGCGCGCGGCTGCGAGTGGTGCGATCGCGGTGGTCTCACTCGGCGCCGTCCTGCCGGGCGCAGGCAGCGTGGAGGACTGGTGGCGCGCGCTGCTCGCAGGCGAGGATGCCGTGCAGGCCATCCCCTCGCGGCGCTGGGACCCGCAGCACTACTGGGATCCGACTGCGGGCCGTCGAGGGCCCGCACGCACCCGCTCCATGCTGGCGGGGGCGATTCATGATCTCGACTTCGACCCTCTCGCCTTTCGCCTTCCCCCATCCGTCGTCCCCACGCTCGACCGCTCGCAGCAGGTGGCTCTCATCGCGAGCGCACAGGCCATGGAGGGCCTGAACCTGGGCGCAGATCGTCGCCGGGCTGCCGTGATCCTCGGCAACTCCATGGGTGGTGAGCATGCCAAGTCCATGGCTGTACGAGTCCGCTTTCGAGAGATCGTCGCGGAGCTCGTGGCCAGTGGACACCTCCCCGGCGACGCCGTCCCCGACATCGAGTCCGAGCTGGAGGAGGCGCTCGACACCGCCCTCCCTCCAGTCGTGCCCGACAGCATGGCCGGCTTGCTGTCCAACGTGGTCTCTGGACGCGTCGCAGCCTGGCTGGACTGGATGGGCGGCAACCACACCGTCGATGCCGCCTGCGCGGCATCCCTTGCAGCGGTGGGAGTAGCGGTCGAGCACCTTCGAGCCGGCCGGAGCGATGCGGTCCTCACCGGCGGTGTCGACACCGATCTGTCCCCGGAGACGTTCGTCGGC
>PKDJ01000054.1 GCA_002862545.1 Pseudomonadota bacterium
AAGACTCCGTTGGGGGCGGTGACTGGGATGACCGCGACACGGGAGACGTCTCCACGAGCACGGGCTCGTGGGGCACAGACCCGTGGACGACGGAGCCCGTCACCGACACGGCCATTGGCACCGTGACGGGCACATTCACGGGTCCGGGCGGTGATTCCGGCGCGACGACCTCCACTTGGGGAACGGCGGACAGCGGGGCGCCGACAGTCGACGACCCGACGAGTGGCACCGGGACGGCACCGAGTGACACCGGGTCGACGAGCTGGACTACTACGAGCTGGGCCAGTGGCGACTCCGGCGGCCCTGTGACCGTCGACTCCGGCCGCGCGACCGGGCCCGAGACGGGAACGGCGACGGGAACGGCCACAGGGTCTGCCATTGCCACTGCCACAGCGACGGGGACGGCCACCGGCACGGCGACGGGGACAGCCACCGGTACAGCGACGGGCACGGCCACCGGCGGCACACCGACCACCACCGCTGGCTCTGACACCGCGGACTCCGGGGACACGAAGGCCGACGCCTGTGGTGGCTGCAGCGCCACCCGTGGATCGGCGGCCGGCTGGCTCGCCATGCTTGCGATCCTTGGCCTCCGTCGTCGCGGCTGAAGGCGTCGGCTGCGCCGGTGTCCAGTCACTGTCACCGAGCCCCCCGTGACCCCGTGGGTCGGATACGGCGTCGACGGAGGTGAACGTGGCCCAGTGGCCCCCCACCCAGTCGACCGCCGGCGGCATCGAGGCCGGCTCGCGCTTTCGCCTGGTCTCCAAGCACTCGCCCACAGGTGACCAGCCCAAGGCCATCGAGAGCCTTCTTGGGGGCCTCGGGTCGGGCGAGCGCCACCAGGTGCTCCTCGGGATCACGGGGTCGGGCAAGACCTTCACCGTCGCCAACGTGATTGCTCGCGCCAACCGGCCGACGCTGATCCTGGCGCCGAACAAGACCCTGGCGGCCCAGCTCTTCGCGGAGATGAGGGGGCTGTTCCCGGAGAACGCCGTTCAGTACTTCGTCAGCTACTACGACTACTATCAGCCCGAGGCCTACGTCCCCTCGTCCGACACCTACATCGAGAAGGACAGCCTGATCAACGAGCAGATCGACCGGCTGCGGCACGCGGCCACGAAGTCCCTGCTCGAGCGCAACGACGTGATCATCGTCGCCTCGGTGTCCTGCATCTACGGCCTGGGCTCCTCCGAGGCCTACGAGGGCATGCTGCTGCACCTCGAGGAGGGCCAGGAGATCAGCCGGCAGGACATCCTCCGCAAGCTCGTCGAGATCCAGTACGAGCGCAACGAGGCGGACTTTCACCGCGGGACGTTCCGAGCGCGCGGTGATGTGGTCGACATCTTCCCGGCCTACGAAGATGACGTCGCGGTTCGGGTCGAGCTCTTCGGCGACGAGGTCGACCGGATTCAGCTGTTCGACCCGCTGCGGGGCAAGCCGATCAAGCAGCTCGACAAGGTCGCCGTCTACCCAGCCAGTCACTACGTCACGCCGAAGGAGAAGATGGAGCGGGCCGTCGAGGCCATCCAGGCGGAGCTCACCGAGCGCCTCGCCACGCTCCACAGCCGCAACCAGCTCCTCGAGGCCCAGCGGCTCGAGCAGCGCACGCTCTTCGACCTGGAGATGATGCGGGAGATCGGCCGCTGCAAGGGCATCGAGAACTACAGCCGCCACCTGTCTGGCCGTGAGCCGGGCGAGCCTCCGCCCACACTCATCGAATACTTCCCGAAGGACTGGCTGCTCGTGGTCGACGAGAGCCACATCGCGATGCCGCAGGTCGGCGGCATGTTCAAGGGCGACCGGGCTCGGAAGGAGACCCTGGTCAAGTTCGGCTTCCGGCTGCCGAGCGCCCTCGACAACCGGCCGCTCAAGTTCGACGAGTTCATGGGGGCGATGAACCAGGCGATCTACGTCTCGGCCACCCCGGGCGACTGGGAGCTCGGCAAGGCGGACGGCAAGGTGGTCGAGCAGATCATCCGGCCCACGGGCCTGCTCGATCCCACCGTCGAGGTACGCCCGGCGCAGATCCAGGTCGACGACGCCCTCGGGGAGATCCGGGCGCGGGTCGAGCGCTCCGAGCGGGTGCTCGTCACCGTCCTCACGAAGCGGATGGCCCAGGAGCTGGCCGACTACTACCAAGAGATCGGCATCAAGGTCCGCTATCTGCACAGCGACATCGACACCCTCGAGCGCATGGAGATCCTCAAGGACCTCCGCCTCGGCGAGTTCGACGTGCTGGTCGGCATCAACCTCCTGCGCGAGGGCCTCGACCTGCCCGAGGTGAGCCTGGTGTGTGTGATGGACGCCGACAAGGAGGGCTTCCTCCGCAACCAGCGCTCGCTGATTCAGACCATGGGTCGTGCGGCGCGGAACGTGAACGGCCACGTCATCCTCTACGCGGACCGCATCACGGCGAACATGGAGAAGGCCATCCACGAGACCGAGCGTCGGCGAGCGCTGCAGGAGGCCTACAACGCCGAGCATGGCATCACGCCTGTGACCATCCGACGGGCCATCGACAACCCGCTCGCCGAGCTCGTGGCCGGTGACTTCGTCGAGGTCGACGTGGCGTCACGCCTGCCAGGCCGCAAGTCCAAGGGCCCGCCGGACGTGACCGTGAAGGATGCCCCCAAGGTCCTCGACAAGCTCCGCAAGGAGATGAAGGCGGCGGCTGGAAAGCTCGAGTTCGAGCGGGCCGCAGAGCTGCGTGACCGGATTCACGACATCGAGTCCTGGCTGCTCACCGCGGGCTGAGTGGCCCGCAGTGCTGGCCGTGGGCGTCGATCACTCGCAGTCGCCCGAGCGGGCGAAGACCAGGTCGTCGAGCACCACCGCGCCGCTCTCGCTGCGGTCGAAGACCCAGGTGATTGCCGCCAGCTGGTCCAGCGCGAGGCCGGGGGCCGCGTCCGTAAAGGCGCTCAGCGGCAGGCGGTAGCTCTCGTAGACCGACTTGTCGTTCGTGCCGGCGCCGACGTCCGGACTCTCGCGCAGTGGCCCCTGCGGGGCGGCGGAGAGGGCCACGGCGGCCACGACGCCGGCTACGTCCTCGAGCTGCACCGTCCAGTCGAGCTCCGCTCCGGGGCTCTCGGGCGCGTCGTGCAGCTGGAGGGCGCGCATGGCGAGGGCATCCAGCCCCGAGGCATCGAGCCCGCCCAGGGGCTCCCGCACGCTGCCGCCTGGCTCGGACCACCGCACCTCCAGGCCAGAGCCCGGGTGGAAGAGTCCGCGGGCATTGTCTAGGGTCGCCACCGAGGTGACCTCCAGTGGTCCGGACACCTCGAGGGGCAGGCCGAGTGCGTTCGGACCGAGGGAGAGGCGCTCGACGGCCCCGTCGGCGTAGGCGTGACGGGCGGCCGAGCCGGTCTCTAGTCCTACGCTGAACACGCCCCAGCCCGGGTTCGACAGGCTCAGGGAGTCGGCGAAGAGGTCACCGTCGGGCCACAGGGTGGTGTAGTTGGTGTCGCCGGTGAAGCCGGTGCCGCCGCAGGCCAGGATGCTGGCGGCGCCCGAGGAATCCGTGCGGAAGTCGGAGACGATGGCGCGTCCCCCGGCGCAGATCCAGTCCGCCAGTGGCTCGTCGTACGGGTAGAGCGACCCGATCGAGCCGTTCTGGGTGCCGGCGATCACCAGATCCCAGCCCCCTGCGTGCAGCTGTGCAGCGAAGTCGTCCGGCGAGGTGGCTGTCGTCGACACCAGCTCGCCACGCGCCTCCAGGGCGTCGACGGCGACTCCGTAGAGCTCCGTGCCGAGGGCGTCGTCGACCCAGAGGAGCACCTCGGGCCGGGCCACGGGCTCCAGCAGGTCGCGGATCTCGGACTCGATCAGCGCCTGCCCAGCGGCCTCGTCGACGAAGGTGTCGGAGAGGAAGCCGTTGATGTAGGTCTGGCCCTCGAGACCCACGATGGCGCCGAGGCCGACATCGTCGAGCACGGACTCGGGCACGAAGCGGTCGACCACCAGCGGTGCGCGCTCCTCCAGCTGAGTCCGCAGGTCGAGGTCCCGGTCCACGAGGGGCTCGTCGCCCCGGAGGGCCGGCAGGGCGCTGCGGTCGTCGCGGAGGATGTAGGACCACCAGGCCAGCCAGCCCGCGGCGGCGGTGTCTTGGTGGTCCTCACGGGAGATGGTCGCGTCGAGGAGGCTCCCCTCGTCGGTGAAGCCATAGTGGCTCCCGCCCGGGAGGTGGACGAAGTGCCTTGGCTGCCCGCCGGCCTCGTAGACGGCGATGGACTGGCCGTAGCCGACGCAGCCGTCCTGGTCGCGGGAGCCGTAGATCACCTGCAGAGGCGCCATCCCGCCGTAGACGTTGAGGTAGTCCTCCATCGCCTCGTCCGGGCAGGGCGCGAGGAGAGCGACTCCCTGGATGTCGATTCCAGCCCAGGGCACGAGCGGCCCTAGGCTCTGCATGGTGAGGAGTGCCGTCCCGTGCGAGTGTCCGGCGAGTCCGATTCGGTCCAGGTCGAGGAGCCCCTCGTAGGGATGACCCGGCTCGGCGTTCCAGGTGAGCAGGTCGTCGAAGGCCTCGTCGAAGAGCACGTCGTGGGCGGACCAGAAGTCGTCGCCGCCCCAG
>PKDJ01000057.1 GCA_002862545.1 Pseudomonadota bacterium
CGCCACCGGCTTTTGCCGCGTGGAGGCGGGACGGGCGGAGGTTCTCCAGTCCGCGCATTGCTTCCACGCTGGGATGGCTTCGGATTTCGAACTGCGGAAGACCGAGGAAGGTCTCTCCTTGTGGCGGATGGACTCCGACGAGGAACTCGAGGAACCCGGCACGTGGGAAGTCGTCTGGCGTCCCTGAGTCCCTCCCTGGCCAAGGCGCCCCCGTGCGCACACTGTGCGCAAACTCGCCGCGGATAGCGCGCACAGTGCGCCCAGTCCTCCAAGAATCAACGCTACAACGCCACTCTTCACGCCCGTAGATCACCTACTTCCAGTTCTAGAGCTGGGGGAGAGGGACGGTTGGTGGGTGGTGGGCTTCGCGGGGCTCTGGCCAAAACGTGTCGCCACCGAGAGCTCGGAAGAGCCCGCGCCTCGCGTCGGTGTGGTGTCACTCCCTACACTGCGCACGGGCCTGCGAGCAGCCCCATGGCGCCGCTGCGCTGGTCGGCATTTGACGCGTGCGGGGAGGGTGCTGGCCTAGACTCTCTTGAGGTCTTCTCAGTCGTCCATGTGACCGTAGAACGAGTAGAAGACCGTGTAGTCGAACCCCTCCGCAGTGAACTCCAGAGACGCGACCACGAGGTCGATCCGCGTCACGACGAAGCCTGCCAGGTCGCACACATCGGTCACGTCGTAGCCATAGTAGGTCGCGCCACCGTCGAGATGGCAGAAGGTCTCATGGACAAACCACGCTTCGGAGAGCGTGTACCCAGCGCCCTCACCGACATCCGCCACCTCGTCGATCTGATGACGGAACCAATACTGCTGCTCCTCGCCATCCGTCAGGCATGCAGCGACTTGCTCGAAGCCATCGTCTGCGGCGGTCCACGAACGAACAACGCCACTGTCGCCCGCAGAGACCACATGACTGAGAACGGGGGGGGCGAGGGGGTCGCCACAGGGCGCAAACCGATCCTCAGCGGCGGCCGGGTACATCACGAGGTTGAGAAAGTCGGCAGGGGCGTCCAGTCCGGACGCAATCCACCGCTCCTCTCGGGAGTCACCAATCCAGAGGACTTCGGGGGCTATCGGTGTCGGGGTCGCGACATTGCTGGGTACACATGCGTCGCGATCGAAGACGACGAACGGGCGGTCACAAGCGTGGGCCGGAACGCTGGGGCTGAGCGACAACACGCCGTCCCCGTCGAGGTCGTCCGCGGTCGCCATGAGCATCGGCGCCTCGAGGCCAGAGCTCATGCCTGCGCAGGCGCCTCGAGGGACCGGGTCGGCCCCTGCATCAGACCCGACGAGAAAAGCCACCCGTCCGCCAGGCGTGATGCCCGTGACCTCGATGTCGACCACTCCAGGACAAGCGCCACCCGAGATCTCAACAACGGGTGTTGCTGCAGCGATCTGCGCGAAAAGTCCCACGACCATGACGCACTCCGAGAGTTCCTCGCCCATCATGACACGGGTGTACGCAGGGGCTTGTGGCCCCCCATGGCTCGGTGCGCTTTCGCGTCGGGACCACCGTGAACTTCAACCCTGAAAGCGTAATTTCTTGCCATGCGGTGCTGGACGGTCGTCACGTGCGAGTGTCTGAAGACCCCCACCGAGCACGTGGTGCGCATGGTGCAGCACCGCTGCGGCCCGCCGGCACGATGAAGGGAGCGCGCGCAGTCGTGTCACCTCGAAGGCCGCAGCACGTCCCACGAGCCCGGCTCAGCGAGAGATGTTCAGCTGCCACGCCAGGCTACCGTCTCGGCCGCCGTCTACGAGGTCATCCAGGCCGTCGCCGTCGAGGTCGCCGACCAGGGTGTGCCACCCAGTCTGGGCTCCCTCGAGGGGGATCTGCTCGAACGCACCCGCCACGTAGCGCAGGGCCCAGTTGTCCTCGGAGAGGAGGGTCAGTCCACCGGAGCCATCGAAGTTGCCGCCGGTGAAGTGGGCGCTCTCCTCCAGATCTCCGCCCTCGATGTGGCGCATGGCAGGCAGATCACCAGGCTCGAGCCAAGACGCCTTACCCCGGGTGGCCAGGCCGAACTGGCTGGCGCGCGAGCCGATGGGTGCCGAGGCCCAGGCCTTGTGTGCGGAGTGCGGCGTCTCGACCTCGATGAGCCCGGTCTCGGCAGACCACATCCAGGCCTCGCCGACGCCGTAGGCCGGGTTGACGAAGAAGAGCAGCTCGTCGTCTCCATCGGCGTCGATGTCGCCGGCCCAGGCCTGTGGATAGATCGAGCCATAGCGCAGACTGCCGAGGACCTCGCTTCGCTCTGGGTCGCCTCCCCACACCATCACCAGCTCGCCGTCGTGGTCGAGCAGGACCTCTGCAGCGCCGTCCCCGTCGAGGTCGGCCACGGGGAGGCCGATCACGTGGTTGGGGTCTGCGGCGAGGAGCGTGCCGGTCCACTCTCCGGAGTCGTCGGGCTGGAGCACACCGACCGCGCTGCCGCCGTCGAAGCCGAACGACAGGACCAGCTTGTTGCCATCGGCGGCGGTGAGCTGATGCGGCGGGCGGGGGCGGGGGTAGAACGGTGACCCCAAGCCCTCGAGCCCCACGGCCTCCCGTGCTGCGAGAGACAAGGAGGTGACTGCGCTGTCGAGGCCGGTCGCGTCCATCTCCACGAAGGTGCCGTCCCCGAGGCCCTGGTGCCATGCGAGGGAGCCATCGTCGCTGACGGTGTGAACCACATCGAGGATCCCGTCCGCGTCTACGTCGGCAAGCTGGACGTGCTCGACGGACCACGAGGGGATGCCCGTCGATTCCGGAGCCGCGAAGACCAGTGCATCGACCGGCTCGCCGGAGCTCTCGGTCGTCGAGCCCGTCAGCGCCGTGCTGGACGTTGTCACGGGGTCCACGCCCCCCGGAGACATCGAGCCACAGCCCAGCGCGGCAAGGGCAGCAGCGAGCAGCATTGAATCCCACCTGAACATCATCATCGACCTCCCAACATCCGCAGTCTGCCGGCTGGCCCGTCGAGTGCCAATCTGGGATTTTGGAATGAAACTATGTAGCTTTGGTGAACAATCGGGCGCCCAGGTGCGGATCAGTCTCCGTCGACGTGCTCGGTGAGCGGAACGTCGCGCCCCTGTAGCTTCAAGGAGCCGTGCTCGCGGAGCAGGGTGTCGGCGACGGCTCGGGGCACGCCAAAGAGGGTGCGCGTGGGCTCGAGCCGAATCCGGCCGATGAGGCCTGCGGGCACGCCCGCATCCTTGGTCAGCGCGGCGACGATGCTCTGCGGCCGCACCTTGTGACGCTTGCCCTTCATGACGCAGAGCACCACCTCGTTGATGTCCTCGGTCGGATGCGGCGACGTGGCCTGCTGCTGTACCGGGCGAACCCACTTCGGCAGCTCGCCCCCGGCGTCGCGGTCGAGCTCCACGCCGGTGACCTCGGCGAGGACGAACAGCGCCGCCGCAGCTACGTCGGCGGGCGTGCCTCCATCGACCGCCACCAGCTCCTGTACGAGCACACGCGCGTGGCTGAGGTCAGCGTCCGCGGCCTTGCGCACGCGGTTCCGCAGGGCCTGGCGTCGCTGCTTGTTCACGGCCGTGTCCGTCGGGATCTCCACCTGCACGATCGCGGCACCGAGTGCGGCGGCCAGCTCGTGCAGCCGCCGCTTCTGCTTGGGGGTCACGAGGGTGATGGCGACGCCGTCGCGGCCTGCACGGGCCGTCCGACCGATCCGGTGGACGTAGCGCTCGTGGCTGTCGGGGAGGTCGTAGTTCACGACGAGGCCGATGTGCTCCACGTCGATGCCTCTGGCCGCGACGTCGGTCGCGATCAGGACCTTCACGCCGCCGCGCCGGACCCGACCGATGACCCGCTCGCGTGCCTGCTGTGGCATCCCGCCATGGAGCATGTCGACCCGCACGCCGCGCATGCTGAGGCCATCGGTGATCTCGGCACAGGCGATGCGCGTGCGTGCGAACACCAGGGCCGTCCCCCGGTCTGAGGACGTGAGGATTCGCTGCAGGACCTCCAGCTTGTGGGCGTTGGGTACCCGCATCCACTGCTGGTCGATGTGGTGCACGGTCAGGGCCTTGTCCTCGACCTGGACCTCCACGGGCCGCCTCAGGTGCTGCGCGGCGATGCGGCGCATGGGCTTCGGCATGCTCGCCGAGAACAACAAGACCTGGCGTTCGGGTGAGGTCGCGCCCAAGATCCGCTCGACGTCGTCGATGAATCCCATCCGGAGCATCTCGTCGGCCTCGTCCAGCACGAGGTACTCCACGTCGCCGAGCTCGAGGGCGCCGCGCTCGACCAAGTCGCGCAGCCGTCCCGGCGTGCCCACGACCACGGTGACGCCGCGCCGCAAGGCCTTGACCTGCGGCGGGATCGGCGCTCCGCCGTACACGGTCAGTACCTTGAGGTCGCGGGTCAGCGCCTGGATGGCGGTGGTCACCTGCAGGGCCAGCTCGCGGGTCGGCGTCATCACGAGGGCGCGAGGCCGTCGTCCGCCCTCGCGGACGCGATGGACGAGGGGGAGCCCGAAGGCCAGGGTCTTCCCCGAGCCGGTCCGGGCGCGCCCGACCAAGTCACGGCCGCTCATGGCATGGGGAATCGCGGCTGCCTGA
>PKDJ01000150.1 GCA_002862545.1 Pseudomonadota bacterium
TGCTGTTGTTGGCGGGCGGACTGTTGGCCGGCGGGGCGGCCGCTCTCGCATCTCTCTGGTCATCGCCCACGATGCCGAATGTGGTGCTGGTGATTGGCTGCACCGTGCGCAGGGATCAGACGAGTCCCTACGGCGGTCCGGAGCAGACCACCCCCTTTCTTGCCGAGGTGGCGGCTAAGGGCGTGCGCTTCGACGATGCCATCGGCGCCTCCACCTGGACCCGAGAGGCCTCCGCGGCCATTCTCACGGGTCAGCATGCCTTGTCACTCGGGCTCCCCGAGCCGAGCCGGCGCCCGAGTCAGCGTGTCCTCCCACCGGACGCTCTGATGCTCGCCGAGATTCTTCGGGACGCCGGGTTCCACACCGTTGGGCAGACGGCCAACCCCAACTTGAATCAGGCCTATGGCATGGCGCAGGGCTTCGAGGTCTACGGCGACACCGCGCTGAAGGGCTTCGCCCTGCGCAACAAGCTCTACGGGGAGGACGTGGTCGATGCGCTCCTCGAGGCCGTCGACCAGCGAGACGCGGAGGCTCGACGCAGGCCGCTCTTCCTCCAGGCCGTGATGATCGACGCTCACACGCCGCGCTCGGTCGAGGCTGCCGAGAAGCGGCTCTTCCACGAGGACGGTGTGTCCCCTCTGGTGCGCGACTACCGGGCGCTGCTGCGCCGACTCGACGATGCCGTTCGGCGCCTCGACGAGGGGCTCCGCGAGCGCGGGCTCGGTGACGACACCCTGTTCGTCTTCGTCACGGATCATGGGGAGGGGCTGAAGATGCCGGAGCACCACCGAGGAGGGCACGGCAAGATGGCCTACCCCAGCACGTCCGCCGTCGCGTGGTTGCTTCGGGGGCCCGGCCTACCTGCGGGACACACGGTCGAGGGGCTCGCGTCCCAGGTGGACGTCCTGCCGACGCTCCTCGGACTGCTCGGCCTGCCGCTGCCGCCGGACATCGCTGGGGTAGACCACAGCGACGCAGTGCGCGGGAGGGCGACGGCGACCCGGCGGCAGCGTGCGTTCACGTCATCGTGGTTTCACGGGGCGAACATCTCGGCGATCTGGTCCGACGAGCTCCAGTGTCAACGAGATCACGGCTCTGTGGGGACCGAGGACTTTCCGCTGCGGGAGGGCTGCTTCCGTCGCGGGAGTGACCCCCACTTCGAGCAGCCTCCCTTCGACGACGAGGGCTTGCTCGCGGAGCTCGCAGGCTGGCGGGCCGCGCGCGTTGCCGAGTTCGAGACCTGGGATGTCCAGGAAGCCGAGCCCGCCGAGACCACGCGCTCCCAGCTCGAGGCGCTCGGCTACGTCCAGTAGGACGTGAGGTCACTTGAAGGGGTCTGGTCCCAGGCGATTGACCGCTACACCGGGTGGGAGGTCTGGAACGTCGAGGTCCGCGCGCACGTAGATGTCGTAGTACCGATGGTGGTGCTGGTGCACTCGTCCAAGGTACCGGTAGCGGCGGTTCGTGGCCTCCACGATAGTCACGTCGTTGGCGTAGCGAAGCTGATCCGCATCGATGCGGGCGACGGTCGTGGCGATCACACCCGGGTTCTTCGGGAGGAAGCCGAGGTCCGTGCGCGCGCCGTCGGGGTGAGGCCGGCTGAGCGCACGGGGGTGAAGCTCGCCGACCCTGACGTCGACGCCGAGGTGGTAGGCGAAGACACCCGCGTCGCGCGTCGCTGCCCAGGACTTAGGCGGGAGGTGAAGCGCAAGGTGTCGCGCAGCGCGCTCCGCCCCGTTGCCCGCCAGGGCACTGTGGACGCGGTCATAGCGGTACACGCGCTCTCGGTTGGGTGACGCGAGGAACAGGCACTGTCCGACCAATGCAGCTGCGATGCCCCACCGCGCGAGCTCCGACCGGGCGAACCCCGACCCGACGATGGCGACCAAGAAGACGAGCGGGGGGAGGAGCAGGCGGCCGCCTGGCATCCAGAGCTCGACGGAGAGCGCAACGGCCGCCATGGCGATGGCGATGGCGCTCACCGCCAGGTGGGCGGGCCGTCGACCGCTGATGAGGAGGGCTGTCGGGATCAGCAGGGACGCGACGATCCAGTAGGGCGCCTCTGGCGCGAAGTAGACCTCGACGTTCCTCTGGAGCTGTGTCCAAGGTGCGGAAGCCACCTTCGCAGCTGCCGTGTTCGGCAGCCAGGCGCCGTACGTCCACCAGCGCCATACCGAGAGACCGGCGGCGCCGGAGAGGGCAGGCACCACCAGCCGCAGGGCCGCGGTCGACCGATGCCGGATCAGAGCCTCCACACACAGCAGCCCCACGATGAGCAGTCCCTCGGGTCTCACGGTCATGGCGGCGGCGGCACCGAGGCCGGCAAGCGGCGCCCAGCGGTCTCCAGCGCGGAGCCACCAAGCAATCGCGAGAGGCCAGAACGTCAGCGCTAGGGCCGTCTCGAGTCCATTCGTGGTCGCTACGGCGAAGTGCGCGTCGAGCGCGACCACCAGGGGTGCGAGGAGGACGCCCGGGTGCATCTCTTCGGATAGGGCACGGACAAGCGCGGCGAGGGCGACCAAGGAGGTCAGGCCGAGGACGAGGCCCGATCCGATCATGGTGTCCGCTAGCGGCCAGCCGAGGAGGTGGGCCACAGTCAGCCACCCCGTCCACGCCAGGTTCGTGAAGCCCTCGACGGCGAGGTCGTCCACATTGTAGACGAGCCCATTGCCCGCGGCCGCCTGTCGGGCAAAACGGGCGGAGATCCACGCGTCGTCCACCAGGGTGTGGCGCGCTGGCCAGGCGAGGACGAGGTACGCGGCGGCGCACCCGGCAGCACTGGTCGCCCAAGTCCGTGGGTCAGTAGCTTCGACCATGGGCAACGTTACACCGGGCGGGGAGGGCTCGTGACCGATCGACAGTTCGAAGAGGGAACTACTCTCGACCGCTTCCTGATGGAGACCATGCGCGCAACTCCAGGCGCGACAGGGCACTTCGTCAATCTCTGCCAGAGCGTGGCGCTGGCCGGAAAGATGATCTCGGCTCGCGTGAACCGGGCGGGGCTCGCCGGCCTCCTCGGAGAGACAGGCGAGGTGAACATTCAGGGCGAGTTTGTCCAGAAGCTCGACCGCTATGCGAACGACACCTTCATTCGCGCCCTGGAGCACCGTGGTCACACAGCGATGGTGGTGAGCGAAGAGGAGGCCGAGCCCGTCCTGGTTCCGTCGCGGTTCCAGAGCGGCCGCTATGTGGTGACCGTAGACCCGCTGGATGGCTCATCCAACATCGACGTGAACGCCACGATCGGAACGATCTTCGGTGTCTTCCGAAGACTGACGGATGAGGGGACAAACGCCGACCTCACGGACGTGCTGCGTCCCGGCGATGAGATCGTCGCGGCTGGCTACATCGTCTACGGCTCTGGAACGTTGCTCGTCCTCGGCACCGAGCTCGGGGTCAACGGCTTCACGCTGGATCCGACCGTCGGCGAGTTCTTCCTCTCGCACCCGAACATTCGGATCCCCAAGGGCAAGACCTACTCCTGCAACGAGGCGTACAGCCTCCAGTGGCCCGAGCCGACCCAGGCGTGGCTTCGTCGGTGCAAGGAGCAAGGCTGGAGGGCGCGCTACATCGGAAGTCTCGTGGCCGACTTCCATCGCAACCTGCTCAAGGGCGGGGTCTTCCTCTACCCCGCCACACCCAAGTCCCCCGAGGGGAAGCTGCGTCTGCTCTACGAGGCCTTTCCGCTCGCTTACCTCGCCGAGCGCGCGGGGGGCGCCGCGACCGACGGCAGGGGGCGAATCCTGGATCGCGTAGCGCAGTCGCTCCATGACCGAACGCCTCTGTTCATCGGGGATCCCGACGCGGTAGACGCCCTCACGCAGAGCTGAGCCGCGAGCGCGCGGGAGACTTGCCTTCGCGTCTCGACCAACCCCTGCAACGGGTTATTGCGCCCCGTCGCGGGGAGGAGCAGGTGGCGGCTTCGGTGCACGGTTGGGAGGCGCTGGGTTTGGCATGGGCCGGCGGTCGCATGGCGTTCGCAGAGCCAGGTGTGCCTCGGCACTACGCTCCGTCGAGGTCCGTGCGGATTGAGCGAGTCAGCGTCACGCTTCGGTTGTGGCCGCAGGAGCGGCGCTTCGAGGGAGAGGCCGAGGTCGAGGTCACAGCGCTTGCATCCCACAAGGGGCGCTTCGCGCTCGACCTCGATGAGGTCGAGGTCTTGAGCGTCCGCGACGAGACGGGAGCCGATCTCGACTGGAGTCACCGTGACGGCGAGGTGGTGATCCGTGGCGCCGTTCCCCGTGCAGTGTGTCTGCAGTGGAGAGGCCAGGACCCGCAGCGCGGCCTCTACTTCACCGGTCCTGTGGCCTGGAGGCCCGAGCGTCAGCACATGGCGTGGACCCAGTGTCAGGACGAAGATGGCCACTTCGTGGTGCCCTGCCACGACCATCCCGGCGTCCGCCACCCCTGGACCATTCGGCTCGAGGGGCCCGCCGGCCACACGCTGCTCTCGAACGGGCGGCTCGTGGAGTCTGGCGAAGCGGATGGCCGCGCTTTTGCGGTCTATGAGCAGGCCGAGCCGATGCCGGTG
>PKDJ01000318.1 GCA_002862545.1 Pseudomonadota bacterium
GGTGGTCGTCTTGCCGGCGCCGTTGGCCCCGAGCAGGCAGAACAGCTCTCCGGGTCCGACCTCGAGGTCGAGGTCGCAGACCGCGACGACATCTCCAAAGCGGCGCGTGACGCCTGCTGCGCGCAGCATGCTCATGTGCTCGGCAGCTGCAGCCAGGGGAAGGGGTGGGGCAGCTGCGCCCACTGCTCCGGCTGATCGAGCTCGGCTTCCGTCAGCAGGCAGGCGTCGAAGCCAGCCCGAATGGCCTGCTCATCGAGATCGACGCCGATGATCACGATCTCCTGCCGCCGATCGCCGTACACGGGGTGCCAGAGCTCAGCGAGCTGCTGCTCCATCTCGGGGTCTTCGCCACGACGCTCGGGCGGGACCGCCGCCCACCACATGCCCGCGACGTGAGTCGACCGCGTGCCGCCGGCGAGCTGGAAGGCTCCCGTGTGATTCGGACGGGACGCGGTCCAGAACCAGCCCTTCGCGCGAACGACCCCGGGCCAGTCGCTCGTGAGCCAGTCGTAGATCTTCTGGGGATGAAACGGGTCCCGAGCGCGGTAGACGAAGCTCGAGATGCCATAGGCCTCGGTCTCGGGCACGTGGTTACCCATCAGCTCTTGAATCCACGCGGGCCGACGCTGCGCCGCCTCCATGTCGAAGCGCCCGGTGCCGAGAATCGACCGCGGCGACACCTTGGAGTGCTCGCTTCGGATCAGCTGGGCACCTGGATTGATGGCCCGCACGGTCGCCTCGACCTTGCGGAGCTGAGCGTCGCTGACGAGGTCCGTCTTGTTGATCACGATGACGTCCGCGAACTCGACCTGCTCGGTGTGCAGGGTAGCGAGGCTGCGCTCGTCTTCGTCCGAGATGGCTAGGCCCTGAGACGCCAGCGAGGTGTCTGCCGACAGCTCGACCGGAAACGCGTTGGCGTCGACGACGGTGACCATCGTGTCGAGGCGTGCCAGCGAAGACAGCGAGCTCCCGTCTTCCGCCTCGAACGTGAACGTCTGCGCGACCGGCAAGGGCTCACTCACCCCGGTCGACTCGATCAGGAGGTAGTCGAACCGCCCCTCCTTCGCGAGACGTGCGACCTCCTCGAGCAGATCCTCGCGCAGCGTGCAGCAGATGCAGCCGTTGCTCATCTCGACCAGCTGCTCTTCCGTGCGGGAGAGCGCGGCATCCCCATCGCGGACGAGTGCTGCGTCAATGTTCACGTCGCTCATGTCGTTGACGATGACGGCAACGCGGAGGCCCTCGCGATTCGCGAGCACGTGGTTGAGCAGCGTGGTCTTGCCGGCCCCGAGGAAGCCGGAGAGCACAGTCACAGGAAGAGGGGCTGTCATGCAGTCTCCTGGTGGTGGCCGCCGCCGGCGGACCACATGGTCAAGGTCTGGCTGTGTGTGAGAACGCTCGGTGCGCGGCCTGCAGCAGCATGCGAAGTCACTCGTCATCGACCACGATGACGCGTCGCTCGTCAGACCAGGTCTGATCTCCAAGCGCAGCAGTCACCCTGACAATGATGGTCTCGCCGACAATCTCGTCGGGAGAAGCGACATCGAGCACCACCCGGTCACCGACGCGGTACCAGCCGTCGTCGGCTGCGAGCACACTCGTCTCGTACACCTCGGCATAGGTCACGAAGCTGATCCGCTCGGCATCCACGCCGACCGCCTCGTACACGAGCTCGATGCCCGACGGCCCAAAGCCACCGAACCACAGGCCCACGTCGATGTGCCAGCCCCCCTGGCTGCCCGCCACCAGCTCCACGGAGGCGTCGTCCTGCAGCGGCTCCCATGCCGCAGCCCCTGTGCCTAGCTCCACCCACGGATCACCAAACACCGTGTCTTCGCCGCTCGGACGTGCAGGGTCGGGAGCGCCGACCTCGAAGTCCGCTCCGCTGTCGTCTGTATCTTGCCAGCGGCCGTCCACCTGCCGGCGGTGCAGCGACGTGCCCGTGTAGGGACCGTCGTGCCATGCGAACCCCGAGTCGACCGCGTCGGGCAGCCTCTTGAAGGCGCCGGCATCCGCGTCCATCAGAGTGTCGACTCCATCGAGCACAGCGGAGACGGGCGCCGTCGGCAGCCGACCGAACGGCCCGGGCACCTTGCCGAGGTCGGCATCCGCGGCGACGACGACGACACTCGGTCCAAAGACGGTCATCAGCCAGTCAAAGCCTGCGTTGTAGGCAATGCTCTCGAGGTTCGGGACGGTCGGATGGTCGTCGTCATTGCCCGAATCCTCGGCGTAGGCCTCGAACGCCGCAGCCGAGAGGTCGATCTCGGAGAATGGACGGTGATTCGCTCCATCCTGGGCAATGACCAGCACCTCACCAGGCTCGAGCAACACACCCTCGGGGAGCCGCCACACAGTCGACATCACCACCTCGTCGGGATGGCTGTCGCGGTAGCTGTCTGGCTCCATTCCGGGGTTGATCTCACCTGCCGCGCCGTAGACATCTGCGACGTAGACCCCGGACAGATCGAGCGGCCCCTCGGCAGCGTTCACCAGTTCGATGAACTGGTCTGCGTAGTAGTGGTCGGTCCCCCCTGCGGGCACGGCTCCAGAGGTGTACAGCTCGGACACCAAGAGCTCACCCGCAAGGGGCGGCCTCGGCTCCAGCTCGGGCTCGGTAGGTGTAGCAGCAGGGCCAGGCTCGGCAGCACAGCCGACGAACAGGAGCACCGCGGGGACGGGACCTAGGCGTGTGAACATGGGCCATCGACTAGCGGGCGAGCCACCCTTCTGCAACTGAGTTGCATTTGCACACGGTGAGCAATAGCCCTGGCCCGAGACGACCGCAGTGCCGCTTCGCGCGTTCCTGGCCGTTCGCCTGGTTCCCCCGCCCCGCAGTGCAGCTCCACCTCGCGTCTTGGAGATCCGATGACCCGCACACTCGCTCCTCTCGCTCTCCTACTCGCAGCAGGCTGCGCTGACACGGAGCCCGCCGAGGAGACCGCGCCCTATGTCGATCCGAACGAGGGTCTGACCACAGGCCTCGTCCTGATCTTCACCGCCGACAATGGCGACACCTACACCTTTGGCTGGTCGGCTCCCGATGACGACGCAGAGCCCGAAGTCGACGACATCTTCCTGCCCGACGGCTCGGACCACAGCCACCATGACGAGGCCAGCTACACCCTCGACGTGGAGATCTGGAATGACCTCGAAGAACCGCCCGTGCCCCTGCATGATGACGTGAGCGAGCAGGGGACGACGTACCAGGTGTTCTTCACGGGCAACGCCGTGGAGGGACCAGCCAGCGACGCGAACCGCGCCTTCCTGGCCCACGACTACGCCGATGTGGATGCCGATGGGATGCCCCTGGGTCTGCAGAACACGATGACGACCACCGACTGGGGCTCCGGCAAGCTCATCGTGACGGTGCAGCACCTGTCCGGGGAGAGCGAGGAGACGGAGAAGACCGCCGACCTGGCTGACCAGGTGGCCGAGAGTGGCCTGGAGGCGCTCGGCGGCGTCACCGACATCATGGCCACCTTCAGGATCGAGGTGGAGTGAACGCGCTCCAAGCGCCGGAGCTCCAGGCCGCAGGAACTCCGCGGCGCCAACCCGCCGCCCGAGGCCAACACCGCCGCCCAAGGCCGGCCCTACTGCAACTCCATTGCATGAACTTGGCAGGCACAGTAGCTACTCCGGCGAGCACGACCTGGCCTCACCCGGAGGCGGGCGCGCTCGCCGACCAGCCTGTGGGGTACAAATGCGCTCATCTCAGTGGCCCGATCGCTTCGGCGGACTCGCCAGTGCTGCCTGTGCCGTGCACTGCGTGCTGCTCGCCTTCCTACCCAGCGTCCTCCCTCTGCTGGGCTTGGGCTTCCTCGCCGACGAGACCTACGAGTGGGTGTTCTTCGTCGCTGCGGTCAGCATGGCCGCGCTCGCCGCTGTGTTCGGCTACCGCGCTCATCGCACACCCTGGGTCGTCGCGGGACTGGCGCTGGGCACCCTGGTCTTGGTGACTGGCCGCCTCGGGGAGGCGCTCGCACTGTTCGAGGGAGGCGCGGTGGTGTCGATCGCCGGCGGAGCGATGCTCTGCGCCACCCACATCGCCAGCCTCGCCCGCGGCCGCGCGATGCAGGCGCCCTGAGGGCAGCTGCAGCTCACCGCGGCGCGTCGTCACCCGCGGACTAGCTGGACCGCGCGTCCGCTCTTCCTTCAGGGGGCGAGCAGGTCGGGCTCCGAGAGGCCGAGCTCCTCCTGGAGCACGCTGTTGTGCACCTCGATCCACTGATCCGCATCGACATCCCGATAGCGGCGGCTCACCAAGTCTCCGAAGCGCAGCTCGGTGTTCAGCGTGGCCAGACCGACGGCCAGCGTCAGGCTCCCCGCCACCGAGAGCGCCGAGCCGGTCCACAGCAGGTCGCGGCGTCCTCGATCCGGGGTCGTGAGCACCACCGCCGTGCCGGACAGCAGCAGCCCCGCCCCTGCACCCACAACGGTCCCCTCGAGGGCCAGGAGTCGACGCCGACGCTCGGTCAGCACCTCGAGTCCCTCCTCGTCCCCCACGGCCTCGGCGAA
>PKDJ01000219.1 GCA_002862545.1 Pseudomonadota bacterium
CTCGCAGCAGCCGGCTCACGAGCTGCGCTGGCGGGTGGGGGGAGGCCGCAGCGAGAGCAAGGTCCCGGACCTGCTTGCCTCCAATGCGCCATGTGGCGACCACGTGGTCGAGGAACGCCTCGTCACTGAGCTCCTCGCGCGCTCCGATGGCGATCTCGAGCCGCCGCTGGGGCGGAAGCGTGGGGTCGGCTAGTCGCTCGCTCGTGGTGAGGTCCGCCCGGGGTGTGCAGCGAACGACCATGCCGTCTCTCTGCTCGAGCCGCGGGTCGGCTGTGACCAGTGGCTGAATCATCCGCCACCAGCGCTCGAAGCCCTCGTTGCTGAGGAGGCGGCGGCCCACGATCCAGTCGCGGAGGTCGATCGGGCGCTGGGGACCTCCGAGATCAGCCAGCAAGTCACAGAGGGCATCCACAGCGTGGGTCTGCAGCTGCTCCGTGGCCCCTACGGGGTCGGCTGTCGCCCGTTGGAAGAACCCATCCGCCTCGCACTTGGCGTACACGCGGGCGAGGACATCGTGCGGAACCTGGGATGGAAGGTTCGCAGCCGTCTCCTCCCAGGCCAGCTCCACCCGCTCGTGTGTCACCGCCACCACGCGCGCAAAGCCAAACGCGGAGTGGTAGAGAACCGAGCCGGTCTGGAGCTCCGAGATGTCTCGGATGGGTTTCATCGGTGTGCCTCGTTAAGGACGGCCCTATTGCGAGCGGCGCGCTCCTCTGCAAGCGGAAACCGGGAGTAAGTTCGTGGAAATCCGGGATCCGATCCTCGGAAGTATTCGCTTGTCGGCGGCGGAGACGCGCGTAGTCGAGCATCCGTGGGTCCAGCGTCTGCGGCATGTCGGTCAGACGGGCTTCACCCGACTCGCCTTCCCGGGAGCGACTCACTCACGCTTCCTGCACAGCCTCGGGGTGTTCCATCTCGCCGGCACGGCCTTCGACGAGGCCTACTCGGGGTGGAGCTTCCAGAGTGAGGGAGCGCGAGAGAGGCTCCGAAGTGCGGTTCGCATCGCCGCGCTGTGCCATGACCTCGGCCATCCCCCGTTCAGTCACTGCACTGAGTTCGGCATGCCGGCCCTCGAGGCGCTGGGGCTGAGCTGGTATACCCGTGCCGATGCCGACCGACAGGCGACGCACGAGGACTACACCATCGCGATTCTCCAGCACACGTCGCTGGCTGGAGTGATCGCCGAGAACTTCCCGTTCACCTCCCGTCACGTCGCCGCCCTGATCTCGTCGGACGTGCGCGTCTCGGACGGCTTCTTCCAAGACGGTGGCCTCGATCACCGCCGGCTTCTCTCGCAGATCGTCAGCTCCGAGCTTGACGTGGATCGGCTCGACTACCTGGTCCGTGACGCCAAGTACACCGGTGCCGAGTACGGTCGAATCGACCGCGACTGGCTCATTGGGAACTTCCGGACCCATGTGCGCGATGGCAGTGTCTGTCTCGCGCTTCGCGCGCGGGCCGTGTACGCCTTCGACCACTTCCTCCTCGCGCGACACCACATGTTCCTGCAGGTGTACTTCCACCACCGCTCCGTGGTGTACGAGGAGATGCTCAAGCGCTGGGTGCGCTCTGGCGCGGAGGGCTGGTCTCTTCCCGCTGACCTCGAGGCCTACCAGAAGATCGACGACGTAGCGCTCACCCAGCGGCTGCGCTCTTCTACCCACCCCATGGCTCGCCGAGTCGCCGAGCGGCGTCCCTTCCGGCGCGTCGTCGAGCGGCACGGCACGCTGCGGCAAGTGGACATGGCCCGAGACGCATCCAGGCTCGCGGATGCGGGTATCGATGCTCTGCGAGCAGCAAGCACCGGCCGGCTGTCCCGCTATGACGACTTCGGACGCAAGCGCCGAGCCGCTCCGAGGATCTTCGTCCTGGACGAACACTCGACCGGTCGGTCCGTCCGCGACTTGACCGAGGCGAGCCTGGTGTTCCGTCGGTACGCTGACGAGCGCTGCATCGCCAGGCTCTACGTCCCGCCTGAAGACGTGCAGCGAGCGCGGGAAGTCCTCGGGATTCGCTGACGGAGCGTCAGGGGCGGGCTTTCTGCACCTTCTTGTCGTCGATGAGTGCCTGCACGAGATCCGCATCGGCCGCAGCCCCGCTGCAGCCCCCGAGGACCGCGGGATTGACGCACCATCCCGTGGCAGGCTTGCCCTTGCTCGACCACTTCTCGAGCACCGCCTCCGCGCTCTCGAGCAGCGGTGCGGCGACCTCTGCACGAGCCTGGGCGGTTCGCAGTGTGAGCTGCTCGGCCTCCTGCACGTACCGGGCGAGCTCCTCCTTGGAGGCGCCTTCCGCGATGCTCATCTCGAACTCGGCGCGGTCACGGTCGTCCTCGCGGGAGATCTGCCTCAGTCGGTCGCCTGCCAAGGCGCCGATGAAGCTGCGCACGTCGATCCATGCCTCGGTGGGCCCCACCGGAGCCTGAGGAGTGGGGGTCAGGTCGACCGTCGGCCAGGTTGCCGAGGTGATCTCGCTGACGGCTTGCTTGAGCGCAGGGTCGGCGTCCATCGCAGCAGCGATGGCGGCATTGAGATCCTCACCCTTGCAGGCGGGATTCTTCTCCATGCGCGCGGGCATTCCCGGCAGGGCTCGACCCGCGGCCACCATGCGCTCGCACACCTGTGCGTCCGCGTGCGGGCGCATCGCGCGCTCCATGGCCGACGTGAACTCGGTGTCGAAGTCCTCGACGACGGCGTCGGCGAAGGCCTGGAGCTGGGCAAACTCCCGGTTGTACTCGGTCCGCAGCTGGGTCAGCCGCTCTCTCTCGTCGTCGGGTGCCGCGTCGCCGAGGAGGTCGAGCGCCTCTTCGTAGGCAATGAGGGCTGCGGAGAGGCCACCGAGGGTGCGATTCAGAGCCTCCATCGGCTTGGTCGACTGCTCGGCAGCATCGACGAACATCGTGCTCTCGCCTGCAATGTCGATGGGATGGTAGAAGCCGCCGGCCAGTGCCGTGCCCGTGAGCAGGAGGGTGAGCATGACGTACCTCTCGTCGAGTGACCAGCCTAACCAGCCGACGCGTGCCGAAGCCCTCGTGCGGGTGCCTACTACCGGCGGCCACCGGCTCGCAGCGCGCTCGGTCCTGCGATAGACCCGGCGCCTAAGCAAAGATGAGGAGCCTCGATGATCGGTTTCGGACTCACCGACGAGCAGCAGGCGCTGCAGGAGCTGTCTCTGCAGTTTGCACGAGACGTCATGCGTCCCGCAGCAACGCACCACGACCAGACGGGCGAGTATCCGTGGGAGATCATCAAGCAGGCTCACGAGCTCGGGTTGATGAACACGCACGTCCCCGAGAAGTGGGGCGGGCTCGGCCTGGGCTGCATCGAGGGAGCACTGATCTCCGAGGAGCTCGCCTGGGGCTGCACGGGCATCGGCACTGCTCTCGAGGCCAATGGCCTCGCCCTGCAGCCGGTCCTCGAGGGCGCGAGCGACGCCCTCCTCGAGAAGTACGTCGCCCCGATGTCTGAGGAGCCTCGCATGGCGGCCTACGCCGTCACCGAGCCTGGAGCCGGATCCGACGTGGCGGGCCTCCGTACCACCGCCGTCCGCAAGGGCGACAAGTGGATTCTCAACGGCTCCAAGATGTGGATCACCAACGGTGGCGTCGCGGACTGGTACTTCGTGCTGGCCTACACCGACCCGGCGAAGAAGTACAAGGGCATGACGGCCTTCATCGTGGAGCGCGAGTGGGCCGGCGTCGAGGTTGGCAAGAAGGAGAAGAACCTCGGGCAGCGGGCGAGTGACACCCGTGCGATCACCTTCACCGACGTGGAGGTCCCGCACGAGAACATCGTCGGTCGTGAGGGTGCTGGCTGGATGCTCGCCATGGGCGCCTTCGACCACACGCGGCCACTCGTCGCTGCGGCGGGTGTCGGTCTGGCGCGCGCTGCCTACGAGCACGCCGCCGAGTACGCCATGCAGCGCAAGACCATGGGAGTGCCCATCGCCAAGCACCAGGCCGTGTCGTTCATGATCGCCGACATGGCCAAGGACATCGAGGCGGCGAGGATGCTGGTCTGGAAGGCCGCGTGGCTGAAGGACAGTGGGCAGCGCAACACGAAAATGGCCTCGATGGCCAAGGCCTTCGCGGCCGACAGTGCCCACCGGATTGCCTCTGACGCCGTTCAGGTCTTCGGGGGCTACGGCTACAGCCAGGAATACCCCGTCGAGAAGCTGCTGCGCGACTCCAAGATCTTCCAGATCTACGAAGGTACGTCGCAGATCCAACGCTTGATCATCGCCCGCGAGCTGTTCTCGGGCCGGTGAGCCTCCGTACTTCGGCTCGCCCTGTTACGGGGCGCCGAACTCCTGGGAGCGATGGATGCGCCCCATTCTCTGTGGCATCGTGCTGGCCTTGATCGTGAGCGGCTGCAAGCGCACCCCGACCGAGGTGCGCGGGCGAGGCGATGGGTCGGAGGCGCCTGCGCCCTCGATCGACTCTGGGCTTCACTTGGTCGTGGTCTCGCCCAGCCAGGTCGCGGCGAACACGCCGACGCCGCCACCGCC
>PKDJ01000010.1 GCA_002862545.1 Pseudomonadota bacterium
TACTGCACGGGTGACCGTGTGGGAGAGTAGGTATCGCCGGCCACCCTCTTCGCCCCAGCATCCCCGTGATGCTGGGGCGAACTGGTTCTTGACCCCTAGACCAGCACCGCACCTCGACCTGGCAGCCAGGCCCAAGGTGCTCGGCGCAGCCACGCTCGGTCGAGCTGTAGCAGGCCATCGCCGGTGGCGACGTGCACGGGATGTGTCCTGGTGATGGTACCGGGCGGCGCCTCGCAGCGAGCGGGTATGCAGCGTCCGGCAGAGACCACGACCTCACGGCCCCGCCAGAGGGTCCAAGGCATCGGACTCGTCAGGGCCCGTACATGCCGGTCGAGCTCGCTCGCCGGACGGGTCCAGTCGAGTCGCGCCTCGTGATGCGTCGGACGCCTGTGGTGTGATGCCGCCGCCTCTGACTGTGGCACTCCACCGAGCGCCCGGGAGTGCTCGAGCTCGGCCAGGTACGGCAGCAGGACCTCTGGTACGAGCTCAGCAGCTCGTCGATACACCTGAGGTGCCGTAGGACGAAGTCCGAGGGGAAAGCGGGCCTGCGCGAGGATGGGACCGCCGTCGATGCTGCTTGTGACGGCGTGTAGCGTCAGACCACTCTCTGTGTCCCCCGCGAGGATGGCCGCTGTGGCAGGGCAGGGGCCACGGTGCAGCGGCAGCAAGGACCAGTGGAGGTTGACCACGCCGATGGTGGGCCGCTGGAGGGCCTGCGGAGACAGCACTCGAGCGCAGTTTGCTGTCACCCAGAGGTCTGCGGGTGGAGACGCGCGGAGAGGACCGGTTGGGATGCCTCGTGATGCAGACGCGACGGGGTCGCCTTGCCACCACGGTGCACGACGGCCCGCCGTCCACACCAGCTCGTGGTGAGTCGTGCGGACCGCCTGGACAGCAGCGGCGGCCATGGCCCCACGGCCGATGATGACCACGCGCAGTGTCAATCGGGCTCATAGTGGTCGACGGCAGCGACGTCGACCACCGCACGGTACAGGACCTGTACGCCTCGGTGGAGGTTGGCAATAGAGACGCGCTCCCCATTGCCGTGCATGGTCGTGGCTTCGTCTTGGGTGATAGCGAAGGGCACGAAGCCGAAGGCCTGCACACCGAGCGACCGAAGGTAGATCGAGTCTGTGAAGCCGACGCTAATCACGGGGCCTGTCACGGCCTCGGGCATTCCCTCCACCGCTCGCCGAGCGAGGGCGTCGTAGACGGGGTCGTCCCAGTTGCTGACGGCCGCTGGCTCGGCTTGGATGCGCTCGAAGCGAACCAAGGGGTCATCGACCAGCTCGATAAGCTCTCGCTCCGCGTCATCAGGCTCCGTGCCTGGTAGGAGTCTGGCGTCGATATGGACCCAGGATTCGACGGGGACCACATTGGGTTGCAGAGCACCACTATAGCCAGTGACATGCAGTGTGTCGGTGACTGCAGCCCTGGTCAGTGGATTGCTCATCAGCCGTCGTCGCAAGAACAGCCGCACGAGTGCGGGTGACTGAAGAATGGCTCCGGACAGGCCGCCGTGGTGCCGCCCGACATTCGCGAACGTCTGAAGCAGCGAGGGATGGTAGGTCGGGCGCACTCGCCGGCGAGAGAGCTTCGTGACGGCTGCGTGCAGACGCTCGGGGGAGGACCCGGGCAGCGGGATTGAGCCGTGACCGGGCTCACCCGACGCCACAAGGCGGCCCCAGAGCAGTCCCTTCTCGCCCACCGAGATGGGGAATACGGTCTGACCATCGAAAAACAGATCGATGAGGCCGATGCCGCCCTCATTGATGACGTGACTGCAGCCGATACGGTCCCAGTGCTCTTCGATGATGAAGCGCATGCCGTGGTTGCTGACCTCTTCGTCTGCGACGGCGAGGAGGATGACGTCTCGTGCCAGGGGAACCTGGTGGCGTGCGAGAAGGCGGAGGACTTGGAGCTCGAGGATGCCCATGCCCTTCATGTCCAGGGCACCGCGTCCCCAGACGTATCCGTCAGCGACCACGCCACCGAGCGGCGGCCTGTCGCTGGGCCACTCACTCGCCTCGGAGGTGACGACGTCGATGTGCGACAGGAGGCAGAGGGGCGGGGCCTTGCCTGTACCGGGCACGCGAGCGATCAGGCTGCCGCGGTCGGGAGCGAACTCGACGATCTCACTCTCGATCCCGTCCTCACGCAGCCGCTCGGCAAGGTACTGGGCGCCCCGTGTCTCGTTGCCCGGAGGGTTGACGGTGTCGACCTGCAGGTACTCCGACAGCAGCCTCGTCGTCTCGTCGCCCACCTTCGACCAGTCTATCGGCTGCCCGTATGCGCTTAGCGCCAGTACGAGGAACAGCATGCGTCCTCCAGGTGCGGTCCCTAACGACCTGGCTCTCTCTACGGCGTAGATCGGAGCGTCAGAGACCGGAGGCGCTATCAGCGGTGAGTCGGCGTCCCCGTCGGGTCGTCGACCGCCGTGAGCACGTCCTGCATGGCAGAGTGCAGGAGGCCGTTCGTCGCCAGTGGCGCGGGCCAGCGCGCATCGAGCTCTGCCTGACCTGCGTGGCCGGTGACCCTGCCCCCCGCTTCTTCGACGAGCAGTGCGCCCGCGGCCATGTCCCAGGGCCGCAAGTTGTGTTCCCAGTAGGCGTCGAGCTGGCCCGCGGCGACCAGGGCGAGATCGAGTGCCGCGGCACCTGCTCGCCGGATTCCCTGTGACCGCCGGAGCATGCGCTCTACCTGGGAGGTGTACACATGTGCGCGCTCCCGTCGGTCGTAGGGAAAGCCCGTCGCGACCAGCGCGTGGTCGAGCGTGGCGCAGGGGCTCACGTGAATCGGCGCGCCGTTGCAGGCGGCTCCGGCACCTCGTGCGGCCGTGAAGAGCCGATCGCGGATGGGCTCGAGGATGACGCCGACCGCGCGCTCGCCATCCACCTCCAGTGCCACGGACACACAGTACCAAGGGAAGCCGTGCACGAAGTTCGTCGTGCCGTCCAGGGGGTCAACGATCCATCGTGTGCGTGCGTCCCAGGCTCCTCCACCCTCTTCACCGAGCACAGGGATGTCCGGAGTGTGCCTCTGAAGCACCGCGCGCACTGCAGCCTCCGCTGCTTCGTCGATCTCTGTGACGAGGTCGACGACGCCCTTGTGGGACACCCGCTGTGCTCCATCGGCGGCACGTAGGATCTCGGCTGCCGCTCTGGCGGCCTCGACCGCGACGGAAAGCTCCCTCATGGAGTGTCCACGATCAGCGTGACGGGGCCGTCGTTGACGAGCGATACCTTCATGTCCGCCGCGAAGATTCCAGTCTCGACGGGTTGGACGCCTGCTGCAGCCAGCTGCTCACAGAAGCGGAGGTACAGGGGCTCGGCCAGCGAGGGGTGCGCCGCACCGACGAAGGATGGGCGGCGGCCCTTTCGGCAGTCGCCATACAGCGTGAACTGGCTGATCACGAGTGCGCCCTGCCCCGTGTCCACGACGCTCAGGTTCATCTTCCCCGCGTCGTCAGCGAAGATCCGCAGTCCCGCCAGCTTGCGGGCGAGCCACTCTCCGTCGGTCTCCGTGTCGTCCGGACCGACCCCGAGGAGCACCACCAGGCCCCCGCTCGGGAGCGCACCGACGACCTCGCCGTCGACCGTCACGCTCGCCCGGGACGCCCGCTGCACGACCGCCCGCACGGATCAGCGGACCGTTGCAGGGGAGCAGCTGACCTCGCCGCCACTCTCATTGCAGGTCACGCTGCCCGAGGCATGGACCTGGAACACACCGCGAGCTGCTCCCATGGTCACCAAGCACGTGACCGGCAGCTCGTAGGCCTCGAATCGCAGGTTCGCCATACCGTCGAACTCGGAGTTGTTTCCGCCGCACATCACGCGGCCCCGGCCGTTCGACCGGAAGGAGACACGAGCGGGACCGCTCGGCGCTGGCGCTGGCGCAGCGGCTGGCGCCGGGGCGGGTCGTGGCGTCGGTCGTGGCGACGGCGACGGCGACGGCCTCGGTGAGGGGCGGCTCGTCGGGCTCGGGGAGGGGCTGGGGCGCGGACGCGGCGAAGCTCTGGGCGACGGTCGAGGTGCGGGCTCTGGCTCCGGCTCGGCGTCGATCTCCTCCTCTGTCTCCTCCTCGGGCTCCTCTTCGGTCTCGGTCTTCTCCTCGGGCTCCGGCTCTGGGCTCGGCTCGGTGTCTGCCGTGGAGGATCCGTTCATCATGCTGACGACAGCAGCGCCTCCGCCAACACCGACGCACACGAGGCTCAGAAGGCCGAGGATGGCGACGACGGCGCCGATCATCAGGCCGGTGCTCTTGCCGCCACCTCCGCTTGGCTCGGACGGAGTGGCAGGCGGCGGCGCCGGGGCTGGTCCGGCAGTTGGACCCTGGATCGCGATCGGAGTGTTCTGCGCAGGCTTTGGCGCGGGCGCGGGC
>PKDJ01000104.1 GCA_002862545.1 Pseudomonadota bacterium
GAGGCGGCCGAGCGGGGGAAGAGGTCGGCTGGCATGTGCGCTTTGAACCCAAGTTCTCCAGCACGACCCGGCTGATCTACATGACGGACGGCATCGCCGTGCGCCGCCTGCAGGCCGATCCCTTCGTCGAGGACGTGGACGTCATCATCTTCGACGAGTTTCACGAGCGCTCCTTGCCCACGGATCTGGCGCTCTCCATCGTCCGGCGTGTGCAGGATGTCAAGCGCCACCCCCATGGGACCCCCCTCGCGCCACGAAGTAGGGACCACCCAACGACCATGTCTTCAACGGCCTTGCCGGTCTCGCGGTATGCCCTGCGAGCCTGGCCGGAGGATAGGGCGCTGCTGAGGAGCAACCCGAGCGCCGTGTCGGGCGGCAAACCGGATGGGGCCGGGTTCACAGGATGGGCCCGGTCCTCCATCCGGGTGCCCCGAATGCGGTAAACCTCGGGGGTCCGGGGGCTGGCCCCCGGGAGCTACGAGGGCGACAAGCGCGGCTTCTGTCGCTGCCGATACGACTCACCCTCGATGACGAGGTCGTACGCGTTGTTCGTGAAGCGGTCGACCAGCGCCTGGGCCAGCAAGGGATCGGCCAGCATCGACAGCCACTCCGACGGTTCCCGATTCGAGGTGATCACCATCGAGGCTGCCTGGTGGCGCTCGGTGACGAGCTCGAACAGATCCGACGTTTCTTCGCCGCTGAGGGGTCGCAGACCGAAGTCATCGATGATCAAGACGTCGACCTTCGCCAGCCGCCGGAGTTCGAGCTCGTGCGTGTCGTCGAGGCGACTGCCACGCAGCCTCTGGAACAGCTTGTCTGCGGACTCACAATGCACGCTGTAGCCGCGCCCGATGGCGAGGTGACCCAGCGCATGCGCGAGCATGGTCTTACCGACACCCACAGGGCCCATGATCAGGACGTGGTGGTGCTGTTCGATGAATCGCAGCAGCCGAAGCTCGTCGAGCAGTCGGCGGTCGTAGGTGATCTTCGCGCTCGTGTCCCATTCGTCGAACACCAGCGCAGCCGCAAGGCCCGCCTTCCTGGCGCGGGCCACCAGGCGGTTGCGAGTGCGGCGCTGCACTTCGTCGGCGAGCAGGATCTGGAGGGACTCCTCGAAGTCCAGTTCACGCTCGCGGAACTGCCGGAGACGCTCGGGCAGCAGCGGAATGAGCTTCCCCAGCTTCAGCGCCTTCAGCATGGCGACGAGCTCCTTGGAGGGCTCACGCGGTGGCATCGGGGCCTCCGTGCTTGAAGCTCTCCTTCGGCCTCTGGAACCGGAGGACGGTGCCGGCAGGCCTGGGTGGAGGTGCTGCACTGGACAGTAGGCCTCGCTGGACGAGCCCCTTCTCGAGCATGCGCTGGATCCGGGTGACATCGACCACATCGACCTCCAGCGCGCGTGCGCAGGCCTCGTCGGTCACGGCATCACCGAAGCGTCGCGCCAGGCCAAGCAACCGATAGACGTGACGTAGCCTCGACCAGGGAAGGGGCCCTTCGGCGAGTCGGCGTGCGTAGTCACCCACGTGCTCGCCGTGCCGCTTCGCCTGCTCGATGAGGGAGCTCGCGTCGCGAGTGGCCAGGGCGGCCTTGCCTGGCGGCAGGTCGTTCGCGTCGATGCAGGTGCCCCCCCGCGGCTGCCGGGGGTGGATCTTGACCAACTGGGCCTTCAAGTAGAGCTTGACCGTCTGGCGGTCGGAGCGGACGCGCAGCTCACACTCACCGAGCGTGTACGGAACCGAGTAAAGCGCGTAGTCGACGACGACAGCGTGGTCGCGCCCGACGTGATGCTGACTCCAGCGTGGCTCGTCGTAGCGTTCCTCAGGGGCGGGCAGCAGGAGCGCCTTCTCGTCGGCCTCGAAGGCCGCCAGAGGCTGGCGGCGCGTTCGTCCGTGCACCCGCGTGCCGGCATCCTCCAGGCACCACTTCCGTGCGGCCGTGCGCGCCTCCGCCACCGATCGGAAGTCCTCGCCGGCGAAGAAGTCGCCGCGCACGTACCGCACCTGCCGCTCCACGCGTGCCTTGTCCTTCGGCTTGCGGACTCTGGCTGGGTCGATCTCGAAGCCGCGCGCTTGGGAGTACTCCACGAACGCGTCGGTGAAGACCGGCTCGACCGCGTCAGCCTGTTTGACGATGGCGCTCATGTTGTCCGGCAGCAGGATCGGGAAGACCCCGCCGAAGAAGCACCAGGCAGCCTCCAGCCCATCGATGACGTCCTCGTAGGTCTGCTGTAGGCAGGGCCAGACGAACTGATGGCGGCTGTTGCTCGCGGTACAGAGCAGCGCGTACATCGTCCGAACCTCGCCCGTGCCGATCTGACGGAACTCCCCCAGCTTGAGGAAGTCGATCTCGAGCACACCCGGGTTCGGGTCTACGATCCGCACCGTGTCGGTATCTCTGCCGATCTTGAGGTCCTCCGAGAGGAAACGCTGCATCGTGCGGAGCGGCACGGCGACCTGGGTCTTGCGTTTCACCAGCTTGACGAGCTTCGGGCCCTGACAGCCTTGCTTCGCCCAGTCCTCGATGTCCTGGGCGTGCTCCCTGAGGTGGGCGCGCATCGGGCCGATCGCCGAGGGAGCCCCGGCCTGGACGGCTGCGACAACCACCGCCATCACGGCGTCATCAACCTCCTCACCTCGTTCGAACCCCGCGTCTTCGGCGGCGCGGACATACCGACGGACCGTCTTGCGATCGACTCCCGTCCGTCGAGCGACCGTTCGAAGGCCGTGCCCCCGCGCCCACAGTCGCAGGATTTCCTTGATCTCCACCACGTGCAGCTCCCGGAACGCCAAGCCTCCTCCAGCTCCATGCTGGTGGAGGTCGCGAACTGTGGCTCCGCGCGCCACTCAGGGCGGTCCCTAGTTCGTGGCGCGGGGGTGGTCTGGAGTTGATCCGTCTTCGTGGACACCGCCGAACGTTCGGAGCAGGATGCCCCATGCCACGAAAGACCTACACCGATGAGTTCCGCCGTCACCTCGTTGCTCTTGTCCTCGAGGGCCGCACCCCGGAGCAGCTCGCCCGCGAGTATGAGCCCGCCGCCAAGACCATCCGAGATTGGGTGCGCGACGCCAAGGCCAGCGAGCTGCCGGAGGAAGACAAGGACAAGCGCCTCCGAGAGCTCGAAGCGGAGAATGCGAGGCTTCGAGAAGAGAGGGATATCCTAAAAAAAGCCGCGGCCTGGTTCGCTGCGGAGAGCGTGTCGACCCCCAAGCGGGGTTCGCGTTCATGAAGGCGCACCAGGCCGAACACTCCATCTCGCTGATGTGCCGGGTTCTTGGCCTGTCTCGCAGTGGCTACTACGCCTGGCTCGGCCGCGGTCCGAGCGATCGGGATCGCGCCGACCGGCGCCTGACGTCCGAGCTCCGGCGGCTCCACCTGGAATCCCGTGGGATCTACGGTGCGCCCAGGCTGCACGCCCAGCTCGGTCAGCAAGGCACTCGCGTGAGCCGGAAGCGCGTGGCGAGACTGATGCGCGAAGCTGGTATCTGCGGCGTGACGCGCCGGAAGCGCTGGCGAACGACCAAGCGCGATCCGAACCGGCGGCCGGCGCCGGACCTGGTCGAGCGGGACTTCACCGCCTCTGGCCCGAACCAGCTCTGGGTCGCCGACATCACCCACATCCCGACCAAGAGCGGCGCGCTGTACCTGGCCGTCGTCGTCGACGTCTGGAGCCGCAAGGTCGTCGGCTGGGCCACGGCCCAGGACATGCCGGCCGAGCTCGTCGTGAGCGCGCTGGAGATGGCTGTGGCGCGTCGCCGGCCCAGGGCGGGGGTGATCCACCACTCGGACCAGGGCAGCCAGTACACGAGCGCGATGTTCAAGGGTCGATGCGAACAGCTGGGCGTGCGTGTCTCGATGGGCTCCGTCGGCGACTGCTACGACAACGCCATGGCGGAGAGCTTCTTCGCCACCCTCGAGGCCGAGCTGCTCGACATCGTCGCCAAGTTTGCCGACCCCGACGACGCGGACCGGCAGGTGTTCGCCTTCATCGAGGGCTTCTACAACACGAGGCGCCTGCACGGAGGCCTGGAACATCGCTCGCCGACGCAATTCGAGGCCGAGGAGTTTTCGGCAGCCATCCACAACGATCCCCAGGTTGCCAGTCTCCCCCCAGACCCCCCTCGTCCCTCCCCGATCGGGAGCGAAGGGTCGTGACTTCAGCGTGCTACTACTACCCACCCAGGTGTCCACCGAAGCGGATCAGGCTCAAGGAGCTGCCTCTTCATGTCTCAGCCCACGCTCGACCCCCGTTCCGATCCCACCTTGAACCACAGGTGATTCCGCTGGGATCCGCCCCGTCACCGTGTCCCACGGGCCGCGCAGCGGCCGGCGTGGGACCCCCTCATCC
>PKDJ01000307.1 GCA_002862545.1 Pseudomonadota bacterium
CCCACCATGTAGAGCGCCCGTCGGTTCGCCGCGTTGTCGACCTCATCGCCCGTCGAGACGGCCAGCAGGCTCTCGCCGAAGCCGTGGTAGTAGATCGGCCGGTCGTACCCATGGTTCCGCAGCCAGGTTGCGATGGCCCGGGCGCGGCGCTCGGAGAGCCCGCGGTTTCCGGATGCGTCGCCCACGGTGTCGGTGCAGCCTGCGATGTAGAGCTTGACGGGCACCACGGCACCGTACTTGTCGAGCACCTCACGCAGCTCGGCGAGGGTGGCCTGCAGCTTGGGCTCCTCGGCGGCCGTGATCGCGTGCTGTCCGCTGTCGAAGCGCACGTCTTCGTGCGGGATGTCGAGGAACCAGGGGGAGTAGGTGAAGCTCACCCAGCCGCGGGCTCCGTGCAGCTTCACGTCGAGCAGGACCACCTCCGAGGCACGACCCACCCAGGGAATCTCGACCTCGCCGGGCCCTCCGGAGAGGCGCACCTCGGTCTCGTCGAGGACGGCCTTTCGCGCTCCGTAGGCGATGATCTCGGCGCGCTCGACCGGCGCGGACACGGGCACTGTCAGTGTGCGCTTCGCGACATTGGCCTTCGCGTTGTCGAGGTCGACGGCCAGTGGTCCGCCGTAGACGTACTCGAGGGGCACGACGGACTCGGCCTCGGAGCCGTCGGTGAACTCACAGAAGACCTGCGCTCGGGCCGTGGTCACGGATTCGTCGCGGGGCCACTCGAAGCGGAGCTGCTCGCCCGCGGCGGTGCCGCTGCGCTCGTGCTTCCAGCTCTGGCCGCCGGCCTCGATCACCACCTGGCAGAGGGACACGTCGGTGTCGGGCGTCACCATGAAGGCCGGGGACTGGCCCTGGTCGAGGGTGGGCAGGTAGCCGAAGGCGAGCCCGCCAGCGTGGGCGGCGAGGGTCAGGAGCAGAGCGAGCACGGGAACCTCCGCGCCCGACGTACCGCGGTCGGTCGTTCGTGGCTCCCCCCGCGGCGATGCAGCGTCGTCAGAGGACTACAGGCGACGCTTCTTCGGAGTCCCGGGCGTCGGCGCCGGGGCGTCGTCGTCGGGCGGGGGCGTCGAGGGTCCCGTCGACAGCGAGCCCCCTCCCTTGAGGCGCGCCAGCTCCTCGCGGGCACGCTCTTCTCGCTCGCGGGCGATGCGGCTGGTGCTGGCCTCCTCGCGAGCGGCGCGGGAGCGCTCGAGAGCGGCCCGTGCTGTGGCGAAGGGGTCTCGCGGGTCGGGCCGGGCTGGCGGCTCGAAGGGCTCGGGCTCGACGCCGCGAGCGTGTGCTGCTCTCTCCAGAGCCTCCCGGGCGGAGGCGAACGGGTCGATCACGCGGGGAGGGGACGGCGGCGTCGGTGCAGGGGACTCCGAGGTCGTGATGAAGGGGTCGGTCCGCTCGGCGGGGGCCTCGGGCGGTGGGCTGGGCGGTGCTGAGCCGGCGATCGAGGCGGTGGCGGTCCGCAGGCGCTCGAGCTCTGCCCGGGCGGCCTCTTCTGCGTTCACCTCCGCGATGTCGGGTGACTCCTCGTCAGGCTCCGGTGCGGCAGCCGGTGCAGCCATCGCGGCTTCCTCTTCGGCGAGGCGCTCCTCGGCGGCCGTGAGGAGGCGATCTGCGAATCCCTCCACGCTGCGCTGGACCGCGCCGAGGGTCGCGCTGACAGCCGCTTTGCCGGCCTCCTCGGTGGCCTTTTGCTTGGCGTCTTCCGCCTTTTCCTTCGCACGTTCCTTCGCATCTTCGAGCCACTTCACGGCGCCTCCCGTGTGCGGTCGAGCGGACCGCACCCCCATCGTACGTCGGAGCGTCCACTCGATTGCGTCGCGGCTCGTCTCGGTCACGGCTCGGCTCACATCCACCGGGCACGGGACAACGCGCAGCGATCGGCATAGACCCCGCGGGTTTCGTCCTAGGAGGTCCATATGCGCGCAGCACTCGTCCTGTTCCTTGTCGCCTGCGGCGGTGGTGGCGGCGGCGGCGGTGGTGGCGGCGGCGGCGGCGGTGACCTCTTCGGGGAGTTCATCGACGTGAGCGTCGAGGTGAAGGCCGATCTCACCGGCTTCACCCCCGGCGACGACATCGAGACCACCGCGTGGCTCACGCAGAGCGTCGATCCCGCGCTCCAGGGCGGTGACTACGACATCTTCGCCTTCGTGGAGGACTTCGAGAGTGGCTCGGGCGTCGACAAGGCCGACGTGTCGCTGTGGCACAGCAACGTCTTCGGTCCGACGGCCGACGTGACCGCGGTGTCCGATGCCGCCGGCGACGTGGTGGTCAACGGCCCGGCCTGCCAGCCGGTGCTCTACCAGGTCACGACCGACCCGGTGCTCGACGAGACCAAGACCACCTTCAAGCCCAACCAGATCTACCCGCACCCGGGGGAGGGCGGTGCTATCGACGGCGCCTACTTCACCAGCGTGTCGACCCTCACCTACAAGCTGATCCCGGGCATCCTCGGCGTCGTCGTCGACCCCGATCTCGCGATCATCGCAGGCACGGCCTACGACATCACCCGCGACCCCACCTGGCCCAGCGACGACCCCGCGGGCAAGATCGAGGGCGCGCAGATCGTGGTCTACGACAGCGCGGGCAACATCCCCGAGACCCTGCAGGTGAACTACTTCATCGAGGACTTCCCCGACCGCGACCAGCCGCACACCAGCGCCGATGGCCTGTGGGTCGCCAGCAACGTCCCGCCCGGTGATCTGCGGGTCGAGATGTGGGGGCGCGTCGACGGTGAGCTGAAGCTCCTCGGCGCCACGGAGCTGTTCTCCGAGGCCAACTCCATCAACATCGCCAATGTCTACGCTGGCTACAGCGACGGCGTGAAGTACCCCACGTCCTGCGAGCAATGACCATGTCCTTCCTCCTGCTGGCAGCCCTCCTCACGAACGCGCTCGCCCAGGAGGCCGGCGACATCCCGGTCGACGAGCGGCGCACCCGCGACGCGGCCGCCACTGAGGCGCCCGCCGAGCCGGAGGCCTCCCCCGAGGTCGACGCACGCAAGGCGCGTCCCGAGGTCGCCGAGGCCCCCGCCGCGGTCGACGACCGCAAGGAGCGCCCCGAGGCCGACCCGCTCGCGGCACTCGAGGCGCGGCTCGCTGAGCAGGAGGCTCGTGTCGCGGCGCTCCAGGAGGCTCTCGAGGAGTCCGACGAGAGCGACGGCCTGACTTTTAGGATGGAGGGCCACTTCCGCACGCGCGGGATGCTCTTCAACCACCTGTTCGCGAGCCAGAGCCAGGGCAAGCAGTACCTCGGGGATGCTCGCTACATGGAGAGCCGCCTCAGGCTGCGGCCCGTGTTCGACTTCCGCGAGGTGGCCTCCCTGACCACGGAGCTCGACTTCTTCGACGGCCTCGTGTGGGGGGACAACCAGTCGCTGTCCAGCACGGCGCCCTTCGCGGGCGATCCGTCTCAGACCGGCCTCGGTGGCGACGAGGTCGTGCCGGTGCGCCTGCGCCGGGCGTGGACCACCTTCGACGTGCCCGTCGGCCGCATGCAGGTCGGCCGGCAGTCCAACACCTGGGGCATGGGCCTGCTCGCCAATGACGGCGACGGCTTCGACGTCTCCTTCGGCGAGAAGCGCTACGGCACCATCTCAGACCGCGTGCTGTTCGCGACCAAGCCCATCGCCATCGCGCAGACCATCGCGGGCAAGGAGCCGGGCGACATCCCGCTGTACGCCGTCTTCGCCGTCGACCGCCTCGTCGAAGACCCGCTGATCCAGTACTACGGCTACCAGTGTACGCCGGGGCTGTCGGCGTCCGACGCCGACTTCGACCGCCGCTGCGACACCGACGGCGACGGCGTCACGGATGCAGACCACTCCTGGGACGACGACAGTCGCACCCCCGACCAGCGCGGGCAGGACTGGTGGGCTGACCAGACCGACGACGTGAAGCAGAACATCTACGTCCTGGTCTACCGGGGTGAAGATGTCGACATCTTCGGGAAGAACGGTGATCTCACGGCGGGAGCCTGGGTCGTCCACCGCACCCAGCCCGAGACCGAGTCCTCCGTCGTCATCGTCGACGCCTACTGGAAGAGCCTCTGGCGCTCGGTTCTCCTGGAGTTCGAGGGAATCTCGATCCGCGGCGACACCCGCGCCCTGACCCTGCCGTCCTCGGGCCGCGACCCCCTCGCCAAGACGGCGAACATCGCGGGCTACGTCGGCCGAGCCGGTGTGAAGCGCACGGGCTGGAGCGCCGTCTTCGAGACCGGCTACGCCTCCGGTGACGACAACGTCGCCGACAAGGACTTCACCGGCCGCGCGCTGCATCCCGACCACAACGTCGG
>PKDJ01000374.1 GCA_002862545.1 Pseudomonadota bacterium
GGCAGGCGGGCTGTCTTCGTTGTCGAGGGCCTCGGCCTCGAAGGTGATGGGGTCGCCGAGGACGTAGACCGCGTCGTCCGCGGGCTCCAGGACCCGGACGGAGGGGGGCGTCCCGACGGTGTAGGCGACGGCGGCCGAGCAGGTGGCGCCGACCTCGTCGGCGACGGTCATGGTCAGGGTGTGCGTGCCCACGGTGAGGTCGGACCAGGGCAGCGAGACCGTCCCCTCGGAGGTCGGGTTGAGGGTGTCGAGGACTCCGTCTCGGTTGCTCTCGAAGGTGACGGTCAGCTGATCGCTGGGGATGTCGACGTCGCTCGCGGTGCCCTCGATAAACACCAGCGCGCCTTCCTCACCGCCCGAGCGGTCTTCGGGAGAGGTCAGCGCGCAGTCCGGCGCCGAGTTCGGCGGGCCGACGTCCACGGTCACGGTGTCGGAGTCGGTCTTGCCGGTGCTGTCGGTGACGGTCAGCCGCAGCTCCTGCTCGCCCTCGGGGAGCAGCGAGGAGCCGCTGACCTCGCCGTCGGTGGTCGGCGTGACGTTGACGCCGGACAGATCGGCGCCGGCGGCGGAGCTGGTCCACACGACCTGGAGCGTCTCTGCGGCGTCCTCGCTGTCGCCGACGAGGCCGCCCAGGGTGACGAGCTGGTCGCTGTAGTAGACGCCGGCCGGGTCGGGTGCGGTGATGGTCGCTGTCGGTGCGTCGGTGGGGACGACGACGACGGTGATGCGGTCGGAGCCACTGGCCCCGCGCGGGTCGCGGACCTCGAGGACGACCTCGCCGGCCGCGTCGGCGGTGAAGACGACCTCGCAGGTGGTGGTGCCGTCGTCAGCCGCCAGCGCCCAGTCGCAGGCATCGGCGCCGTCGACCCGCCAGCGGGCCTCGAGCTCACTCTCCTGGTTGTCGCCGTCGGTGGCCGCCCCGACCAGCGTCACGGCGAAGCCCTCGGGGACCTCGGCCTCGTTGGCCGGGTCGACGATCTGGGCCTCCGGCGCATCGTTGGTGATGCGAAGCCCGGCCTCGTTGCAGGCGACGAGGAGGGGCAGGAAGGTCAGGACGGAGCGGCGCATCGGGTCTCCCGCGGGGGGCGGGAGGATACCACGAGAGACGTCGCGAAGTCCGCAGCCGAGCCAGCGCCCTCAGTCGGCCGCGAACCTCGCCTTGAGCGCCCTGTGCGTCTCGCTGACCTCGAACACCATGTAGGCAAGCCAGCGCTCCACCTCGCTGCGGGGGACTCGACTCCCCAGGCGGCGGTGCACCTCCTCGAGCAGCCAGGCCGTCCACACGGGGTTCACCGCGCCGTCGAGCAGGAAGGGGCTCTCCGGCTCGCGGTCCATCCAGTCCCCGTAGAGGTCTTCCTCGCTGCAGTAGGCGAGCTGCTCCAGGCAGGCGTCGGATGCATCGAGGCCCGCCCAGCGCAGGCGGAAGCCGCGCAGGGTCGCCACCACGGGGGCCTGCTCCCAGCCGCCTGGGGCGTCGTCGGCCTCGAGCCGTGGCTCCTGCCAGACCCAGCCCGCGGGCGGGGTGGTCGCTGGAGCGGGACACGTCGGGGCGGCGGTCCAGGGAGAGGCGGGCGGCTCGGGGGCTGCACGAGGGGTGCTGAAGCCGCTCGACCAGTGCTCCCCCGAGTAGGTCCACTCCCGCGAGGGGGGCGGCCCGCCCGCCGCGATGGCCTCCAGGACGGCGATGGTGGCCTGGGCCGCGGTGACGAGATCCCCGTCGTGCTCGCCGTAGTCCAGCGTGCTCTGGCGCTCCAGCTCCGCGCGCAGGAAGGGAAGCGCGCGCACGTCGCCACGCTGGGACAGTCCCTCGAGGATCCCGAGTCGGGCCCAGGCCTCGGTGTGGCAGCCATCCTCCTGAGCGGCGTAGGCCTTTAGGAGCAGCTGGAAGGAGCGCTCGTCCGTGTGCCCGCCGAGGGCGGTTGCGAGGTTCTCCTTGCGGCAGTCCCAGCCACAGGTGCCCAGCAGCTCCCACAGCTCGGGGTGGAAGTGGATGCACCCCAGGCCGAGGATGCTGAGCTCCATCACCTCCTCGGTGAGTCCATCATCGCGGTGGAGGGGAAACGTGCCGCCGACCCAGTACCAGGTGTCGAAGGCGGCGGGCGCGCCTACGTCGTAGAGCGGCTCCAGGCGCTCGAGCAGCGCGGTCTTCGCCACCTTCCGCTCCTCGAGGTCGAGGCGTGCCCCCGGCTCCTCGACCCGCAGCCACTGCTCGAGCGTCGCCCGCGCGCCGGGGACCTCGGGACCAAGTCCCGTCGCCGCGTACACGCGCACCGTCGGCTCGGGATCGCTCAGCAGGCCGGTCAGGTGGGCCGTGATGACCGGGTCGGGCAGGAACCAGGTGAGCACGGCCGCCCCAGCCCGGCGGGCATCGGCGGGCATGCCGGGCTGTGTCGCGCGCACGCCGAGGTCACGGAGCGCATCGCCGGACAGCGTCGGCTCGGGGCGTGCCTGCGGGCCAGGGCGCTGGGCCTTGTAGGCCGTGAACAGAGGGGCGAGGGCGTCGTCTTCGAGGAGGGACATGCGGTCTCCGGTGCGCGCGCAGCGTGTGTGCACGGGTAGACGGCCGCGGGGGCGGTCTGCGGACAGTACAGCGAAGACGGAGGATACTCCCAGTGAACGGTGGCGCACGCCGGCTCCCACCTGCCGCGCTGCTCACTCGACGGCGTCTCCCTCGACGAACTCCCGCCGCGAGGTCTCGACCCCCGCTTCATCCCACGTGGTCTTCCACCCATGGAGCTTCCCCAGCTCGTAGGTGGCCTCCTCCAGCTTCGTGCCGTCGGCGTGGTAGAGCGTCCACACGCCGGTCTTCCGGTTGTTGTGGTACTGCCCGTCCTTGAAGCGAGAGCCGTCGGCGCGGAACTCGCGAAACGGGCCGTGCCGCGTGCCGTTCGCCCGCTCGCACCACACCGCGCGCCCCCCACTCAGGGGCGTCACGTCGTGGAGCACCGCGCGGTCCGTGCAGGTGAACATCGGCGCGGGCTCACTGCCGCAGGCGAGCAAGAGGAACAGCCACATGCCCGAGGCGTAGCGTGATCGCGCGCAGTGTGCAGCGCAGGCGTGGTGGAGCGGCGTCGCGTCCCCTCGGCGCGACCTCCGGGGTAGGAGAGCCCATGCCCACCTGGTTCGTCAGCGGTCACCCCGACCTCACCCCGTCCGAGTTCGTGGCCCACTACACCAAGCCGCTCGGCGCAGCGCTCTCAGAGCCCGAGGCCCGCTTTGTGCTGGCGGATGCGCCTGGCGCGGCCGGCCTGGCGCGGGAGTACCTCGCGGGGGCGCGGGCTGAGGTGTGCGTGTTTCATGTGGGCGAGACGCCTCGCTGCGTCGCGGGCTCGACCCAGGGAGGGTTTGCGACCGAGGACGAGCGCGACGCGGCCATGACGGCCGCCTCGGACGCCGACATCGCGTGGGTGCGGCCTGGCATGAACGACTCGGCCACAGCCCGCAACCTCGCCCGCCGTGGACCGGTCGCGTCGCCCAGCTGGCTCGACCGGGTCCGGAGCTGGCTCGGTCGCTAGCGGCGTCGCCGGAGGAGCACGAGCGGGAGGAGGAGCGTCCAGCCGAGGGCACCGCCGGGAGCGGTCGCGCAGCCGCCCTCGTCGCCCTGGCGTCGCTTGCCGCCCGCCTCGTCTTCGGCCTCGGCCTCAGCCTCCAGGAGCGCACAGTCCAGCTCCTCGGGAGGAACGGCCCAGCCCACCTCGTGAAAGTCGGAGGTCTCCTCGACCCAGATCACGAAGTCGGAGAGCTCGACGTCCGAGAAGTCCTCGATCTTGCCCACGGCGACCCAGACCTTGCCGGTCACGCGCTCGGGGTTCCAGGCGACCAGGTAGACCTGGCTGTCGGAGGGCACGGCCAGCCAGCCCTGCCAGAGGATCCACGAGGCGGTCTGGGTGAAGGGCTCCCAGAAGTCCATCGGCTCGGTGACCGCCGAGGTGTCGATCACCTGCGCGCCGTAGCCCTCGGGGATGTCGAAGGGCACCGCGTCATCGCCGACGCCTGGAGCCACGAGGGCCAGCGATGGCCGATAGTCCAGCAGGCGGTCGAGCACGGGCACACCCAGCTCGACCCAGATCTCCTCGCGCGGACCGGTCTCGGTGGTGAGCCACACCGTCTCGCGCTCGCAGGTGAGCTCTGCGTACAGGACGATGGAGATGTCCGGATCCTCGACGGTGTGGGCGAGGTCGGGGGTGCTGTGGTCGTCGGCGTACGACGGCTTGTGGGCCCAGGCGGGGGCCAGGGCGAGCAGCAGGCACAGGAGCGACATCGGCGACCTCCGGGA
>PKDJ01000373.1 GCA_002862545.1 Pseudomonadota bacterium
GGACTTCCAGCACGCCCAGTCGGCGCGCTCCTCCTCGGTGGGCTGCCGCGATTCGCCGCTGCTCAGCCTGTCCTTCAGCTCGGCCTGCTGCTCGAAGTCTCCCCGGAACTTGGTCTGCTCGGCGATGATCTTCTTGGCCTCTGGCATCACGACATCCACCACGAACTCTTGGCTCATCTCGAACCACTCGCCGCTGACCCAGTGCAGCGCGAAGCGATGGTGCAGCTGGGTCTCCAGGTGCTCGACCATCGGCGCCTGCAGCGTGTGCGTGGTCAGGACCTCCCTGGGGTTGCCCGTCTGGTGTTCCTTGACGCGGTCTTCGGCGCTCCGAGACTCACGAACGATGCCGATCTTGACGTACGGCCCCCACGCGCCGGTTCGGTAGTCGCGGTCGCGGTTGAAGTAGAGCGTTCCAGGTACCAGCTTCGGGGAGGCCATGGGATCACCTCTTCGTTGCGTTGAGAAACCGGCAGACACACGCGGCGAGGACACCGATCAGCTTACCTCCCTGGGATCCCCCCGCCACACGGGAGCACACGCAGTGACCGGTGCGGTCCGAAACCCGGCTCACTGCAGCACAGCAATCGAGACGCGCTCGATTCTCCCGCCCCGCAGATCGACGGTCCACGGAGGCCTGACCGGCCTCGCACGCTGACTCCCGCGTGGCCTATACTCCCTCACTCCGAGCCCCCTGCCGGCCTCAAGCTCCCCCTGGATTCGTCGGGATCCCCATGCACGCACCGCTGCTGTTCGTCGGAGACCTCCACCTGGGCCGAACCCCCCACCAGCTGGTGGAGGCCACCGGCCTTCCGGGCGACCAGCTGGGCCCCACGGAGGCCCTGAGGCGCGTCGTCGAGGCGGCCCGAGCAGAGGAGGTCCAGGCCGTGGTGCTCGCCGGCGACGTCGTCGACCAGGACCAAGACCGCTTCGAGGCCTGGTCGCACCTGCACGACGCCGTGGATCAGCTGGTCGCCTCCGGTGTGCGCGTGCTCGGGGTGGCCGGCAACCACGACCACCTGGCCCTTCCGCGCCTCGCCGAGCGCATCCCCGACTTCACCCTGCTCGGCAAGGGCGGGACCTGGGAGCTGGCCGCCCTCGAGGGCCTCGATCTGCTGGGATGGTCCTTTCCGTCACGCCACCACCGCCAGAGCCCGCTCGAGTCCCCCGGCCTGACCGAAGCCCTCGAGCAGCGACGCCTCGGCCTGGCCTGCGTCGGGGTCCTCCACGGCGATCTCGACGCCTACCCGAGCCCCTATGCCCCCGTCTCCCGAGCGCGACTGCGCGATCTGGGCCTCGGAGGATGGTTCCTCGGACACGTCCACGCCCCCGGCCGCCTCTCGGATGCGAAACCCGTCGGCTACCTCGGCTCGCTGGTCGGCCTCGACCGCGGCGAGCTCGGACCGCGGGGCCCCTGGCTCGTCCAGCCCGACGGCTCGGGGGGCCTGAAGACCCGTCAGCTCGCCCTCGGCCCCGTGTACTGGACCCGCGCGCAGGTGGCGCTCGATGATCTGCTGCCCGGCGACGACGCCCCCGACCGCATCCTGGTCGCCGTCGAGGCCGCGCTCATCCAAGCAGCCTCTGAGGACGCGTGGTGGCGCGACGGCCGCTTCTCGGCAGTCGGGGTCCGCGTGGAGCTCACCGGTCGCTCTGCGGCGACCTCCGACATCCAGGCGTGGATAGACACGACCGACGCCGCACAGCGGCGCTTCACCGTCGGCGGTGTGCCCTGCATCGTCGTGCGAGTCGACAACCACGTGCGGCCGCCGGTCGACCTCGAGGTGCTCGCGGCGGAGCGCAGTCCCATCGGTCGCCTGGCCCGGGTGCTGTCGGATCTCGAGGCCGGCAAGGACGACGCCATTCCCCCTTCAGTGGCCGCGAGCATGCGCGCCGTGAACCTCCAGTCCTGGGCGACGGACGGCACGCCGGACGCCCCCATGGACGCCACACGGGCACTGCGAGAGGCCGCCTGGGGCCTCCTCGACCAGCTGCTCGACCAGCGCAGCACTCCGGAGGTGTCCTGATGGTTCTGCTGGAGCTCCACCTCCGGAGCGCACCCGGACTCCCCCACGGACTCACGCTGACGGGCCTCGACAGCGGACTGGTGCTGCTCTACGGACCCAACGCCAGCGGCAAGTCCACCATCGGTCGCACCCTGCGAGGCGGACTCTGGCCCGACCAAGCCCCTCCGGGTGTCGACGCACAGACACGCTGGCGCTCCTCACTGGACGGGCCCGTCTACCAGGCCACGACGGTCTTCGGACGCACACAGTGGGACCAGGACGGCGCCCCTCTTCCACCGGCCGAGGTCGCCGAGGCGGCACGCTTCACCCTCCGGGCCCTGCTGGAGTCCGCCGACGGCTCCACGGCCGCCATCGCCCAGCAGGTCCGCCTCGAGCTGGATGGTGGGTACGATGTCGACGGACTCGCGCTGGTCGCCAAGCCACGCGTCCGCCCCCTCCCGAGCGTATCGAAGCCCCGTCGCGAGGCGGAAGACGCCCTGGCGGCCGCCCTCGGCAAGGCCGACGCCCTCGCCCACGACGAGAGCCGTCTCGCCACGCTGCACACCGAGGTCACGGAGGCGGCCGAGGCGCCCCAGCGGCTGGCCGTCGTGCGGCGCGCCCAGCAAGCCCAGACTGCGCGGGAGGCTGTGGCAGCGCTCGCACCTCAGCTCGCGGCGATGCAGGACGTGCACAGAGCGCTGACCCCCGAGGCGGCAGGGCGGCTGACGGATCTCGTGACCCGCATCGACGAGGCCGAGCAGGAGCTGGAGGCCGCGGAGGGGGCGCAGAGAGACGCCCAGGCGGCAGTGGACGAGGCGTCTTTTCCCACCGCCACGCCGCTGGAGACGGTGCTGGAGAAGCTCGTAGAGCGCGCGCGCACGCTCGATCAGGATCGTGCAGACCTGGAGCAGGAGCGCGCAGAGCTCGAGGCGCTCGAGGCACAACGCGAGGCCTGCGCACAGCAGGTCTGGTCCGACCAGGCCACAGCCTCTTCCCTCTCCCAGACGGATCTGCAGGACCTCGAGGCGGCCACGACCGCACTGGCGACGGCCAGGGCCCACCATGAAGCCCTCGCACCACCGCCAGAGCAGGCAGACGCGCCTCTCGCCCCAAGCGCCCGCGAGACGCTCGAGGAGGGCCAGCACCTCCTCCGTCAGTGGCTCAAGACGCCCGAGCGCACGCCCGCACCCACAGCCACGTCCTCCTCGGCGGCGCACCTCCTCGTGCTGCTGGCGGGCGGCGCTCTCGTCCTTCTGGGCCTGGTCCTGGCCTTCCTGCTGTCGCCGGTGGCTGGACTCGTCGTCGCCGGCGTGGGACTCGGTCTGTGTGGACTCTGGGTAGGCCGCATGTGGGGCCGTGCCTCCACCGCCGCGCCGCCTGCCCCTGCCTCCGACGCGCGAGCCCTCGCGGAGCGCTTCTCCTCGCTGCAGATGGCGCGCATCGACGACTGGACGGTGTCCGGAGTCACGACGGCCCTGCGCGCCCTCGAGGCCCAGCGGAGCGCGGACGACGTGAGCCGGCAGGCTCAAGCCACGGCACGCGCGCACCGCCAGCAGGCCTCGCGCCTCCAGGAGGCCGTCACGAAGGCAGACGCCGCACTGCAGGAGACGGTGGCGCGCCTCGGCCTGAGCCCAGACCTCGCGGGCGCGGCGCTCATCCACCAGGCGCAGCGCCTTGGGGCGCTCGCGACGGCCGAGGTGGCACTCTCGAGGGCGCGCACCCACGTGAGCGCCACCGCCAAGGCGTGTGCGTCCGAGGCGAGCGCGCTAGCGCGCCAGCTCGGGGGGCTCGAGCTCGACGACCTGCCCCCACTCGACGATCCGGACAACTTGCTGCCCGCAGCACAGGCCGTCCTGCGGCGCCACGGGCGACTGGCTGCCGCCGAGCAGCAGCTCTCCGACCGCGAGACCGTCGCACAGCAGGCCCGCACGCGGGCCGACCGAGAGCGCAGCACCCTCCAGGAGAGCCTGAAGGCGCTCGGTCTCGAGGAGTCTGAGCTGGAGCGACTGCCCGAGCTGCTCGCCCAGGCCGAGGCTTGGCGCGCCCTGGCTGCGGAGCAGCAGCAGCACCTGGACGACCTCGAGCGCCTCGAGCGCGACCTTCCCGCCGACCTGCCAGAGGACCTGGCCTCGGAGGTGGCCCGGCTGGAGGCCCTCACCGCTCGGCACCAGGCGCTGGCTGATCAGCAGGCCGACATCCGCAGCAAGATCCAGGCCGCTACCGAGGCCGGCACCATCACGGAGGCCCTGGCCCAGCGGGCCGCCGCCGAGGAGC
>PKDJ01000371.1 GCA_002862545.1 Pseudomonadota bacterium
AGAGGTTCTTTCCTTCGTCATGCGCCGCGCCTCCAGCCGCGCAGTAGAGCCGTCAACAGCTCTGGCACCGCCTCCGGCTGTCTCCACTCGAGTGCGCGGCGAGCCGCAATGGCGGCGAACGTCGGCACCACCGGCGCCATCCCGAGCATACCGCGATGCCGCCGCACGAAGTAGCCCGTATTCTCGAAGCGCCAGCGCTCCGTCGCCCGGAGCGAGCCAGTTCGCACACCGCCACTTGGCGCTGACAGGTGGACGACCTCGGCGTCTGGCTCGAACCGCAGCGACCACCCCTCGCGGCGCACCCGCGTGGACAGGTCGGCATCCTCGAGAAATGCAGTGCCTTCATAGTTCACGTCGAACAGTCCGGCGGACTGCAGCGCAAGCCTGCGGTAGGACATGTTGGCGCCTTTGAGGGTCGCGATCTCGCACCTTGCCGTCCCCATGAGGTTCGTGCGCACGCGACCGGAGCGCCCGACGCGGTTGACTGTGCCCCTGGCGTTCGGCCGCACGCTGCGCTCGACGATCCTCCCGACCACACCACCGACACGCGGATCGCTGTACGCAGCGAGGTGAGCCGAGAGGCATCCAGGCAAGAGGCGGACGTCGTCATCCAGGAACAAGACGACGTCTCCCGAGGTGGCAGCGATGCCGTGATTGCGCGCAGCGGGCAGTCCTGGGGGCCTGTGTTCGAGGCGCACGGCCCGGTACTGACCGACCATGCGGGCCACCCTCTCCGCTTCGGCGGGCGCAGACTGATCGACCACGAGGATGTCGGTTCCTTCGGGGGCTTCGACCGCGAGGTCCGCAAGCAACGCCGCCAAGAACTGGGAGCGGCCGATCGTCGGAATCACCACATCGAGGCGCAACACTCCTCCTCGTCCTTCAAGACGCCACGGACTCGACGCATCGCTGTGCCGCCGGGCCAAGGTTACCTCGCACGCCCGCTCGCCGGAGTCATCGTGCCGCAGCTCGACGTCAACTGGGTCCTGCCCGACGGCCGGGCCGGCGGCAGAATGCCCGACGGAACCGTGGTCAGGCTCGATGGTGACGCCGTGCCAGGAGACACCGTCGTCTGGGAGCCCTCAGCGCAGCGAGGGCACACCGTCGATGGCGTCGTGCAGGCACGACTCACCGACAGCGCAGATCGCATCGACCCATCTTGCCCCTGGGTCGAGGCGTGCGGTGGATGCGACCTCGCCACCCTGCGGGCCGACGCACGCCGCGCCGCCTTGGGTCGGATGGTGGCCCGTGCGTTCCGGCTCGATAGTCCGCCAGAGGTGGTGCCCTCCCCCAGGCCGACGGGCCACAGGGCACGAATCAAGCTCGCTATCGAGGCGGGCCGCATCGGCTACCGAGCGCGACGCTCCCACGCTCTCGTGGAGGTGGACTCCTGTGGAGTCGCGCGCCCAGAGATCGGCACAGCACTCTCCAGGGTGCGAGCCGCGCTCGCTGGGGACTCTCGCGGGCTCGAGAGCGTCGAGCTTAGGTCGGACGGCACACGCGTCGTGCAGGCCTTCCGCTCCCGCGGACCTGTGCCCAGAGCCGTCCGAGAGACGCTCGCGTCCCTCGGCGACGTGGCGCTCGACGGCAAGCGAGTCGCCGGAAGTCCCCGCCTACGGCTCGAGGTGGCTGGGGTCTGTCTCGAGGCGGGTCCCCTCGCCTTCTACCAGGTGAACCTCGAGGCCAACCAGCTACTCGTCCAGCACGTCCTCGAGGCCATGACCGGACACGAGCGGGTGCTCGACCTCTACTCGGGCATCGGCAACTTCACCCTGCCCCTCGCCGCCCGAGGAACGCCGGTCGTGGCTGTAGAAGCTGTTGGACAAGCCGTCAGCGACCTCCGTCGCTCCGCTGGCGACCTACCGGTCACGGCGATCACCCAGCGCGTCGAGCGCTTCGACCCATCCCGCGTGGCCTTTGATGGCGTCATTCTCGATCCGCCACGTGCCGGCGCCAAGGGTGTCTTGAAGAAGCTTGCGCGAAATCGCCCCCGCACGGTCGTCTACATCTCGTGCCATGCCCCTGCCGCGGCCCGCGACCTCAAGGAACTTCCAGGCTACCGGCTCGAATCCGTGCGCTGCTTCGACCTCTTCCCCGACACTCACCACGTAGAGACGGTGCTGGTGCTGAAGCGCGCCTGATCCCAAGACCGGCTCGCTGGCCCCGGCCACGCCGGGGAACATCTGGCGGACAGGGCAGAACACCCACGTTAAGCCCGCCGCATGACCCGTTTGGTACCTCTCCTCTGCCTTACTGCGTGCTGGCTCTCGCCGGCGGAGCTCCAGTCCAAGGTCGCATCAGGCTACGCGGACGCCGACAACGACGCAGACGCAGACGCAGACGCAGACACTGACGCAGACGCAGACGCAGACGCAGACGCAGACGCGGACACCGATACGGACTCGGACGCAGACACAGACGCGGACACCGACACCGACACCCACACGGGCACCGACACACCCTTCACCTGTGCAGATGTGTCACTGGGCACGGCCTTTGGACCTGACGTCGCGAACGGCAGCAGCGAAGACGCCGTGGACGACTTCACCGGGCCCTGCGGTGATGCGCCCGACGGCCCCGACGTCGCGCATGCCTGGACGGCGCCCGGGGCGGGCTGCTGGCGGTTCGACCTGCTGGACGCCCTGTACGACACCAAGCTCTATGTTCTCGAAGACTGCAGCGGCGGTGTCATCACCTGCAATGACGACCTTGTTCCCGTCACCACCCCGCAGTCCCAGGTCGGCGTGCGCCTTGAGGCGGCCGAGGACGTGCTGGTCGTCGTGGATGGGTCTGCCCCAGATGAGTCCGGCTTCTACAGGCTGAACATCAACCTCGGCCCAGAGATGCCGGTCGACATCGACCTCGGAAGCTCGGTCGGCGAGGGCCTCTTCGACGGCGACACCACGCCAGCAGACGACACGCTCAACCCGTTCGCTTGCAGCTATGCCTCGGCCGCAGACGATCTCTTGGCGTGGCGCGCCCCGAGCACGGGCGACTGGAGCTTCTCCCTCGACCCCTACGGCACGGACTTCGACAGCGTGCTGTCCGTGCATCGCCTGTGCGCAGAAGATGCGCTGGAGTGCTCGGACGTCATCGGCTCCGGGGGCGAGAAGGTCATCGCCTGGGTTGCGGAGGGCGAGGAGGTCGTCGTGCGCATCGCCGGCTACACCGATCCCGTCGTAGGAACGAATCGCGGCTTCTACCGCCTCTCGATCGTGCCCTACACCGACTAGTCCGGGCAGCGGCTCACACGTCGCGCAGCTCTGACCTCAGCGCGACTGCTCGAGCTTCTCGATGCGGCCGAGCAGCTTGCGATTCGACTCCGCCAGCTCTTCGAGCTGGGTGCGAAGCCGGGCCACGGTCGCGTCGGGGGACCCGCCCTCGCGCGTTCGCACCTGCGCCTCGTAGGCCATCCGACGCGTTCGGCCATCCGGCGCCGTCGTGCGTACGCGCTCCAGCACACCGAGGGCGGCGGGGTCCTTCAGGGTCGTGAGTCCCGCGAGCGCGCCGAGCTGGGTGCGGAAGCCTGGTTCCGAGAGCATCTGAACGAGGCGCTCACGCGCTGCGCGGCGCGCCTCGGGCACCGCCTCACCGAGTGCGCCAAGCGCCACGGCGGCCGCACTCCGCCCCCGCGGTGCCTGCTCGACCCCACTGTGCGCCAACAGCGTCTCGAGTACCTCGGGGTCGCGTGTCTGGGCGAGACCGGCGAGGGCTCGCTGCCGAATGTGGTCGCCCCAGGAGCTCTGCTCCAGATGCTCCGTGAGGATGCCAATGGCTCGTGGGTCTCGGGTCTTTCCGAGACTGACCAGGGCCGCACCTCGGAGCTGCACCGTGGGCAGGTCGTCAGCGAGCACCTCGACGAGGCCGTCCGCCACCACGGTCTCACGGAACCCTCCGAGGTTCGCGGCGGCCGAGCGACGAACCCGAGGCTCTTGCTCCCGGCTCGTCGCCACAGCAAGCAGGCCGTCACGCGCGATCTGCCCGCCGTGTGCACCCAACACAGCAGCCAGCCGACACCGTGTGCCCCAGTGCGCTTCCGTCGACAGGGCACGCGCAACGGCGGACAGGCCATCGACGCGGCCCGTCTTGACCAGGGCCTCCCCTGCACGAGCTGCCAGGACCGGGGAGGCGTCGGTCAGCAGCGCAGTAAGCCATGAGTACGGCGCCTCGATCTCGACCCGAGCGAGCACGGATAGCTCTGGATCGACTCGGACGGTCTCGATGGGCTTCCCGACCGGTACGGCCCAGGTCTGCTCGCGCTGACGG
>PKDJ01000188.1 GCA_002862545.1 Pseudomonadota bacterium
TCGCCCCGGGGGACGGGCAGCCCGCGCAGATCGATCGGCTCACGCTGGGCGAGCCGCACGTCGACGAAGCCGATGCCGCGCGCCTCGCAGACCGCCCGCACCACGGCACTCTTCCCCACGCCCGGCGGGCCCCAGAGCATGAGCGGTGCCACGGTGTCTGCGGCGTCGGGCTGCGTCTCGAGGAGATCGAGCTGGTGAGCGACGATGGCGCGCACGTCCTCGAGGCTGCTCGCGAGAGTGGTCATGGCGATGCTCCAGAGAAGCGAAGGTGGGTAGACCGGGGCGGCGAGAGCTGGACCATCAGGGCCCGATGCCGGATCGCGTCGGGGACGTGGGGCTCGGCCGCGAGTGTGGCCAGCGCACCCGAGGCCGCCTCACAGCCCAGCGCGTGCAGCAGGCTCAGGACCGCCACACCCGAGGCGTCGGTCAGGCGGCGGGCGGTCCACGTGCAGAGGTCCTGGGTGGCGCGAGGCGCGAGCGGGTGATGACGGAGCTGCACGAGCGCACGCAGCACCTGCTTCAGAGCATCGACGACGACCGGATCTTCGGTGGTGTCCTGCTCGGCGCGTTCGGCCTCAGTAGGGGCCCTCCCCCAGCGCCTGCGGCTGCGGACTCGTCGAAAGTGAGGTCGAGTCATGCCGTGCCGCAGCTGCTCGACGAAGATCGGCAGCAGGTGAGGCTGCTCAACGGCGGCGACGACGACGGCGGCGAGGTGGTCGGGGGCACTGCTCTGGCGAACCTGGGTCCCGAAGCCCCGCGCCGATGCGACGTGGTCGCGGCAGGCCAGCCAAAGTGCGATGTCGGCCTGCCAGGCCCGGGCGGACTGATCGGTGGCGGGCCAGTGCCAGGGCCCCTCGTCGAGCCCGCTCGGCCAGTTCTTGCGGACCCGCCGTGCGAGCCCCATGCGCAGGGGCCAGATCTCTGCTGGAGCGGCGCCCGCGTGCAGCGCTCCGAGGAGCCTCTCCAGGGCGCTCCACTCGGGGCCACCAACGAGGTCCGAGACCAAGCGGCCGCGCTCGCTCGGCGACAGGACGCCCCCCTCGGTGAGCGCCACCAGCATCAGCTGTGCCCTGATCTTCGGCTCCAGGCGAGGGGCCTCCGCGGCCGGCGCGAGCGCGACCTCGCCGAGGCGCGACACGTCGACGGCCTCCAGCGCACGCACCCCCGGGGCCGAGACCCGACGGGGACCGTCGCGGTGGATCGCGAGCTGGGCCCACGAGCCCTCCACGGCGAGCTGCTCGACGCGCGCGCTGTCGCGCAGGCCGAGGAAGACCCCTGACCCACGGACCGTCTGGAGGCGAGGTGCACGCGCGCAGGTGATGCCCTGTGGCCGCTCCCCCGTGATCGACCTGAGCTGTGGCGCGTCGATCACGCAGAGCAGCGCCGGCGAGGACACTCGGAGCTCCCGCAGAGCCCGGGCCTCCTGGACGACCATCACGCGGGCCCCGTGACCGCCCAGCTCGAGCACCGTGTCAGTGGAACCACAGACGGCGAGCAGCTCGACATCGGCAGGCGCCTGGGCGATCGGTCCCAGCCAGGCCCCCCGCAGCCGCGGCGGGCGCACGGCTAGGCCCTCCTCGTTCCAGCGGGCGGTGAGCGTGGCCGGTCCTGCCGGGGTGGTCCAGCAGGCGTCGAGCCAGCTGAGCGGACCAACGATGTGCAGCGCAGGCGCACCGGCGAGCGACAGGTGCAGGTGGGCCCCGCTCCCCGGGGGCAGCGCCAGCCACCTGAGGTCCGGACCGCCATGGAGGTGCAGCATGACGCCTCCCGGAAGCTCGGACAGGTCGAGGTGCGTCATCGCCGGCGGGACGCACACCTCGAGAGCACGGAGCGTCGATGGGGCGGCCACCGACAGCTCCACCTGGAGGGGGAGCGTGACGGCGAGGCTGCCGTCCGGGCTGGCAGGTGTGAGCTGCAGGTGGGTCATGGCGCTCCGTGAAGGCGTGGGGACTCAGTCACTCAGACGGCTCCGGGGCGAGACTGCGGACACGCAGGGCTCGCGTGAGGTGCGCTCGAGCGTCAGCGACCGCCGCCTCTCCAGCGCCGCTGGGCGCGTCGCACCTCCCGCTGGGCATGGCCCGCCTGCGCGCGGAGCCTCGAGTCGAGCCTGGCGGCCGCGAGCAGCACGAGCACGCCGTCCCGACGAACCGCAAACTCCACGCGGGTGGCCGAGTCCACGGCATCGCCGACGCGGGCGGCCTCCCACAGGACCGAGAAGCCCGGGCCATCCCAGCGAGGCATGAACTCGAGGTGGTCCCCCACACGGCGGACATCCCCCGCGCGTACCCAGCCTCGGCTCACGCCCCCAACCAGCAGCCGGCTCATCAGCGGCTGGCCCACGCCCTCGGGTAGGGCGCGTGCAGTGTCGCTTCGCAGCATCGTTCACCTCCTCGGTCCCGGGCAGCGGTGTGCACGGGGGCCTCACGCACGACGGCATGTCGCGACGCTGGCCGAGCCGAGGGATGGGTTCATCGATGCATGGGAGAGACCTCACGGTGCGTGGCGTGCAGAGTCGACCACGCGCAGCCCCTCACCCTAACGAGTGCGGCAGGACCGTCCATCGATGAGGTGGACACGATCTGTCCACCCCATCCAGAGCCTGCGGACGACGCCCCTTACTCGAGGCGGCCCTGCACACCCTCACGGAGCGAGGAGGGGCCTCAGATCTCCAGGTCGTAGCCTACCCAGCCAGGGATGCTCGGGTCGTACATCCAGACCAGGCCGTCGGCGTAGCTGAGGCTGAAGTAGCTGTCGAAGTCCGTGGGACCGCGCTCCAGCGAGGCCTCGGCAATGCGGACGCCCGCCTCGTCCCACGAGCTGATGGTGCCGTCGACGTAGGTGAGCCAACACCCGCCCGGGGTCACCGCAATCCCTCGGTTCTGGGGGTAGACATCCTCTGCCCCGCGCCCGAAGCCCACCAGGCTGACGTCGCCCGCGTGGGCGCCCGAGGCATCCCAGGTCGAGACGAGCCCGCCCTCCATGGCCAGGAAGCGGCCACGGCTCTCGTCCCACACCACGGCGGACTGGGCATCGAGCGAGCCTCCCGCCAGGCTGAACGTGGCGCCGTAGGTGCCCGGGCCACTCTCCTCGTAGATGGTCGGGCTCGAGTAGGCCCGGATGAAGGACGGCGCGATGCCGTCGCCCATCGTGAACACGGAGCGCACGTCGATGCCGGGCGCGTAGTCTCCCTCGAAGCTTCCGTCCGCGCGATACCGAGAGAGGCGCGTGCCGCTGGGGCCGCCGCCTGAGCTCATCAGGAAGTAGGTGCCGTCGAAGGCGACGGTCATGAAGGTGCTGGGCAGGCCACCGGCGTTCCGAATCTCGCGGGTGCGCGGGTAGACCCCCGAGAGCCCGCCGCAGCAGGGCGCGTCGTCGCCGTTGCAGTCTTGATCGATGCCGTCCTCACAGACCTCCTCGGCCCCTGGGTAGATCGTCGGGTCTTCGGGTCCGCAGTCCTCGCCGACCCAGTCCGGCCGCGCTCCCGGCGCAGGTGGCTCGCAGGTCGGGTCCGGCGCGATCGGCTCCCCGGCACCAAAGCCGTCGCGATCGGAGTCCTCGTACCAGAGGCTCGGCGGGCCGACCGTCGGATCGGCGTCGTCACAGTCGTCGTTGGTCGCCGCGGTGCCCTCGGGGCGGCTGCAGGCGTACTCGAAGTCGTCCTCGGCGCCGAAGCCATCGCCATCGCGGTCGGCGTACCACTCAAGGTAGCTGTCGGGCGTCACGTCGGGGTCGGCGTCGTCGATGAGTCCGTCGCAGTCGTCATCCACAGGCTCGTCGGCGTTGCAGATCTCTGGCATGCTCGGGTTCACGTCGTCACGCCGGTCGTCGCAGTCCGTGTTGGCGAAGCCGAAGCCCGCGGGCTGCTGGCAGGCGAGGTTCAGGTCGATGTTGCTGCCGTAGCCGTCCCCGTCGTCATCACGGCCCCAGGCGATGAGGGTCAGCGGGTCGATGTCGGGATCGTCCTCGTCGAAGAGCCCGTCGCAGTCATCGTCGAGCACCTCGTCGCCGTTGCAGATCTCGGGGCGGCTCGGGTTGACCTCGAAGCGCGTGTCGTCGCAGTCGTCGCCCCCGAAGTCGGCGTTGTAGAAGCCGTCTCCGTCCGCGTCGCAGACCTCGGCGCACTCGTCATCCTCACAGTCGATGCGGCCGTCGGCGTCGTTGTCCCGCCCGTCGGTGCAGACCTCGGGGCAGGCCCCGTCGCAGTCCGTGTCATCGCAGTCGACGCGGCCATCGGCGTCGTTGTCGCGACCGTCGGTG
>PKDJ01000156.1 GCA_002862545.1 Pseudomonadota bacterium
GGGGATGGGCTCCTCACGGTGATCGACCCAGCGTCACCTTGGGACGATGAGCAGACCCGCCTCGCGGAGCACCTGGAGGACCGGCGAGCCGCCGGTGAGCGGGTAGAGCGCATCGTGCTCACCCATCATCACCACGATCATGTCGGTGGGGTCGAGGCACTTCGAGCGGCGCTCGGCGGGGATGTACCTGTCCTCGCGCATCCCGTGACCGCAGACTTGGTCGCCAGGAGGGTCAAGGTCGACGCCTTCCTCGAGCACGGCGATCGGTTGATCTGTGGTGGGAGGCTCCTGGATGTTCACCACACTCCCGGACACGCGCCCGGACACCTGATCTTCTTCGATCACGCGAGTGGCGCCCTGATCGCCGGTGACATGGTGGCGGGGGTCGGCACCATCGCGATCGACCCTCGCGAGGGAGACCTCGGAGACTATCTCGTCTCCCTCCAGGCCATGCGGGCGCTCGACCCCTCGGTCTTGCTGCCGGCGCATGGGCCGCCGCTGACCGCCCCCGATGCGGTGCTCGCCATGTACATCGCACATCGTCATGGCCGGACGGACCAGATTCGTCAGGCGCTGGATCGCCTCGGCGAGCAGAGGCCTGTCGACCTGGTGCCCGTGATCTATCCGGACCTTCCGGCGCGCGTCGCCCCCCTTGCTGCGCTGCAGATCACGACGCACCTGAACTGGCTCGTCGAGCATGGGCTGGCCCGGGAGCGCGACGGTCAGTGGGCACTTCAGCGCTGATTTCTCTGGAACTGCTCGCCCGGTGCTGCAGTCTGTAAGTCGAGGACGCGTCCTTAGTTGGATGGTCCTGGAGGCTGGATGCGGTGGTGGCCCGCTGGGAGCCTGGCGCAGCGGACCCGGAGGTCTCGCAGGCGGCTGTCCGTGCACTGCAGAGCACCGGAACGACGGCGGCCGCGCAGGCGCTCGCCACGGTACTAGAGGCGGAGCCGCCGCTCGCTCGTGCCGCGGCCCACGCGCTTCGTGCTCTCGGCGGCGACGTCGCACGTCGAAACGCGAACAGCCTCTCCTCCGTCTTGGAGGAAAAGGCTGGGCTGGTTGACGACTACGATCTGTGGTGAGCGCGAGCGCTCAGCGGCGGTCGTGGGTGTCGTACCGGTAGATGAGGAGGCTGCCACGACGGAACTGCATCTTGACGCGGCCGTCGTCACGCTCGACCCCGATGGGGCGCCAGGTGCGGGCGCTGACTTCCTTTGCCTTGGCAATGGCGTCGGCGCGGCCGGTCACCGTCTGCACGCTCTGGCCGTTCTTGATCTGGTACTCGTGCGGCATCGGGATCACTTTCCTCCTCGTCCGGTGCGGACCCGTCCTGCTATTGTGAAATCCTCGGCTCTGCCATCTACTGCGTCCCCCTCTCATCTCTCCCGCTCCCCCCGCGTGACTCCATGCGTCGATTCCTTACCGTGCTCGTGGTGGCGTCCATCACCTGTGGTTGCAGCTTGTTTTGGCTTTATGACGGAGATATGGGGCAGGTGCATCCGGTCCTCGGTGCCCTCGATGCGGCTCAGATCAGCTCTCTGTTGGGTCGGGCGCCGGATGGCTCACCGGACGGTGAGGATCGCGTTAAAGGGGCCGGCCACGTCCAGAAACCCGAGGAGCGATGACGCCCGCTCTCCTGCTGCTGCTCGCCTGTCGCCAGACGCTGACCCCCGATGGCGCCGTCCCAACCGAGGATCCCACTGAAGAGTGGGCCGCCGCGCTGGCGGACGTCGTCACTGAGGACGGCTACGTCGACTATGAGCTCCTCGAGGCCAATCGAGAGCCCCTCGACAAGTACGTGCTCTGGCTCACCCGCGACGACATGTGGGGTGACGACAAGATCACGGCGCATCGACACGGCTTCCACCTCAACGCCTTCAACGCGCTCGTCATGTACAACGTGCTGGAGCAGGGGCGTCCGGACTCGGTGCGTGATGTGTCCGGGTGGATTCCTCTGCCGGGCAGTGGATTTTTCATGACGACAGCGTTCGATGTTGAGCGCGATCACCTGTCGCTGCAGGAGCTTCGCGACGAGCGAATTCGTCAGTTCGAGCTCGACTACCGTAGTCATGGTGCGATGGTCTTCGGAGCGCGAGGGGGGCCGCCGATGTCACCCGAACTCTACGGAAATGGTCAGCTCCACACCCAGCTGCGTGATGGGATGCAGCGCTGGTTCCAAGACCCAGAGCGTGGGGTGCGGGTGGAAGACGGAGTGGCCGTCTTCAATCCGATCGTCGATTGGTATCGGCGTGACTTCGACTTCTTCAGCGCCGGTCTCGACCTCTGCTCACTCGCCGCGCGCCACACCAGCGGTAAGCTGTCGGTCCAGCTGAAGACACTCGCCGACAAGGGCTGCCCGCATCGATTCTACGAGTTCGACTGGTCGCTGAACGATGCCGAGTGATGGCGCTCCTGCCTGGCGTCTCACAGGACGCCGTCTCCGTGGGGCCATCACCGACCTGGTCGAGCTGACTGATCCGGAGGGCACCGCAATCGCGGTGGTCTACGCCGAGGACTGGTCCGACGATCCTGCGCTCAAGCTACCGTCCTCGCTCGACGAGCCCAGTGTCGCGGGCATTGCGCCCTGCATCGATGCCGCACCCGGCGTGCGGGTCTACGAGATCGCACAGGGGGCTCGCTCGGTCAAGGAGCTGGCCCAGCTCGCGCGGGCCGACGGTGGCAGTGGAGATCGGGCGGCGTTGGAGCTCGCGCTCGGGCTTGGTGAGATCGTGGTCGCCGCTGCCGAGGCGGACCTGCCGGCGCCGGGCGGCCTGACCCCGCTGGGAATCTTCGTCACGCCCGAGGGGCGGGTGAGGGTGGTCGGCTGGGGGCTGCCACAGCTCTCTGTGGCCGACTATGTCGCGGACAACTCCGTGATTCCTCCGCTCGACAGTCTCCGGTATGCGCCGCCCGAGCGCCTCGAGGGCGCCGAGGAGGACGAGTCCACGGATCGCTTCGCCATCGCGCTCGCCGTCGCGGAGCTGTGGCTCGGGGAGCCGGTCTACACAGGCTCGGAGGAGGAGGTCCTCAAGGCGACCAAGGCGGGAGACGCGGTCTCCTTCCTCCCCGAAGACCTGCCGCCTGCGCTCGAGTCGGTGCTCGCCCGCGCGCTGGCCTCCTACGCTGAGGAGCGGCATGCGGATGACGATGCCTTCCTCGATGCAGTCGACCAAGGCCTAGAGGGCGCCGAGGGGCCGAGTCTGGCCCAGCTGGTCGCCGACCTCGCGGAGTTCGTCGCGCCCTGCGAGGTCGATCCCGACGACGCCAGCGCGCTGCCTCTGCTCGAGCCCCTCCTCGGTGACGCGGACGCTGACGAGGCTGAGGACGCCGAGGACGCTGACGATTCCGAGGACGCTGACGACGCCGAGGATGCGGACGACTCCGAGGACGCGGACGAGGCCGAGGACGCTGACGACTCCGAGGACGCTGACGACTCCGAGGACGCTGAAGATTCTGAGAGCGAAGCAGAGTCTGACGAGCTCGATGCCGCCTTTGACGCCGTGCTCACGCGGGCGGACTCTGCGGCCACCCGAGCACGGGAGGCTGCCGACGCAGCTGGGGCCGACGCGGACCGTGCGAGAGCCGAGGGCGACAGCACGGTGGACGGTGTTGGCGAGCTCTTGGACTCGGCGGACGGGGCGGCAGATGCGGCGCTCGACGCTGCCGAGAAGGCTGCTGCTGCTGCCGATGCGTGCAGCGAGGCCGAGGTCCTCGATGATGCCGAGGCGGATGCTGCCGATGCCGAGGAGGCCGCAGATGAGGCAGACGCCCAAGCCGATGTGGCTCACTCGGCCATGGAGAAGGCGCTCGCGCTGACGGATGCGGCCATCGAGGCTGCCTTCGCGGAGCGGGTGGCGACGATCGAGTCACTGGCGACGGACGACCTCGACCTCTCCGACCTCGTCGAGGGCGTGGATGCAGCCGAGACGCTCGACGCGGCCGATGAGCTGGTCGAGCAGGCCCGTGCGCGTGCTGCGGAGGCCGAAGAAGCCCGTCAGGCGGAGGAGGCCCGTCAGGCGGAGGAAGCCCGTCAGGCTGAGGAGGCCCGTCAGGCTGAGGAGGCCCGTCAGACTGAGGAGGCCCTCGCTGCAGCGGGTGCCCGCATCGAGGCGTCGCTCGCGGAGGTACCCGAGGTCCCAGACCTCCCCGAGCCAGACGTTCGCGACGCGGAGGTCGACGAGTGCCTGGCGAGCGTC
>PKDJ01000016.1 GCA_002862545.1 Pseudomonadota bacterium
GCGTCGTCGGCCGGCTCGAGGATGCGCACGGAGGGCGGTGTGCCGACCGTGTAGAGGACGAAGTCGGCGCAGGTGGCCCCGATCTCGTCGGTCACGGTCATGGTCAGGGTGTGGGTGCCGACGACCAGGTCGGCGGTCGCGAGGCTCACGCTGCCATCGGAGCCGGGCGAGAGGGTCCCGAACACGCCGTCGAGGTTGCTCTCGAAGGTGACGCTGAGCCGCTCTGAGGGCACGTCGACATCGGTGGCCTCGCCGTCGAGGCGCAGCAGCGCACCCTCCTCTCCGCCGCTGCCGTCGAGGGGAGCGAGCAGCGCACACGCGGGCGCGGAGTTTGGTGGGCCGACAGTGACCGTGACGGTGTCGCTGTCGGTCTTGCCGGTGCTGTCGGTCACCGTCAGGCGAAGCTCCTGCTCCCCCTCGGGCAGCAGGGCCGTGCCGCGTACCTCGCCATCGGTCGTCGGGGTGACGTTCACCTCGGACAGGTCGGCGGTGCTGGCCGAGCTGGTCCACACCACGTCGAGGGCCTCGACGGCGTCTTCGCTGTCGCCGACCCGTCCCGCCAGGGTCACCAGCTGGTCGCTGTAGTAGACGCCGAGGGTGTCGGGCTCGGTGATGGTGGCAGTGGGCGCGTCGGTGGGGACGACGACGACAGTGATGCGGTCGGAGCCACTCGCCCCGCGTGGGTCGCGAATCTCCAGGACCACCTGTCCCGCAGCGTCGGCGGCGAAGACGGCCTCACAGAGCGTGGTCCCGTCCTCGGCGGCGGCCAGCCAGTCACAGGCGGTCTCGCCGTCGATGCGCCAGCGTGCCTCGAGGGCATCCTCGGGGTCGTCCGCGTCGGAGGCCGCGCCGACCAGGGTCACGGCGAAGCCCTCGGGGACCTCGCCACCGGTCGCCGGGTCGACGATCTGCGCTTCGGGCGCCTCATTGCTGACCCGCAGGCTCGCCTCGTTGCAGGCGCCGAGCAGGAGAAGGAAGAGCCAGGTGGAACGCATGGGGGAGCCCTGTCGAGTGTGCCAGCGTAGCGCCTATGGGGGCAGGGACTCAACTGGGGGGCTGTGGTGACGACGAGGTGGTCTGGGGCTCTGTCGCGGTGCATCTCTGCTACGGCTGCGCTCTTCCGGACGGCGGGACGCGAAGTGACGACGCACATGTCGGAGCGGACCGACTCTCTGGCGGGCAACCCCCGTCGTCTCGCGTGACGTAGCCCTCGCGACCTTCTCCGAGGGGGAGAACGTCTACGAGGCGTCGGACGCGGTGCCCACCATCCTCCCCTACGACCAGATCCACCCGGACGACTACACCTGCCCGCCACCGCCGTAGTCGGTCATTCCGGACGGTTCATCGGCTCTGCGTGCAGTCGTCAGGGCCAGCCCAGCTGCTTGCCCAGCGTGCCCTCGCGATCGCTGTACCAGGGGGAGCCGTCGGGGCGCGCGACCGGGTCGGTGCGTGCGAGCCACCAGCGGGCTCCTCGGCCCGCCCACGCGTCCGGCTGTGCGTAGAGGGGGTCGGTCATGGCCTCGTCGAGACGGACCACCTCGATGCCCTCGGCCTCGAGGGCTGCGAGGATGCTCGGCAGCTGTGCGGCCGTGGTGTCATTGATGTGGAGCAGCAGGATCTGTGCGGCCTCTCGACCGAGCTTCTCGCGCGAGATGGCGCGTGCCTCAGCGACGGCCTCTGCGGTGTTGCGCGCGTAGTGCGCACCCAGCCCCGCGAGGTCCGCGTCGCTCGCCCCGGTCTCCTTCCGCTGGCGACGCACGAGCTCGAACATCCAGTCGTGGCTGTCCACGGTCACCGGCGCGACGCGGTACCCCGCATCGTTCAGCGCCGCTTGGACGGCGTCACGGCGCTCGACGCCCTCGCCTCGCCACAGGTAGGGGAATCGAAACCAGCGAGTGGCGGTGCTTTCGGTTGGCCACAGGCCATCGCACTGCCGCACCTCGGCCATCCAGACGTCGAGGTCGGTGTGGGCCGCGCTGCTGTGATGGGCGGTGTGGTTGCCGACGGTGTGACCTGCGCGCCGCCACTGGTCGGCCAGCGTGTCGTCGTCTGCCAGGTTGCCGCAGTTGACGAACACGGTCGCGGGGGCATCGGCCTCCGCGAGGGCAGCCAGGATGGAGCGGTTCACGCGAGCCCAGTCGGCCGGCTCGGGGCTGAGCGGCGCTCCGCCGCGTCGTGTCTGGTAGGGCAGGTCGTCGAAGGTCAGCGCGATGCGGGCGACGGGCGTCCCCGTAGCCTCCGGCGCAGTGGGCGCCGCGGTGGGCGCCGGGGCGGTACACCCGAGCAGGAGCATGATCGTGGCGAGCATGCGTGGATCTCCTTGAATCGCGCTCCAGTCAGCCTCGAGGACTCACCGAACTCTTCGAATCCGGGACGACAGCGCGCGTCGCGCAGGGTAGTGTACAAGCCTCCTCGACCGGGTGACCCATGCCGAGCAAGAAGCAGCGCGCCAAGCGGCGCAGGCGTGAGAAAGCACGCAGGCAGCAAGCTGCCGAGCAACGTCGAGTCGAGGCACGGCAGGCGGAGCTCGCGCCGTACAACTCGAGGGTCGCGCAGGGCGAATCGATGCTCGGGATGGTCTCGGGCGGCCTGTCCAACGCTTACTCCTGGCTCACCGGCGAAGCCCCTTCTGCCGAGCTGGAGACGGAGACGGAGTTGCTCGATCCGTCCCGCGAGCCCTTCAAGCTGGGAGGCAAGAAGGCACCGAACGGGCTTCGTCCGGAGAAGCACGGCAATGTCGCGATTCCCGGTCTGTCATCCAAGCAGAAGCAGTCTGGATCGCTCGGTTCCTACGGTGATGAGCACCTCGGGCTCGACGTGCTCTCGGGGCACGCCGAGAAGTCCAGAACCGTTGCCTACAACCCCCGACAGGGAGGCTTCAGCGCGACCGCCAAGGGCAAGGCAGGGGGCTCTGTGATCAGCGCACATGGCTCTCACGAGTTCGAGGGTGGGGGCTCGGTCTCGGGCAAGGCCTCGCTGGGCAGCGTCGAGGGCTCCTACAAGGGCTCGGCCTCGGTCCGAGAGACGGGGGTCGGCATCGAGGGCAGCGCCTCGGCGGGGCTGTACGGGCCCAAGGCGTCCGTCGAGGGACAGTACCCGTTGTTCAGCATCCCGTTCACCAACGCGCAGGTGATGCTGGGGGGCAAGGGCGAGGTGAGCAACGGCGTCGGCGCGAAGGCCGGCGGGCATCTCTACGCCGACACGCAGGAGGGCATCGGCGCGGGCTTCAGCGTCGGCGGTTCCCTCGGCTGGGGAGGCTCCATCGGCGCGTCACTCGGCATCTCCAAGGTGGATAAAGACAAGCCATGGCTACATCGCAGCGAGTGACCTACCGTGAGGTGGAGCCCGAGGAGGCGCTCTCGGCCGAGTTCGTGGTCGTCACGGCCGAGCCTGAGCGTGGGGCACCGCACGAGTTCCTCTGCCCGCGGGCCTGGCTCCGGGTGCCATCGTTCCCCGTCGACGATTCACCTGATGCGCCTCTGGTTGACGCACTCGTTGTCGAGCATCCCTCGCTGGGCAACGAGGCCGCCGTGATCGTGTGTGGTCGGCTGCCGCCGACCTGGGCAGTGAGTGCTCGCGAGGCTGTCGTGCGGCTGGCAGCGCGGGAGAAGCTGGAGGTGGAGCGCTGGAACGACGAGGACGACGCGGTCGGCGGGGCACGCGCGCTTGCCCGGAGCGCGTCACGCCTGGCTGCGCTGCGGGTTCTGCCGCACGAGGGGGGGCAGGTCTTCTGCTCGGTGCTCGGACCGACCGCTCGTTTTGGGGCCTTCGGAGGAGCGCTTCAGAACGCGATCACGTCGTATCGTCCCCTGCCCAGCTGGGCGTCGGGGTCCTGACCGGCCTAAGGTCGCTGCCTGTGGGGAGGGCGGCATGGGTGTGATGGCGCTGTGGGTCATGCTGGGCTGTGGCGGGCAGGTGGACGGCCCGTCAATGGACACCCAGGGGGTGACGACCTGGACGCCCGACGGGTCCGAGGGCGACGTCGACGTGGTGATGCAGACGAGCCTCGGCGAGATCCAGCTCACGCTGGACGGGGCGAGCGCACCCCGGACCGTGAGGAACTTCGTCCGCTATGCGGAGGCGGGGTTCTTCGATGGGGCGGATGGTGACGGGGCGACGGTCTTCCATCGGGTGATCCCGGGCTTCATGATCCAGGGCGGCGGCCTGCGGGCCGATCTG
>PKDJ01000160.1 GCA_002862545.1 Pseudomonadota bacterium
ATTGCGCGGCCCGAATGCCCACTGACATTTGCGGAGGGAGTTGCCCTCAGCCCCACCGACCTTCTGCATCACGCTCTGTGTAAGGGTCCACGCTTCGCAACCAAACAACAACGTCGGCTGGACAACCTCAGCGTAGCGGCGGAGACGTGCCTCGAGGCGATCGCCCAAGGCATCGAGGTGTGCGTAGACCTCTGGGGTGAGCGCGTCGAGCGCGGCAGACCCCGCCGCGACCGCGACGGGATTCCCCGAGAGCGTGCCCGCCTGGTAGACCGACCCGACGGGTGCGAGGTGGTCCATCACCTCAGCACGACCTCCGAAGACCGCGAGCGGGAAGCCACCCCCGACCACCTTGCCGAAGCAGGCCAGGTCAGGTGTGACGCCGTACAGCCCAATCGCGCAGTGCCGATCGACGCGGAAGCCCGTCATCACCTCGTCGAGGATCAACAGGGCACCATGGTCGTCACACAGCTCACGCAGGGCCTGCAGGTAGCCAGGCTTGGGCGGAATGCAGCCCATGTTTCCAGCGATCGGCTCCAGTACGACAGCTGCCACCTCACCCGGATGAGCCTCGAGCTGCGCGGCGACCGCTTCGGCGTCGTTGAAGGCGGCGAGGAGGGTATTGCCGGCGACCTGGGCAGGGACTCCCGGCGAGCCGGGGAGTCCGAAGGTCGCGACACCCGAGCCCGCCTTGACCAGCATGGCGTCGTGGGCACCGTGGTAGCAGCCCTCCATCTTGATGATCCGGTCACGGCCCGTGTAGCCGCGCGCCAAGCGCACAGCGTGCATGGTGGCCTCGGTGCCGCTGCTGACGGCACGGACCTTCTCGAGCCCCGGCACCCGCTCGATCACCTTGCGAGCAAAACTGACCTCGGCCTCGGTCGGAGCCCCAAAGCTCGACCCACTCCGTACAGCATCGATAGCCGCCTGCATCACCCCAGGATGAGCATGACCCAGGATGAGGGCCCCCCAGCTGACAACCAGATCGAGGTACCGGTTTCCGTCCTCGTCCTCCATCCATGCGCCCTCACCACGGCGAATGAACGGCGGCTCTCCACCCACAGCCCCAAAGGCTCGGACCGGCGAGTTCACGCCGCCAGGAATCACCTCTCGGGCAGCTGCGAGCAGCTCTGACGACCTGGACATTCGTACCTCCATCGAGGGGCCTGTGTAACCCCCGACGAGGTGTGCTCAGGGACTCAACATGGAGGTGCGGCGTCGGAGACCACTCGTGCGGACGGAGTGCACCGCAGGCGGCAGGTCCGAGGCCTCGAGCATCACCAGCGCCTGGTCGACCTCACCGAGCCGCTCCAGGCATGCGGCTGCCCCGAGCCGAGCGACAGACGCAACCGCCTCGTCCGTCGCGAGCTCCTGCGCCATGTCATAGCAGCGCAGGGCCTCGTGGATGTCTCCGCGGGCATGGGCCAGGCGAGCTCGACCGAGCCATGCGCGCCCTCGAGCATCGGGACGACGGATCGCGAGCTCGGCGAAGGCAGCGTTCGCCTCGTCCTCGCGCCCCAGCTCGACCAAGATGCTCGCACGCGCGAGCAGCCATGCAGCCAGCTCTGGTGCATACGGTGCCTCATCGGCCGCCCTCATCCAGGTCGCGGCAGCGCCCTCTCCATCGCCCATCCGTCGCTTCAGCTCCGCCATCTCCGCCAGCACGCGGGCTCGCGCCCGGCGTCCCTCGACGTGATTCAGGCGCTCTTCGAGGAGCCGCTGAGCGAGGACCCGATCGCCGAGATCCACCCGAGCCGCCAAGACAGCCCGCCTCCAGGCACGCTCCGAGGTGGCCCGTGCTGGCGCGAGCCGCGCGACAGTCCGGTACCAGCCCAGGGCCTCTGTGCGCTGGCCCATCGCCATCAGCACGTCGCCGTGACCGACGGACCATGGCGTTCCGGGAACCAGAGCCACGAGTGCCGCGATCACGACAAAGGCCGACCGACCGAGCGTCACTCCTCGTCGCCCTCGTCTTCTTCCGCGTAGCGCGCCATGTCGACGATCTTCTCACCGTCGGCGAGCCTCATGAGGCGCACGCCCTTCGTCACACGGCCGTACTGGCTGACGGACCGCGCCTCGATCCGGATCACGCGCCCTGTGTCGGTGACCAGCATGAGCTGGTCTTCGGGCCCCACGGGAACCGCTCCGACCACGTCGCCGGTGTCCTCGCCGATCCGGAAGGACAGCAAGCCCTTTCCATTTCGACGCTGCGACCGGTACTTCGCGAACCGCGTCCGCTTGCCGTACCCAAGCTCCGTGACGGTGAGCAGAGTGATCTCGTCGTCGATGACCGTCTCCTCCTGCTCATCCTCTTCCTCGTCGTCGTCGTCGAGGTCGTCGTCGATGGTCGGCGTGTCCCAGGCCGGGAGGAGTACAGCGTCGACGACGTGATCGTCATTCTCGAGCTTGATTCCCCGGTTACCCCGTGCCGAGCGTCCGTATTCAGGCACATCGCTCCAGCCGAAGCGAATGCACTGCCCGTGCAGGGAGAGCAGCATGACCGAGCACTGTTCGCCCGCATGCACGAGCTTCACCACGACGAGCTCGTCTTCGTCGGCCACACCCGCTGCGATCATGCCGCCCGAGCGCAGGTTTCGGTAAGCCGTCAGCGGCGTGCGCTTGACCAGTCCATCGCGACTCACGAACAGCAAGTCTGGAGCGACCTCGCCCTCGGCGACCTCGAGTGAGCGAACCGAGACGACCGCCGCGATCTGATCACCCTCTTCGACAGGAACGAGGTTGATGATCGGACGCCCTCGAGCACCCCGGCCCGCCTGCGGGACCTCATAGACATTCAGTGGGTAGACCCGGCCAGCAGCCGTGAACACCAACAACAGACTGTGGGTGTTCGCGATGAACAGCGAGGTGACGAAGTCCTCCGCGCGGGTGTTCATGCCGCGCTTGCCCATGCCGCCTCGGTGCTGCATCCGCCACTCGTCCGGGCTGCAGCGCTTGATGTAGCCGAGGTGCGACAGGGTCACGACCTGATCCTCCTCGGCGACGAGGTCGTGCATCGTGAGCTCACCGCGAGCATCGACGATGCGCGTCCGTCGCTCGTCTCCGAAGCCCTCGCGAATCTCGAGGAGCTCACCCTTTACGACGCCCATCAGCAGGCCCTCGTCCGCGAGGATGGCCTCCAGCGTCGCGATCCGAGCAAGCAGCTCGGCGTACTCCTCCTCGATCTTCTGACGCTCCATGCCCGTGAGGCGCTGCAGCCGAAGATCGAGGATGGCCTGGGACTGGATCTCGGTGAGGCCGAAGCGCTGCATCAGGCGCTCGCGAGCTTCACCGACCGACGAGCTACCCCGGATGATCGCGATCACCTCGTCGATGTTGTCGAGAGCGATCCGGTAGCCCTCGAGGATGTGCGCCCGCTCCCTGGCCTTGCGGAGCTCGTAGCGGGTGCGACGGAGCACCACCTCGCGCCGGTGTGCGATGTAGTGCTGCAGCATCTCGCGGAGCGACAGGATGCGCGGCCGCTTGTTTACGATGGACAGCAGGATCACGCCGAAGGTCGACTGCAGCGCCGTGCTCTTGAAGAGATGATTGAGCACCACCTCCTCGAAGGCATCCTGCTTGAGCTCGATGACGATGCGCATGCCGCGACGGTCAGACTCGTCTCGGAGCGCGTGGATGCCCTCGAGGCGGCGATCCTTCACGAGCTCGGCGATCTGCTCGATCAGTCGGGCCTTGTTGACCTGGTAGGGAAGCTCGTCAATGACGATGGCTCGCCGACCATTGACCTCTTCGAAGTCCGCGTTGCCCCGTACGACGACCCGCCCACGCCCCGTCGCGTAGGCGTCGCGAATGCCCTTGCGGCCGTAGATGGTGCCCGCGGTCGGGAAGTCTGGACCCGGCACGATCTCAAGCAGCTCTTCGAAGGTGAGCTCCGGCCGGTCGATCAGCGCGGTGCAGGCATCGATGATCTCGACGAGGTTGTGAGGCGGGATCTTGGTCGCCATGCCGACAGCGATGCCGTCGGCGCCGTTGACGAGCAGGTTCGGGAACCGGCTCGGCATGACCTCCGGCTCCTCGGTCTGCCCATCGAAGTTGGGCACGAAGGACACCGTCTCCTTGTCGATGTCGACGAGAAGCTCCTCGGCGAGCTTCGTCATCCGACACTCGGTGTAGCGGTAGGCCGCCGCAGG
>PKDJ01000050.1 GCA_002862545.1 Pseudomonadota bacterium
GGTGCCGAGCGCCAGCCCGCCATCGACGATGGGCACGGTCACCGAGGGCTGGGTGAGCGCCGCCCGGATGTGGGCCGGCATGTCGTCGGGACCCTCCTCGACGTGGCGGTAGCTGGGGTCGCCATCCGGCACCGCGCGGGAGAACCAGGTCTCGAGATCGACCAGGACATCCGGGTCGGCGTTCTCCTGGATCACCAGGCTCGCGCTGGTGTGGAGCAGGAAGGCATGACACAGCCCCGTGCTCACGCCCGCCGCCCGGACCTCGGCCCGCAGCCTGTCGGTGATGTCGTAGAGGCCGCGTCCCCGCTCGGGGAGGGTGAGGGTCTGCTGGTGCATGCGGGCGCCTATCGCGACCTGGGCATGCGGTGAAGGCCCCCTGGCACTGCGTCGTCTCACCAGCCACTGCTGGCGCAGCGCGCGACGAGCCGCCACCGCGCTGGGCGGCAGACCGTCGCAGCGCGGTGACGGCTTCCTCACGACAGCCGCCAGCCGACACCCGTATGCTCTCCTCCCACGAGGTCACCCATGCTGCCACTGCTCCTGTCCCTCCTGCTCGCCACACCCGCACTCGCCGGGAACGCCGAGCAGCTGAAGCATGCGGCCGAGTCCGGTGCCGAGACCACCACGCTCACCTTCGCCTGGCGAGCGCCCTCCTCAGGGCGCGACCGCGTCCAGGCCACGCTATCCAGTGCGGAGATCGAGGCGGACAAGACGGTCCGGAGACGGGTCCAGCTCCTCGACCTCCACGAGGCGATGGCCCGCGCAGCCCGCAAGTCCGCCAAGGGCCGCAGGGCCGTAGAGCTGACCGCGAGGGCGACGGCAGCCGGCGTCCAGCTCGGCGCCTCGGGCCCCGCCAAGGCCACGCGAGCCACCATGGACGAAGCGAGCGAGGCGATGGAGCAGGAGCGTGCGCGCTGGTTGATCGAGAATCAGGTCTTCGAGCTCGAGAAGGGCGCGCTGTCGTACGACCATGCCCTCATCGCCGCAGACCGCGCCGCCGCTGTGGAGCCGCTGGCCGAGCGCCTGCGGGAGGGCACCTCCACAGACCGGCAGTTCGTAGAGCGGGCGCTGCTCTTCACCCAGTCGATCCCCTACCAGAAGGGCAAGCGTGGGGGTGACGCGGGCTTCCAGCGGCCTCTGGCCCTGCTGGCACGCAACAAGGGAGACTGCGACGGCAAGTCGGCCCTGTTCCTCGCGCTGGTGCGCGCCGAGCTGCCCGACGTCCCCCTCGCCATGGTCTACGTGCCCGAGCATGCCCTCGTGGGCGTCGGTCTGCCCGCAGAGGGCGACGACCGCACCTTCAAGGCCGACAACCTCACGTACGTCTACGCCGAGCCCGTCGGCCCAGCCGCCTACCCGCTGGGGCAGACCGCCCCCGAGAACAAGCGAGCGGGAAAAAAGGGACAGGTACGCCCTCTGCCCTGAGGTGGCGACCTGGCGACCTGGCGACCACCCGAATCGGGCGAGCCATGACATGAGTCAAGTTCGAGCCAGGTCGTGAGCGCCAAGCGGACGCACCCTCGGAGTGTGCTTGAGACGCACACTTGGAGGCATCATGGTTCTGCGTACGTCTATCCTCGCTCTGCTCCTCTCGACGGCATCCACCGCGGTCGCGGCACCCGGAGGCTTCGGCGGCTTCGGCGGCTTTGGCGGCTTCGGTGGACACGGCGGCATCGTCGCGGATGATGCGGGGAGCATGGCGTGCATCACGGGCCACTCCTTCGATGGCCTGTGCATCACCGACGACAACGCCGAGGCCGAGCTTGGTCTCGAGCCCGACACCGTCATCAACGTCTTCGCCTGTGAGGACGAGGACGGCGAGCCCATCGAGGACTGCCTGATGGTTCAGGTCGACGAGGGCGACTACCCCAGTGCCTACGTCGACTACATGGTCGAGCCCGAGCTCTGCAGCGGCGGCTTCCTCGCGACGGAGACCTGCCTGGGCGACTACACGACGCGCTATCGCGCCGTGCACGACGTGACCGAGTGGTCCCACGTCCACGAGCTCTTCCGCACCGACGTGATCACGCACCAGGTGGTCGAGACCGTACGCTTCAGCCCACGCTGGGTCGACGAGAGCATCACCACCATCGAGACCGACGCGACCGGCAGCCTCCACTCGGCCCGCGGCATCGAGTACACACTGACGTTCACCCACGAGACCCTCGACGGTGAGCTGATCGACACGGAGACGCTCTACGGGGGCATCATCGGCAGCGGTGACATCCACGGCACTTCCGCCGCCGACCTCTGCGCGACACTGAAGACGGGCCGCAGCGAGGTCGCCAAGGCGGTGGGCTCGGGCACCGCGGCGATCTGCCACGTCATGAATCCACTGTCCTCCATCGAGATTTTCGGCATGGCGTTCTCCAAGAACGTCTCAGCCTGCGGCAGCATCGGCGTCGCCCTCACCGACGTTCTCAACATCGGCGGCAGCGACAACTACAAGAGCTGCCTAGCGAACCCCGGCGCCTGGTTCCCCAACAACTTCGCCAATGTCGGCTCTCTGGCCGCTGATGACACGTCGCTGACCACGTCCATCCCGATCAGCTCTCAGGAGGAGCAGTCCTGTGAGGAGATGGACGGCAAGCAGGTCCGCGTCGCCTACGAGCGGAACGCTGAGGGCGGCGGGAAGGAGACCTGCACCGTGTGGGCCGAGCTCGACTGCGAGGGCGACGGCGAGGAGTGCTCCTGTACAGGGACGCCGACGAGCGACCCCGTCTGCGGGTGAGTGCAGCCAACGAAGCGCGGCCCGCGGTCCTCAGCGACCGCGGGCCGACCTGCGTCTGCGGCGGAGGAGCGCGCGGTGGCCTGCTCAGCCCTCACGCCCGTGACCCGGCCTCGACCAGCACGGGAATCTCTGCGAGCGCTGCTCGACGGACGAGCTTCAGGACGACGAGCTTCGCCAGCCCATGCTCACCCGGGGTCCCGCAGCCAGGCGGCAGGGGTGCGCGCCTCTCCGTCTCGGATGGTCCACCGAAGCGTCCGAAGCGCCGCCATCCCGTGCTCGAGAGGGTCTTTCTCCACCAGGATCAGGTCGGCCTCCCGACCGACCTCGACGGTCCCCAGCCGGTCCTCCACGCCGAGCATCCGCGCAGGGCGCGTCGTGCTGGCCTGTAGGATGGCCTTCCGGTCGATTCCCCAGGTATCGAGCTGCTCCAGCTCGATCTGCGATGCGACCCCGTGGAAAAAGGTCGTGTAGACCGGAGCGTTGCCCTCGTCCGCACCGACGACCCACGGAACACCCGCTGCCTCGAGCGCCGCGATGGCCCGTGCACTGGACTGGGTCGCCTCCGCCGCGCGCGCCGTCGTCGGAGAGAACAGGGGTGCACCGGCGCGCGCCACCCACTGCGGCACCCACCAGGGCCGCATCATCTCGGCCGCGACGTCGTCGAGGTGCGGGCGCGTCTCGGGGTCGAGCGCCGTCTCCCACTGCAGGACCGGCACGCGCTGCTGCACCCAGGGGTCGTCGCGGAAGGCCGTCGTCCACCCCCAGGCGGCCAGGTGATTCAGCGTGATGGTGGAGATCACCCAGGTCTGGCGCTCGGCGAGTGCCGAGAGCACCTCGGGGTCGATGGGCTCGCTCCACAGACCCACGTGGACGAGGGCGAAGGGTCCGAGCTCGAGAGCACGGCGGTGCTCGTCATTGGAGATGCTGTGGACGAAGAGCCGATGGGACTCGCCCGCCACCCGCACGCGCTCGAAGGTCGGATCGTCGAACAGGGGGAGGTTCGGAAACAGGACGCCGTCCTCGACGGCCACCTTCACCCCCACGGGGTCGAGCGGTGCGGCCTGTGCGAAGAGCGCGTCCAGATCCGTGTCCGCGTCGATCGGCGGCCAGAAGTCGGCGAAGGCCACGCCCCGCATCTCCGCGGAGGTCATGTAGCCGTCGACAGGGGTGAGGAAGGGAGCCAGGACGAACAGCTCCGGCCCCGGCGCACCGTCGGCCATGGCGCCCCGAAGCCGCTCGGCGGTCTCCACCCCGATGGCGGGATCGAGCACGGTGGTGAAGCCGCTCGCCAGGTAGGCGCGAAGCTGCAGGAGCTGCTGCGCCTCCACGGCCGCCGGCGTGTCTCCGCGGAGTGTGCTGCCAGGCACCGACTGCACGTGCGCGTGCGAGGTGATCA
>PKDJ01000114.1 GCA_002862545.1 Pseudomonadota bacterium
ACGCTCGAGGTCGAGTACGGACTCGGTGACGGTGTTCGCCGCGACATGGACGTCACCGTCGAGGAAGACCGCACGTTCGTCGACAGCGACCGTGACTCGGGCGTCTGGACGTACCGCCCGCGCGACGGCATGCTCCTGCTTCGGTACGAGGGAGACGCTGCGGGCTTCGACCTGCTCGGTGAGCAGGACGTGAGCTGCTTCTCGGGCACCGTCTACTTCGAAGAGGAGGCGATCGACACCTGGAGTGGCTGCGTGAGGTGAGCCTGGGGCTCACCTGCGTCGGCGCGCTCCCACGAGGAGCGCGAGGAGCGTGAGCCCCCCGACGGCGCCGCTCTGCGTGCTCGAGCACCCGCAGCCCTTGGCAGAGGCCTCCTCGGCCCCGCCGGGCTCCTGGGATGCGTTCCAGGCATCGAGGTCGGGATCACCGGCCTCGTACAGGTCGAAGAGCACCGTCGGCTCTCCGCTCTCGGATGCGTCCTCGATGATCTTGGCGTAGTGACTGGTCAGGCCCTCGATGAACTCGGCGTAGGTCAGGCCTCGCTCTGCCAGCCACTCCTCGCTGGGCACGTAGATCAGGCGTCCGTCGGCGAGCTCGAGGCGGCGGAGCGAGTTCCAGTAGGTGCCACCGAGACCGCACATGATGTACAGGTCGGCTTGGTGCTCGAGGGCCACCTCCCCCATGTCCGGGTTGAAGACGAACATCGGGTCGATGGTCATCTCGACGGGCGAGATGGAGCTGGTCAGCCGGCTCACCCAGGCGTGATCGAACAGGGCCTCGGCTCGCCGTAGCGGATCGACCAAGCGCTCCTCGATGGCTGCTGCGGCACTGATTGAGTCGAAGTCGTAGTCCTCCAAGAGGTCGGCGTAGCACTCCACGCAGTTGTAGAAGTCTTGGGCGTCGACGCCGTCCGGCGGTGGCATCACGTCCTGCAGGACCTCGAGCAGGACGTTGTCGGCTGGAAAGCCCTGCCGCATGATCTCGTTCATGAACGAGATCGGGTCTTCTTGGCGTGCGAGAGCGTCGGTGTCGTACCGACCCTCGGTGTACAGAGCACCCTTGAGGCGGTCGGTAGGGCCGGCGTAGTCGGTCGCGAAGGCCTGACCGCCGGCCTCGTCCGCGGCGAGGGTGATGGCGCGCTCGTAGTTGCTGCCGCCGGTGAACCAGTCGATGGCGGCCTCGTTGATCTGGACGTGCAGGTAGTTGTCGGGTACCGCACGGTGCTTTCCGAAGACGTAGGTCTCGAGGCGCATGTCGGGTGTCGCGGCGATGCTCGTCAGCGTGATCGGAATCATCGGACGGCTGCCGGCGTAGGTCATCCCGAGGGGCGCGATGTCTCCCACGTCCTCGTCCTTCGCGAGCTTGAGGGCCACGAAGTAGGCGCCGAAGCTCACATAGGGGGCCAAGGCGCTGTCGAGGGTGTCGGGAAGGTCGTACCCGGCCTCCTGGAGCCAGTCCAAGAGGGCGGCCTCGTCGTCGGCCTGCAGCGTCACCGTGTCGTAGGGGCCGACCCGCTTCTCGTCGACGACGACGACGCCACCGTAGCCATCGGAGCTCGACCACGTGCTGCTGGCTGCGGAATCGAGGGCGACCTCGCTGCTGCCTCCCCAGCCACCATCACAGCGCCCCTCCTCGTGCCAGACCATCGAGAACTGGGGCTCCAGGCGCCAGGAGAGCTCGTTGAACAGTGTGTCGGTGGAGAGGAACAGCTCGGGCTGCGCGGGGGTCGGCACCACCCAGGCGAACTCCTCGGCGGTGCCGGTGTAGAAGATCTGCACGTGGGTGTCGACGGTGCCTGCGTCGGCATCCACCTCGAAGACGATTCGCTCCGCGGACTGGTCCACGGGAGTGCTGTTGTTGCAGAAGAACCCGCCGCAAGCGAGGGCGGGCGCGGGCGCCAGGAGGGCTGCGAACAAGCCGATGCGGTACATGTGACTCCTCTGTCCGTGCCCCACCACTCTATGATGTTGTCGGTCAAACGTATATAGTGCAGAAGCGCGCCAGGGTGTGCAGCTTCGCGCGATGGTTTGTGTCAGCAGCGATGGACCCCTCTCCTTCCGTGGCCTACCTCATGAGCATGAAGGCGAAGCACGCAGCATGGGTGGTGGGGTTGCTCGGGCTCGTCGGATGCGCCGAGGGAGCGCCCGACGAGAAGACGCGCAGGCCGCAGGAGCAGCTCGAGCCCTGCTCGGCCCGAGACGCACCGAAGCTCGATCTTGCACAGGACGGTGAGTACGGACTCCGGGACGGCGCCTCGGTCCGGTACGGTCATCCCCCTCAGGGGGGGCCCCCGTTTGCTCCCTTCCGCCTGCGCCTCGACGGGATCTACGGAGGAGATCACGGCGTCGAGGTCGTGATCGAGGCCTTCGATGCGGCTGATGGCTCGCCGATTGGCGATGCGTCGCTCACGCACCGCTTCCTGTGCGCCAACGCGGGTCCCGACGCAGACCACCTCGTCGCTGGAGAGATTCACCTGCGCTTCTGGGACGAGACACTCGAGTCTCTCGAGGGGCGCGAAGCGCGAATTGTCGCGCGGGTCGAGGCCGTCGACGGCACGTTCGGTGAGGCAGCGTACACAGGGCCGCTGGAGTGGGTCTGGGAGTGAGCGTGCGGCGCTGTCGGATGGGATAGGCGGTCAGATGATCGTTCTCCTCGCCCTCGCTGCCTGTGACTGGCTCGCCCCCGAGCCTGTGATCGACGACACAGCCTCGGAGCCTCTCTCCGAGGCAACCGAGCCGGTCGAGGCCGAGGTGATGGGTGTGCTGGCGGCCTGCACCTCCGAGGGGGCGTGGAACTACGAGGCGTGGACCGACGGGCCGGTGACCTCGGCCACGATCGACACCTTCGCGCTGCGCGGGGTCGACGGCTGGAACGAGTCCCACGCGCTGCCGATCGTGAGCAGCTCGGGACTGGGGGCCTCCTTGTTCTTGTCTCTCGAGGCAGGTGTCGCGCGAGATGAGCACCAGCCCGGCATCAACACGCCCCTGGTGTGCGGCGTGGACGATCGATCGGACGACATGGCCTACGTACTCCGCGTCTACGATGACAGCGGCCGGCTGCTCGACTGCGTGTCGTGGGGTCCGACCGCCTACGCGGTGCTCGATGATCCGCTCGGGAGAAAGGGTGATGTGCCCGCGGTCAATCCAGTCGACCAGGCAGAGGAGATCTCCCGCTCGGCGTGCCGCGTCCTCGGCTGATCGTGCGGTTCGGGGCGAGCGGGTGAGCTAGACCTGAGGTAGTCTCTCAGGGTAGAGTGTTGACACTCCAACCCTCCTCCTCACGAGTGTGGCGCTTCCTGTCGTCTGCTCACGAGGAACCCCGAAAATCGAGGTCCACGTGCCATCCCGACTGCTGGCCACCCTGGCGCTGTGCGCCCCGGGTGTAGCGTCCGCTGCGACGCTCGACGTCCCGAGCAGCTACCCGACCATCGCCGAGGCCCTCGACTCAGCCTCCCGCAACGATGTCATCCGCGTCGACGGGGCCGCCTACGAGCCGGAGAGTGACGCCATCGTCGTCACGACCGGGCAGGCGATCACCATCGAGGGCAGCCTCGGGGCAGCAGGCACCACCATTCCACCCGTTCACGTCGAGGGGGGTGAGCTGGTGCTCGTCGGAGTGACGGTGGTGGAGAGTGACCTTCTGTCGCTGCCCTCGCGCGACAACGCGCTGGTCTATGTCGACGGCGGCAGCCTCGTCATCGAGGACGTCGTTCTCGATCCCGACCTCGGGCCTGTCGGCTCGCTGGGTCTCCTCGCCGAGGACGCCGCGTCCATCGAGGTCGACGGCCTGACGGCTGAGGGCTTTGCGGCGACTGCCGTGTGGATGCGGCAAGACAGCACCTTCGAGCTCGAGGATCTCACACTGCGCGACAACGGAGGCCCACTGGTCCTCGCCGGAGCGCTGGTCGTGGAGTCGGCATCCGGCACGATCGTGGATGCATGGCTCGAGGGCAACAGCGGACTTCTGGGCGGCGCTGTCTTGATCACGGGTGCAGATGGTCTGACGACCTTCGAGGGAGGAACCCTCCGCTCGAACACGGGAGATGCTGGTGCCATCTGGCTCGAGGACGGTCATGCGGTGCTGAGCGGGGTCGACCTGGTCGACAATGCCGGTGAGACGGC
>PKDJ01000264.1 GCA_002862545.1 Pseudomonadota bacterium
GAACGAGTCCGACGGACGTGCGCTGTCGCTGGTGTCGGCTGGCTCACCGACGAGGGCGAGCAGCGGCACGGCGACGCTGGGGCTCGTCGGGTCGTTGCTGTCGATGACGAGCTGACCGGCGTACTCGGGCTCCCCATCCAGCGGGATCTCGTAGGCGACGGAGATGTCGCGGGCGGTGTTGGGGGCCAGGCTGAAGGCCACGAAGTCCTCGGCGAGTCCGAAGAAGGGCTCCCCCTCGGGCACGCGGATGTCGGCGACGACCAGCTCTCCCTCGCCCGTGTTGCGGAGGGTGATCGGCGTCGTGCCCGTGGCGCGATCGCTGCCGGCGGTCAGCTCGACGACGGCCTCAGCGGGCGTGACCTCGGCCACCGGCGCCCTCGCGAGTCCGGTGAGCTCGACGGCGAGAGCGTCGCTCGGGGTGGACAGGTCGAGGGAGGCCTCGAAGTCGCCGACCTCAGTGGGGAGGAACTGCACGGTGAGGGTCACGCCGTCGTCCGCGCCGATCGTCACGGGCAGGGCCGGATTGCTCACGGAGAAGTGCGGTGAGCCACTGAACGCAGCCGACAGCTCCACCTCGTCGCCCGTGTTGTTGCTCACGGTGAGGAAGACGTACTCGAAGGTGCCGAGGGCGACCTCGCCGAAGCCGATGAGGTCGCGCGATGCCTCGAGCGGCGCCTCGGGGCGGGGGGGGATGGTCTTGTCGCCGTCGCCGCAGGCCGCAGCGAGGGCCAGCAGGGGCATGAGCACGCGCATCGTCCGACTCCTCTCGGCGGCAGGGTAGCCCGCTGGATCGCCGTCGTCCGGCCATGGCGTGCGCTCGGAGCGCAGGCGCTCGCAGGGCTGTGCGCCGGCGGCATCCATTCGTGCTACCACGGGCCCCGAGGGAGGGCGCTTGGACTGGCTCGCGATCTCCGGCACCGCTGTCGCCGGACTGTGTTGTCTGCTCACCATCGTCGTGGTCGGCGGGGCCATGGCGGTGATGGTCGTCCAGGCGGGCACCGCTCCCGAGAAGCCCACGCGTCGCGGCCGCTGAGGCGCGTCACCCTGCGATCCGCGGTGCTTCGGGAATGGTGCAGGCTGAGCCGGACCATTTGGGTGCTTGACCGTCTGTGACGCCGAGACACGGCACGTGACCGGCGCTGGCCCTCGTACACATGTGTGCGCCTATATTGAGACTGTCCGACGGCGTCGGGCGGGCCCGGTCGCGAACGCATCGCGCATCGCACTCTCCACAGCACAGACGGTTCTCTCAACCGTCTGCGACCGAGGCCCGCCGACGCCGTCACCCTTTTTCAGAGACGCGCTCAGGGCGTGCCGCAGCCGATCGGCGAGCCGGGCGGGGGCTCGGGGGCAGGGCGTGGCGGGGCGGTCTCTCGGTCCCGGTGCCGCGTGAGCTCGCGGGCGAGACCGGCCTCGTGGGGGTCGGAGCGATCGAGCCGCTTGCCGAGCTGGGCGAGGTGGGCGTCCACGGCGTAGCGGACCGAGGCGGACGCGCGCGGGTCGCCCGACAGGGTGAGCAGGTGGTGGACGAAGGCGCGTCGGGCTGCCTGGCGCAGCGGGTCGGCGTCGGCCGAGACCCGGGCCTCGACGGCGCGCAGCACCTCGCGGAGCCCGAGGGGGGCGTCGGGCAGGGCCAGCCGGTGGGCCCGCTGGCGCTGAAGCAGGGCGCCGATCACCAGGCCCGCAGCGGTCTCGGCGGCGGCCTCCGGATCGAAGGCGGGCCGACCGTGGGTCGCCAGGGCCTCGCGGGCCGTCCCCACGAGGGACCGGGTGGCGGAGGCAGGCACGCCGAGGGCCTCGGGCTCGAGGGCCTCGAGCAGGGCATCGAGGGCGTCGCGCTGCTCGGACGCGGGCACGGGGACGACCTCGGAGGCGTCGTCACCGGCCACGCCGAGGCGGTAGGTCTGCCCGCCGATCACCTTCGCGGCCGCGTCGACGGCGTAGCGGTGGTGCAGGTGCACCAGGGCCAGGCGCTCGGGAAGCTGGGAGAGTGGTCGGCCAGCAGGCAGGCGCTCGGGTCCAAAGCCGGCCAGTGCCGTCGCGCGCACGGCCAGGGCGTGGCGCAGTCCCGCAGCCGGGCTCGCGCCGTCGTCCCACAGGGCGGCGGTGGGCTCCATCGCGCCTGCGGGGCGGGCGTCGCTGTCGGAGAGGTAGCGCAGGCTCGGATCCGGCAGTGACCGGTCGCCATAGAGCCAGGCGACGGCGGCCACGTCCCAGGCGCCGATGCCCACGGCGTAGGCCTCGGACAGATCGAGGCTGCCGCCCACGAGCCCGACGCGCGGCGGCGGGTAGTCCATCACCGAGGCCCGCTCCTGGGTGCTCGCAGCGAAGTTGTGGGCCAGGCCGAGCGTGTGGCCGACCTCGTGGGCGGACAGCTGCCGCAGCCGGGCCAGGGCCGCGGCCTCCACGGTGGGGTCGGGCCCGACGAGGGACTCCAGCAGCGCGATGTCGTGCCGCACGCGGAGCGCGCCGAGGGTGACGTGGCCCTTGAGGATCTCGCCGGTGCGCGGGTCGTGGACGTTGCCGCCGTAGGACCAGCCGCGGGTCTCGCGGTGCACCCAGTTGATGACGTTGTAGCGAACGTCCAGCGGGTGGGCGCCCTCGGGCAGCAGCTCCACGGTGAAGGTGATGCCCAGCGGCGCGAAGGCATCCGCCCACCAGCGTGCGCCCTCGAGCAGGGCGGAGCGCACGGGCTCGGGGGTGCCTGGGTCGAGGTGGTAGGTCAGGGTGTCGCCCTCGCCCAGCCGGTGCCGCAGGGCCATGGACACGTCCGGGTCGGCGCCGAGGGGGGCCGCGGTGTCACGCCAGGTGGCCGCGAAGGCGCCCCCGCCAGGCTCCCAGGGCTTGGGCGTGTAGCCGTCGTCCGGCAGGCGCACGAGCTCGGTGACCTGCACCAGCGACAGCGCAGTGGGGTCGGGCAGGATGCCCTGCAGCTCGGGTCCGGCGTCCCGTCCGGACCAGGTGAGGGTCGTGCGGAACACCAGGTTGTCGGGGAACACGAGGGCGTCCGCCACGTGCACGGCAGAGCGGTCCTCGTCGAGGGACCACCGGCCCTCCCCCGACTCGGCGAGGGTCTCGGCGACACCGACGTGGTCCTGCAGGAGCAGGTCGGTCACGTCGACGACCACGCCGGCGCTGCCCCGCTCGGCGTCGCCGCTCCACAGGACAGACTCGGCGAAGGAGTCGGCGGTGGCGCGCCGCTCGGTCGGGTCGTCGCTGTCGGCCCGGAAGGCGAGGTTCGGGGCGACGAGCCACACGGTGTCGCCGACGAGGCGGGCCTCGATCAGCTGCGAGGGCCCGAGGCGCCCCCGGTCGAGGCCGACAGGGTTGCTGCCCAGCCCGGTCTCGAGCCCGGTGACGAGGAGCCACCGGCCCAGGATGCCGTCGGCGTCGGGGGTGCCGAGGGTCCAGCGCACGCGCCCCGCGGCTGCGTCGAGGTGAACGGGAACGAGTCCGTCGCGGGTCTCGCCAGGGGCGTCCGGCGCGGGCCGCGCCTTGCCTCCCGCCAGGGCCGCCACGATGCACAGCCAGAGCATGCCGCCTCCAGGGGGACCTCGTAGCCTGCTGGTGTGGGGGACTGCCCGGCGCCTCGGCGGCAACGCGCTCGCCGCCGGCGGCACCGACGACGGGCCGCCGGGCATCCGGGAGCACTACGACCCGGGCTACTACGCGGCCTTCGTGGTGGACCCGGACGGGCACCGCCTCGAGGCCGTCGTGCACGAGCCGGTCCCGCGCGCGGGCTAGCGTCGGTCAGAGCGCGCAGACCCTCCGTCCGCTCTCACGGCGCGGTGGTGGCGCTCGTGAAGGCGAAGTCGAGGGTCGCGTCCTGACCGCAGATGCACGGGCCGGGAGGCGAGAGGTAGTCCTCGCAGAGCAGCTGCAGCGTGGCCTCGCCCAGCTGAGCCTCCGCCACGCAGGCGGTGTCGGAGTACGCGGCCTCCAGCGTGTCCGATGCGCAGGGCTCGGTGGCGGGGCCGCACTGCTCCTCGAGGCCATCTGTCTCTCTGTGGGACAGCGCGATCCGGTCGGGCGCGGCGGCGATCCCGTCGAGGGTCACGGACATCGCCACGATGGCGTATCTACAGGTGCAGGTGAC
>PKDJ01000229.1 GCA_002862545.1 Pseudomonadota bacterium
TCCCAGGCCAGCTGGACGTGCACGTGCGGCTCCCACCCACCGTTCTCGTGCTCCGCTCCCAGCCAGCCGATCACGTCGCCCTCGTCAAAGCGACGCCCGACCCCCGCATGCCGGAGGGTAGAGGCCGACAGGTGCCCATAGAGTGCGAAGCGCGGCAGGCCCTCCGGGGCATCGTGCTCGAGCACCAGCACGTGCCCGTAGTCCCCCTCTGCGGGGTTGTAGCCGGCGTGACGCACCACACCGCCGGTCCAGGCGTGCACGGGGGTGCCCGCCGGGCCTCCGAGATCGACACCCATGTGGACGGTCCGTGCACCCGCGAACAGCGCCTGGGTGTAGACTGCGCGATCCTCGCCATAGCGGCCGAAGCTCCAGATGGACGTGCGGGGCGCCCGGGGGGCCCCCGAGAGATCCAGCACGTCGACCGCTCCGCGAGCGAGGAGGACCGGGTGGCTCATAGGCAGACGCCCAGCACGTCGAGTGTCGGATCCCAGGCCGCGGACTCCGCGTCGGCGATGAGCTGAAGGCAGGTGTCACGCCCGTCCGGGCACGTCACGCATGGGGGCAGCCCGAGCGCGAGGGCGAGCTCACAGGTCTCGAAGCCGATCGCGAAGTCGACCTCGCCCGTGTCGAAGAGCGCCTCGAGGTGCAGATCGACGACCTCGGTGCCATCCCCGGTGAAGCTCCCCGTGAGGGTGAAGTCCCAAGCGGTGAACAGCGTGTCCTCGAACTCGAGGACCAGGTCGGTGGGACCGACCACGAGCTGCGGGTTGTCGGTGAAGTCGATCCACCCCACATCGACCAGCGCTCCGCACATCGGATCGTAGCGGCCACCTAGGTCGATGCCCTGGACGCCCCAGATGTGCAGGCTGTCGTCGGACTGCTCCTCGATCTGCAGCAGCACCGCATCGAGGACCTCCGCCGCGAGATCGGCCAGGAGCTCCGGCTCGTCGATCTCGAGGTCGTCTCCGTCGAGCACAAAGGTGCGCCCGGACAGCCCGACCACGGGACACCCCTCGTCAGCACGACCCGAGCAGTCCTGGTCGATGCCGTCGTCACAGGTGTCGACTGCGAGCGGGTACACGCCCGGATCGGAGTCGAGGCAGTCGCCCTCGCAGCTGGACACGCCGTCACCATCCGCATCGGCTGGGCTCAGGGAGGCGTCGGTGTCGTCGCAGTCGTCGCCGCCGTGCTCGGCCGAGTCCGACCCATCGCCGTCGGCGTCCAGATCGCTGCCTCCGCTGCAGTCCTGATCGACGCCGTCGTACCAGACCTCGTCCGCGCCGGGGTGAACCGTCGCATCGCCGTCGTCGCAGTCGTCACCGCCGCCGTCGACGCCCCGGTAGCCATCACCGTCGGCGTCGTAGTCGTCGGCCCCATCACAGTCGGCGTCGATGCCGTCGTACCAGACCTCCTCGGCGCCGGGGTAGATCGCCGGGTCCTCGTCGTTGCAGTCCTCACCGAGGCGCACGCCGTCACCGTCGCAGTCGAAGTCGTCGTCGCCTCCGCAGTCCTGATCGATGCCGTCGTAGCAGACCTCGGTCGCGCCCGGATGGACCGTCGGATCGCCATCGTCGCAGTCGTCGCCCCCCGCAAAGGAGGCGTCGTGCCCGTCACCGTCTGCATCGAGCAGGTCGACGCCGTCGCAGTCCTGATCGATGCCGTCGTGCGCCAGCTCCGCGGTGCAGGCCGGATCGGTCGCGGCCCCCTGCGTGCCCGAGTCGGACTTCGAGCTGGTTCCACACGCGACGAGGAGGGGCATGAGGGCGAGAGATAGACGCATCAGAGCTCCAGAGAGGCCTCCGCAGACTAGTTCTAAAACCCCTGCGAGACCGGCCGTTTGGTAAGCTGCTGCTTCAGGAGGTGCATGTGCGGTCTCTCACTCTCGTCGCAGTCCTCGCCGGCTGCCAGCTCGGCGCTCCCGCCGAGGAAACCCTCGTCCAGTTCGATGCCACGGTTCCCCTCGAGGCCATCGGCTGGGAGGGCTCGGTGGCTCCGAGCGACACCCTCGCTCCTCCGTCGTTCGACCTGACCGCGGATCCGAGCTGGGTCACGGGTGCGCCAAGCAACCTCTACGTCGACGGCCTCTCGCCGCTCACCGAGTTCGCCATCGTCGGCACGCTGCGCGGTCCGGGACTGGCCTGCCCCGGTGCGCTCGGCGGGGAGTGTCTCGAGCTCTCGCTGCCGGTGAAGGTCGTGACGATGGCGCGCACCGACGGCGCCGGCAGTGCCGTCGTGCCCCTGTCCATTCCCCTCCCACCCGGCACCACCGTCTGGCTCGAGGCCGCCATGCCCGGCGATCCGGGTCGGATCTCCAACGTGGTCGTGATCGAGCTCACCGACGGCGCCTGTGGCGGCTACGTCGACCCGGTCTGGGGCGGCTGCTGGTACACCGGAGCCGTGAGCGAGAGCTGCGCCACCGTGTGTGCCGACCACGGCGGTTTTGACAGCGCGGCGTCGACGCACACGGGCAACGACATCGGGTTCCACTTCTGGCCGTCGAAGGCCGATGGTGGCGACTGGGTCGAGATCGAGTGCTCCTCGATCGACAACAACACGAACTGGGGCGCCAACGGCGGCGCGCCCGACAGCTCGTGGACGCACAGCGCCTGCCACGCCAACTGCTCCTGCCTGAACTGAGCCCGTGAGGAGGGGCGCACCGATGCGCCCCAATCCTCACCTCGCCTCGACAGGACATGCGCTACGATCGGGTCATGCGCATCCTGATCCTTCCTCTGCTCACGCTGGCCTGCACCTCCTCGGGAACCCTGGAGATCGAGGCCGGCACGTCTACAACCGCATCCGATGTGACCGGCGATGGCCCGGGAGGCGGCGGCGCGACCGGCGGCGCGAGTGCCGGCACCGGGACCGCTACTGGAACGGCATCCGGAACGGGAACCGCCACCGGGACCGGAACCGGAACCGGAACCGGTACCGGAACCGGGACCGGAACCGGCGCGACCGAGCCCCCGCCGCTGTCGTTCACAGACGGCGTGCCCCCGACCAACGTGCTGATCATCAGCATCGACACGCTGAGACGGGACCACCTGACTCGGTGGGGAGGGCCCGGACTCACCCCGTTCATGGACTCGCTGATCGACGAGGGCGTGGTGCTCGACGATCACATCCAGTGCTCCAACTGGACCTTCGCCAGCATGAGCTGCACCGCGCTCGGGCGCCCTGGGATCGATCTGGGCTGGATCACCGACATCATGCCCGTGGGCCGTCGGCCGATGCCGCCAGCCGAGACCACCGCGTCATGGATGGGCGACCTCGGCTTCTACAGCGTGCTCAACAGCCTGAACTCCTGGTTCTCCTCGGACTGGAGCACCACCCAAGGCTACGACCGACGCCTCGCCTGGGGCTTCGGCGCGGCCGATGCAATCGACGAGGCCGCCGACGAGCTGGAGGACGCCTACCGAGACGGCGACATCGACGAGCGCTGGCTGATGCACGTCCACGTGATGGAGCCGCATGTCTCCTATGCGCCGCCATCCCAGTACATCCGTGAGCTCGACGACCTCCCCGACATCCGCTGGAACCTCGAGGACTTCTCGATCCACTACGACGCGACGGAGGAGTTCCCCGCCCTAGAGCCCGCAGAGCAGGCTCTGGTCGAGCAGCACATGCGCATCCGGTACCGCGGCGAGATCGCCTACCTTGACGACCAGCTCGCCGACGCCTTCGACGATCTGGGTCGCCGAGGCCTGCTCGATGACACCCTGGTGGTGATCTACAACGACCACGGCGAGGCCTTCTGGGAGCATGGGCACCAGACCCACGCCCACACGCTGAACGGGCCCGAGAACGACGGCATCCTGTTCTTCTGGGCGCCCGACATCGTGCCGCGGGTGTGGTCCGAGCCGACCCACGCCACCGACCTCGCGGCGACCCTGATCGCCCTGTACGGCGGCGAGCCCGATCCGGTGATCGAGGGCGTGCCGCTGGGCGAGGCCCCACCCGACCGGGCCCTGTTCACCTACACGCAGGCCAGGCAGGGCACCCAGAATGCGGTGGTGAAGGAGGGCTGGAAGCTGCTCTACGACTGGAGTGAGGGCTCCCTGAAGCTCTACGACCGCAG
>PKDJ01000034.1 GCA_002862545.1 Pseudomonadota bacterium
CTACGGCGTGGTGGCCGAGCATCCCGAGCGGGTCGACTTCAACGCGGGCGGCGCCTTCGCCGTCGACTGGAACCACACCAACGCGCTCGACTACGACGCCGAGCACGACCAGCTGATCCTCAGTGCTCGCAACCAGGACGAGATCTGGGTCATCGACCACAGCACGACCGTCGAGGAGGCGGCGAGCCACGCGGGTGGGCGGCAGGGACGGGGAGGGGACCTGCTCTACCGCTGGGGCAACCCCGCCAACTACGGGGCGGGAGATTCCGCGGACCAGCAGCTCTTCGGCCAGCACGACGCCGAGTGGATCCGCGACGGCCTGGAGGGGGCCGGCAACATCCTGCTCTTCAACAACGACTGGGGCGGGCGGGAGTCCGCGATCTTCGAGCTGGTGCTCCCGGTGGAGCCCGACGGTTCCTACCGTCTTGACGGTGCGGCCTACGGTCCCGAGGCCCCCACCTGGACCTACACCGACCCCGACGGCGCGTTCTACTCGCCGTTCATCTCGGGGGCGCAGCGGCTGCCGAACGGCAACACGCTGATCTGCGAGGGCTGGCCCGGGCGGATCTTCGAGGTCAGCCCTGCGGGGGAGACAGTCTGGGAGTACGTCAGCCCAGCGACCTCGCGAGGCATCGTGCGCGACGGGGAGCAGCCCGAGGACAACCGGGTGTTCCGCGCCGAGCGCATCCCGCCGGACCACCCCGCCCTCCAGGGCCGCGACTTGACGCCGCAGGGACCGCTGGAGGGCTGAGCGGCGCGTCGCCTAGTGGACGACCTGCGGCAGGTAGGTCCCCATGTCGAACTGGGGACTGTCTTCGGGGGTGTGACAGCCGAGGCACTGGTCGGTCGGCTCGAGGCCCCACCCTGGACCCGGCGCAGCGACGTGCTCCTCGCCGGCGCCGTGGCAGCTCTCGCAGCCCACGTCCATGCGCTCGGGGGTGTCCTCCGGGAGCAGGAAGCCGCCGACGAAGCCGAAGCCGACCGTGTGGCAGGCGTAGCAGCTCGGGGAGTAGTCGTGGTTGGTCTCCACGAGGGTCTCGAAGGCGTGGCTGTGCGGGGTCGTCTGCCACTGCTCGGTCTGCGAGGGGTGGCAGACGGCACAGGTGTCGCTGCCCACGTAGGAGCCGCCGGCGGGCACCTCCTGCTCGATGCCGGCGACGATCTCGTCGGCCGCCTCGGCGAGCTCGGCCAGGTAGGCCTGGTAGTGGGCGTCCATCTCGGGGTCGTCGGGCCAGGCACCGTCCATCGACACCACGAAGGAGCTGCGCTGGGACCAGGCGCCACCGTCCTCGTCGAGGTCGAGGCGCACGACCCACTTGCCGTCGTAGCCCGTGCCGACAGCGAACTGGCTGCCCAGCTCGGTGGCTGCTGAGGGCTGGAGGTTGCCGCCCGCGTGCACGACGACGTCGACATCGGGGAGGCCCATCGCCAGCATCTCGGCATCAGCCGGGGCCATGAAGGCGAGGAGGACCACCAGATCGGCGCTGGCGACCTCGGCGACGGCCGAGGCGGCTGCGTCGGCCATGGCGGCTACCTGCAGGGGCTCGCCGGCTGCGTCGCTCTCAGCGGCGACCTGGGCCGCGTCGCCGTCGTCAAGCACGCCGACCACGCCCACGCTGTAGCCGCCCCGCTCGAAGCGCGTGGTGGTCGCCACGTAGGGCGAGCCGTCGGCGTTCAGCAGGTTGGACGACACCACGGGGAAGGTCACGTCGGAGAGGTGGTAGGTGAGGAAGTCCTCACCGAAGCGCACGTCCTGGCCGCCGAGGTTGACGGCGTCGTAGGACAGCGTGCTCATGGCGTCGACGAGGTAGTCGCCGCGGATCTGGTCTTCGAGAGAGGACTGGGACTCGTCGGCTGCTCCGAAGAAGCCGCCGGCGTCGAGGAGCGCCACCGGCTGCCCCTCGCTCTTCACTGCGTCGATGAAGCTCGCCCGCCGGGCGAGACCCCCGAGGGGGTTGTCGCTTCAACCACAGGGCTCGAGGAGCCCTCCCACGTCGCCCGTCAGGAGCAGGGTGAGGGAGGGCGGGCCAGCGCCGTCGTCGGCGGGGGCGGGCTCTCCACCACCGCAGGCCACGAGGACCGTCAGTGGGAGCAGGCTTCGGAACATGCGACCTCCACAGGTGGGGCGATCCTGACAGCCCCGAGCGCGATCCGCAAAGTCAGGGTCGTGTCCAGCCCGAGATTTCCGTGGGCACCCCGGTCTTCGGCGGACCCCGAGTCCCCACGGAGTGAAGGGCGAACCGCGCGACTCGGCTAGCGCAGGAGGCGGAGGGCCCGCTCGAGTCCGGAGCCGAGCGCGTCGAGATCCGCAGCCGTGGTGTAGGCCGCGATCGAGGCGCGCGTGGTCGCGGTGAGCCCGAGTCGCCGCAGCGCAGGCTGAGCGCAGTGGTGCCCGGTGCGCACGGCGACGCCGTAGCGGTCGAGGAGTGTGCCCAGGTCTTGGGGGTGGACACCGTCCACCACGAAGGACAGCACGCCTGCCTTGTCGGGGGCGGTGCCGACGATCCGGAGCCCGTCGACGGCCTCGAGCACGGCGGTGCCGTGGGCCAGGACCTCCGCCTCGTGGGCCGCGATGGCGTCGATGCCCACGCTCTCCATCCAGCGCACCGCCGCGGCGAGCCCGACCGCACCGCCGATGTTCGGCGTGCCGGCCTCGAAGCGTGCCGGGGCGTCGGCGTAGGTGGTCTGCTCGAAGGAGACCTCCCGGATCATCTCGCCGCCGCCGTGCCACGGGGGCATGGTGTCGAGCAGCTCGGGGCGACCCCAGAGCACGCCGATGCCGGTCGGGGCGTAGATCTTGTGGCCCGAGAAGGCGTAGAAGTCGCAGCCGAGGTCAGCCACGTCGACCGCACCGTGGACGACCCCCTGCGCGCCGTCGATCAGCACGCGAGCGCCGACCTCGCGGGCCATCGCCGCCATCTCCTTCACCGGATTGATGGTGCCGAGTGCGTTGCTCACGTGGACCATCGAGACGAGCTTCACCCGCACGTCGAGCTGCTGGGCGTAGACGTCGAGGTCGAGCACACCGCGCTCGTCGAAAGGCACGACGCGAAGCTCGGCGCCGGTGCGCTCGGCGACCAGCTGCCACGGGACGATGTTGCTGTGGTGCTCCATCTCGGTGAGCACGACGGCATCGCCCGGGCCGAGGTTGGCCATGCCCCAGGACCACGCGACGAGGTTGATGCCCTCGGTGGTGCCGCGGGTGAAGACCACGCCCCGCGGGTCGGACGCTCCGAGGAAGCGGGCCACGTCAGCGCGGGCGTCCTCGAAGGCCTGGGTCGCGCGCTGCGACAGGGTGTGGACGCCGCGGTGCACGTTGGCGTGGTCGCGGGAGCCGTAGGCCGCGACGGCGTCGAGCACCGCCTGGGCCTGCTGGGTGCTGGCCGCACTGTCGAGGTACACGAGCGGCTTGCCGTGGACCTCCTGCTGCAGCGTCGGGAACTCGGCGCGCACGTCGCGCATCAGGTGACCTCCTCCAGCCAGGCACGAACACGGGCCTCGACCCGCGAGCGGGCGGCCTCGGGGACCGCACCGACGATCTCGCCGGCGAAGGCCCAGGTGAGCAGGGAGCGAGCCTGGTGAGCTGTGAGCCCGCGCTGCTGCAGGTAGAACTGGGACTCGGCGTCGAGACGCCCGACGGTGGCGCCGTGGGCGGCCTTCACGTCGTCGGCGTGGATCTCGAGCTGGGGCCGGGTGTTGGCCACCGCGTCGTCGGACAGCAGCAGGCTGTGGTTCACCTGCTCCGAGTCCGAGCGCTGCGCATCGCGGCGCATGAGGACGGAGCCCGTGAAGACACCGCGCGCCTTGTCGGCGAGGATGCCCTTGTAGCGCTGCCGGCTGGTGCAGTCGGGCACCGCGTGGTCGACGTGGGTGTGGTGGTCGGCGTGCTGGGTGCCGCGCCCGAGGTAGAGGCCGTCGAGGGTCGCCGAGGCGCCGGATTCGGCCAGCGTGGCGTGAATCTCGGTGCGTGCGATGGCGGCGCCCAGGGACACGGCCGTGCTGTGCAGCGCTCCCGCTGCGCCGACCTCGGCGGTGATCCGGTGCACCTGCATCGCGCCCTCGTGGGCCT
>PKDJ01000043.1 GCA_002862545.1 Pseudomonadota bacterium
GGCGCCCTTCGCGGGCGATCCGTCTCAGACCGGCCTCGGTGGCGACGAGGTCGTGCCGGTGCGCCTGCGCCGGGCGTGGACCACCTTCGACGTGCCCGTCGGCCGCATGCAGGTCGGCCGTCAGTCCAACACCTGGGGCATGGGGCTGCTCGCCAACGACGGCGACGGCTTTGACGTCTCCTTCGGTGAGAAGCGCTACGGCACCATCTCAGACCGCGTGCTGTTCGCGACCAAGCCCATCGCCATCGCGCAGACCATCGCGGGCAAGGAGCCCGGCGACATCCCGCTGTACGCCGTGTTCGCCGTCGACCGCCTCGTCGAAGACCCGCTGATCCAGTACTACGGCTACCAGTGCACGCCGGGGCTGTCCGCCTCCGACGCCGACTTCGACCGCCGCTGCGACACCGACGGCGACGGCGTCACCGATGCAGACCACTCCTGGGACGACGACAGTCGCACGCCCGACCAGCGTGGGCAGGACTGGTGGGCTGACCAGACCGACGACGTGAAGCAGAACATCTACGTCCTGGTCTACCGGGGTGAAGATGTCGATATCTTTGGGAAGAACGGTGATCTCACCGCCGGCGCCTGGGTCGTCCACCGCACCCAGCCCGAGACCGAGTCTTCCGTCGTCATCGTCGATGCCTACTGGAAGAGCCTCTGGCGCTCGGTGCTCCTGGAGTTCGAGGGAATCTCGATCCGCGGCGACACCCGCGCCCTGACCCTGCCGTCCTCGGGCCGCGACCCCCTCGCCAAGACGGCGAACATCGCGGGCTACGTCGGACGAGCCGGTGTGAAGCGCACGGGCTGGAGCGCCGTCTTCGAGACCGGCTACGCCTCCGGTGACGACAACGTCGCCGACAAGGACTTCACCGGCCGCGCGCTGCATCCCGACCACAACGTCGGGCTCCTGCTCTACGAGGAGGTCCTGGCGCGGGTGACCGCCGAGATGTGGACCGAGAGTGCGTCGGGCCTGTGGAGCAAGGGGGGTGTCTACAACAGCCGCTACGTCTTCCCGCTGGTCACGGTCTCCCCGAAGGAGAACTGGGACATCCTCGCGGGCTGGATCATGGCCTGGCCTGACCGCCCAGACGGTGCGGTCATTCGCTGCCGCGACAGCGACAGCGTCGGCTGCGACACGCCGAGCTCCCAGCAGGCGACCTCCGGCCCGATCGGCTGGGAGGCGGACCTTGGGGTGAAGCACCGCTTCCACGACCACATGCTCTTCAGCCTCGAGGGCGGTGTCGCGAAGGCGACGGACCGGCTCCCGCTGGAGAACGCCGGCCTCAACCCGAAGGGCAACTTCTTCACGCTCCAGAGCCGCATCGCCTGGGAGTTCTGACCGGTCAGGACACCCGGATTCGGAAGCCCGCGCTGCGGACCGCCTCCTCGAGCAGGGCCTGCTGCAGCGCCGTGCCGTGGACGGTGGCGGTCTTGGCCTCGAGATCGATGGCGACGTCCTCGACGCCCGCGGCTCCGGAGAGGCCTGCGGTGAGCGTGCGGGCGCAGCCCTTGCAGGTCATGCCGTCGACCGGGAGCACGAGGGTCTCGGCCGTGGGGGCGGAGGCTCGGAGCCCGCGGATGAGCTCGCCGAGGTCCGAGACCGCGAAGGAGGCAAGGAGGCCGGCGAAGGCGACGCTGGAGGCCCAGGACAGGGGCCCCGCATGCTCGTGTGCGTGCGCCAGCTCGGCCACCTGCAGGCCGAAGGCGGCGTCGAAGGCCAGGCCGAAGGCCAGGCTGCCGAGGGCGATGGTCGTCAGGTAGATCGCCAGCACCCGGGAGCCGAAGCCCTTGGAGACCGCGCCGATGGTGGCCACGTTGGACGCGGGCCCGGCCATCAGGAAGACCAGCGCCGCACCGGCCGGCATGCCGGCATGCACCAGCGCGGCCGCGATGGGCACGGAGCTGGTGGCGCACACGTACAGGGGCAGGCTGACGAGCAGGGCGCCGAACAGGGCGAAGACCCCGGTGCCGGCAACGGTGCCCGCCAGGGCGCCTGCCGGGACGAAGGCCGTGATGGCCGCCGACACGATGATGCCGAAGGCCAGCCAGCGCCAGATCGGGTAGAGCAGCTCGTTGGTTGCGTAGGACCACGCCTCTCGAAGTCCACCCGCAGTGCTCTCGGCTGTGGGCCGTGCCGGCGGGGCGGGTGTCGGAGGCTGTCCCGCGTCGGCGAGCACGCCGCCGATCATGCCCGTGACGGCGGCTGCGACCACCTTGAAGAGGGCGAAGGGCCAGCCGAGGAAGGCGCCGCTCACCAGGATGGAGTCCACGCCGGTCTGCGGGGTGCTGATCAGGAACCCGACGGCTGCACCGTCACTGGCGCCGTCCTTCTTGAGGCCGAGCCCAGCCGGGATCACCCCGCAGGAGCACAGGGGCAGGGGGACACCCAGAGCCACGGCCTTCGCCACGCTCGCGGGACCGCCCGAGCCGAGCTGCCGGTGGATCAGATCCCGCGGCAGCCAGACATGCAGCGCGGCTGCGATTGCTGTACCGAGGAGCAGCCACGGCGACAGCTCCAGCATGACGTCGAGCAGGGCAGTGCCGAACATGGACGCCTCCTCAGGCGCAACCTAACCACGGGACCCATGGTTGGTCAGAGGGTGCCTGCGCCGGCCCGTGAGATGAACTGGTCGACCAGACCGTGCCCGAAGGCGAGAACGGCCGGGTCGGCCTCGAACGGAACGCTGTTGTTGCTCGCGAAGGCGGTCGTGGCCTCGGGGTGTGGCTGGAAGCCGCCGATCGGCAAGCGGTCGTGCGTGAAGGCCTCGATCGCGCACACCGAGGTCGTGCCGCGGAGCGTGCACTCCGGAGGAAGGGCTGTGACAGCCTCGCGGTGTGAGATCACCATCTGGCCGGTGCCTCCTGCACCCCAGAGCCGGTCGTCATCGACGGTCAGGCTCCGCAGCCCCTTGAGCTTCTCGCGGTCATCACGGAGGAAGCCGACAGTCCCTCCAAGCACGTGGGCGAGGAGCTGGTGTCCGTAGCACAGGCCGAGAGCGGGTAGACCGCTCTGCAGGCGCGGCATGAGCCACGCGGCGAGCGCGTGCTGCCAGGGCAGGTCGTCGTGCACCGAGGCACCCGACCCGAGGATCACGACACCCGCGAGCCCCTCGGTGTCCCGCTCCAGGCTGTCGAGCCCGAACAGCGCGGGCAGGTGCAGCGTGAGCCGCACGGGGCTGCGCCGCGCCATCCGGTTGAAGCAGTCCAGCTCGGGCACCCGCGTGCCCGGATCGATGACCGCGAGGTGCGTCATCGCCTCAGAACAGCGTCTTGATGTAGGCGGCCACGGCCAGGGCCTCGCCCTCGGTGACACTCATGGGGTCCATGTTGCCGAAGCCGTTCAGGGCCACGTCGGCGATCTGCTCGTCGGTGTAGCTCGCCGCGAAGGGCTCCAGATCCGGTCCAGCTGCGCTCCCGCGACCATCGACGCCGTGGCAGGCGATGCAGACCTCGCTGTAGACCGTCATGCCGTCGCGCTCGGTTCCGCCCGTCGCGGTGCCCGCCGTGCCCGTGGCTCCAGCCGTGCCGCTCGCCCCTGCGGTTCCTGCCGTGCTCGTCGGTGCGCTGGTGTCTCCACTGTCGCCCTTGTCGCCGCCACAGCCCATGATCAGCGCAAGCGCAGCCAGCATCACAGTCGTTCGCATTGTCCCTCCGGTGGCGCGATCGTAGCAGGATGTCCATCGATGCGCCCAGAGGCGTTAGCAGGGCGACCTCAGGAGGACCCATGACCTTCCACGGTGTGCTCACCGCTCTCGTCACTCCCTTCCAGGCCGATGGCTCCCTCGACGAGCAGGCCTTTCGGGCCCATGTACGCCGGCAACTCGATGCAGGCATCGGTGGCCTGGTGCCCTGTGGCACGACAGGCGAGGCGCCGACCCTCAGCGTCGACGAGCACGTGCAGGTCGTGCGCTGGGCCGTCGAGGAGTCCAGCGGCCAGGTGCCGATCCTTGCGGGCATCGGCTCCAACAACACCCAGCAGGCCATCGAGACGGCACACCGG
>PKDJ01000284.1 GCA_002862545.1 Pseudomonadota bacterium
CGACCGTAGCCCTCGAGACGTCGCAGCATCCAGTCGTAGCGGCTGGACAGCATCGTCGGCATGTCTTGCGTGAACCGGATGTAGAGCCGGAACTCCTCGAGCTCTCGGAAGAAGCTGTCGACGACGACGACCTCCGACAGCTCGAGACAGGCCAGATCATTGAACCCCAGGGTGTTCCAGCGACTGAAGACGGTCTCGAGGAAGGGAGCGCGATCGCGGTGGCTGGACCACATCGCAATCAGGAACTCCTTGCGGACGTCGAGGTCCTCGACGATGCGGGCGATCTCGAGAGCAATGAGTGTGCGCAGGCGCTTGGCGCGGGTGGCGTCGTCGACATGCGGCGGGATCATGCGGTCACCGGAGGGCGTAGAGCGGTAGCGGGGACTATCCCCGGTCGCGGCCGAGTGCGCGCTGGTACACGACGCGACGGGGAAGATCGAACGTCGCTGCCACGATGTCGCGGATCGTGCTTGCGGGAACATCCGCAGCGGCGAGGCGGTCGATCAGCTCCCCGACTCGCGGCTCGAGCGTGCTGCGCTCGCGCTTGGGGGCACCGCCGACGACCAGGGTCATCTCGCCGATCACATCCTCGGGGTCGGCCACCAGCCGCTCATGAAGCTCGGAGAGCGAGCCCCGCCGAAACCTCTGCCACTGCTTGGTGAGGGAGATTGCGAGACAGGCGGGACGCTCGCCGAGCACCGCCGCCGCGTCCTCGAGGGTCGCGACGATGCGGTGTGGTGCTTCGAATGCGATCCAGGTGCCGGGCTCCTCCGCCAGGCCCTCCAGCCAGGCCCGACGCTTGCCGGACGTTCGCGGAGGGAAGCCCGCGAACAGGAAGCGATCGGTAGGGAGACCGCTCGCGGCGAGTGCGGCGAGCGGGGCTGACGGGCCGGGAATGACGTCGAGGGTGTGTCCGGCAGTGATGGCGGCGGTGACCAGGCGGTAGCCGGGGTCGGAGACCAGCGGCATGCCCGCGTCCGAGATCAGCGCCAGGGTTCCATCGCCGAGCTCGGAGACGAGCTCGGGTGCTCGGGCCCGCGCATTGTGCTCGTGAAAAGAAATCAGTCGAGCCGGCCGTATGCCGACCCGCGAGAGGCGCTCCCGCGCGACTCGGGTGTCCTCCGCGGCCACGAGCGTGGCGGCTGTGAGGGTCGCGCGAGCACGCTCGGACCAGTCGCCATCATTGCCGATGGGTGTGCCTACGAGGACGACCCGACCCATCCGCGCCTACAGGCCGAGGAGGGCGTACAGATCGAACTGCACGCGCCAGGTGCCCTCGTAGTAGTGGTCAGCCAGTGGGCCGCCGAGCGGAGCGTCTTGGGCGACCAAGGCGGTGCCGTCGATCTCGCCACAGCCGGCGTCGTAGCCCATGATGTAGCCAGCCTCTGTGGCGACCTCGCCATCGGGCGTGACGTAGGCACCGAACACATAGGGCTCCCAGTCGGCTGCCCAGGCATCGGCCCCCACCTCGAACTCGAGTCCGGGGCGAACGTTCAGGAGCTCGCCGAGCCCGATGCCCCAGGACAAGCTCTCGATGGAGTCTCGGAGGTCGCTGGAGCCCCAGCGAGCAGGATCGACGCCCGTGCAGTCACTCACACCATCCCGCAGGGTCAGGTCGAAGGACTGGTACAGCTCTCCGCCGGAGCTGGTCTCCCAGCGGGTTGCTGCGGGCGTGGCCGTGGACATGTCGTAGGAGATGGAGCACAGCGGGGTCCGCAGTGGGTCGTACACGGAGAATGTGACGGTCGCGCTTGTTGGCTCGTAGCGGCCCGCTCCAGTCGGATCCCAGCTGAAGTCCTCGATGGAGCCGCCATTGACGACGACGGCGAAGTCGACGCCGACGAAGCGGGGCTCGATGAGCGGCAGGACGGGCGGCGTCGCGTCGTAGGCATCGACGGAGGGCCAGTCGCAGTCCGGGTCGTCTGAGGGGTCGCTCGGGTCGAGGCCTCGGCCGACCTCTGCGCCGTCAGGCGTGCCGCCGCCATCGGTGTCTGCGACGGCGGGGTCGGAGCCGTAGAGGAGGACCTCGTCGCCGTCTCGGATGCCGTCGCGGTCGGTGTCACGGTTGGTGGGATCGGTGTCCCAGGTGTCGATCTCCTCGCCGTCGAGCAGGTCGTCTCCGTCGGTGTCAGCGGCTGCTGGGTCGGTGCCCAGAGAGAGCTCGTCGCTGTCGTCGAGGCCGTCGAAGTCGCTGTCGGCAAGCGCCGGATTCGTCTCATAGAGGACGACCTCGTCGCCGTCGGAGAGACCGTCACCGTCCGTGTCGACTGAGGCGGGGTCGGACAGGTGGATCTCTGCCTCGTCACCGTCTGCCAGTCCGTCTCCGTCGGTGTCCGTGAGCATGGGGTCGGAGCCCCAGATGGACACCTCGTCGCCGTCGAGCAGGCGGTCTCCGTCACTGTCGGGGTTTCGAGGATCGGTCGGCCCGGCCAGCTCGGTTCCGTCGTCGAGGCCGTCGCCGTCGGTGTCGGGGTTTCGAGGATCGAGCTCGAGGTCGGCTTCTGCAGCGTCGTCGACGCCATCACCGTCTGTGTCGACCTGGCGGGGGTTCGTGCCCACACGATCCTCGAAGCCGTCATCGAGCCCGTCGCCATCGGTGTCGATGTTGGTCGGGTCTGTGTTGATGATGTTGGCCTCGTAGCCGTCGGGGAGTCCGTCGCCGTCGGTGTCGGAGTTGAACGGATCCGTCCCGTACTCGAAGACCTCGTCACCATCGAACAGACCATCCGCGTCGGTGTCGGGGTCGGTCGGCGAGGTCATGTACTCGAAGATCTCTTGGCCATCTGGCAGCCCGTCGTAGTCCGTGTCGTAGAGGACGGGGTTGGTGCCGTGCGTGCGGACCTCGGCGTAGTCGGAGAGCTGGTCACCGTCGGTGTCTTCGGAGGTGGGGTCGGTTCCGTGCCCGAGCTCCTGACCGTCGTAGAGGCCGTCTGCATCGGTGTCGGCCAGGGTGGGGTCGCTGCCGATCTCGACCTCGTCACCGTCCTCGAGCCCATCACCGTCGCTGTCACCGTCAGCGGGGTCGGTTCCGTGGATGTCGAGCTCGTCTCCGTCAGAGAGTCCGTCGCGGTCGGAGTCGGTGCTGCTCGGGCTCGTGCCGTGGACCATCACCTCGTCGTAGTCGCTCAGGCCATCGAAGTCGGTGTCGGGCTCGACGGGGCTGGAGTCGTAGAGGTTCACCTCGTCGCCGTCGATGAGGCCGTCACCATCCGTGTCGGGATTCTCGGGATCAGAGCGCCACTCCCCGAGCTCGATGACATCGGGAAGGCCGTCGCCGTCGCTGTCGAGGGTCGGGTCGATCTCTTCCTCTTCCTTCTCACCCGCCGGGGCGGGCTCCGTGCATCCGGCGAAGAGGCTGGCGAGAAGCAAGAGGGTCGCGGAGCGGACCATCGGGGAGACCTCCGGGAGACGTCGAGGGCATGGGCCCAGACATCGGACGCGTCAGGGTAGCACGCGGGAATGCGTCTGGCAGGCTCACCAAGACGGTCGTTTCAGTGACCGCACGCACCGTTTGTCCTGCAGGACAGTGGCTTGTGCGGTGAGCTGATAGGCACTCGGCCTGACAGGATGTTGGAGGACACATGATGACGGCAATGCTGACCCTGCTGCTGACTGCGGGTTGTATCGAAGATGTTGGCGAGGGAAAGGTCGAGGCTGTGGTCGAGCAGGCGGCCCCCGAGCCGGCGAAGGAGGTCGGGACGCGCTCACTCCAGGTCGACGCAGCCCGGTCGAGCCTGAAGGCACTGGGTGCGAAGGTGACGGCGACACATCCCATCGACTTCAAGACCTTCTCGGGAGAGGTGTCCCTCGACGGAGACGATCTGAAGGCCATCTCGTTCTCTGCGGCGGTCGCTGATCTTCAGGCCGATCACCCGAAGCTCACACAGCACTTGCTCAACGAGGATTTTCTCTTCGTAGACAAGCACCCTGAGGCCACCTTCCGGAGCACAGGCGTGAAGGCCGGGGCCAAGGAGCCGGGGATGACGCACACGGT
>PKDJ01000096.1 GCA_002862545.1 Pseudomonadota bacterium
GACATGACTCGGGGGAGCAGCCTGACGCCGCCCACCTTCGAGGAGGGCGGCATGCGCTCCAACACGATGGGCCTGCCCCTCTCCGGAACGGGCCACCAGTGGTGGTACGAGTACGTGCCCTACGAGCCGTGGCCGCCCTGCACGATGCGCAGCAGCTACGCATGGTGGGACCCGTACGAGTTCTACCCCTCGACGGGGGCCTACCTCGAGTTCGAGATCAAGGTCATCGAGAGCACCTACGGCGACGACGGCTTCTATGTACGTACCGGCTGGAACACTTCCTATGGGGACTTCTGGCAGAAGTTCAACATCGGCCTGACGGACTCCGGCTACCTGATCGGCAACGACCTGCTCCTCACCGTCGACACCGACACCGGAGGCATCCGCCCGTTCGACACGAGCGACTTTCACGTCTACCGGCTGTCCATCGACGAGGCGGGCGCACACCTCTACATCGGCGGTGTCTACCAGGAGAGCGTGCCCTACGGTGCGCCGCTCCCCGACCCCGAGATCTGGGGCTACGCGCATGCCATGTTCGGTGACGGCCAGGGCTGGCTCGACGGCATCAACTCGGACACCATCATCCGCTCGTTCGAGTACGGCTGCACGCCTGAGAACCTCCCGCCGATCGCGGTGGACGACGTGGCGGACGGCTCTGGCGTCATCGAGATCGACGTGCTCGCCAACGACAGCGATCCGGACGGAGACGCCATCGTCGTGGTCGAGGTGACCGAGCCCTCCAACGGCACGGTCGTCTACGACCCGACCGGCCTCGCGACCTACACCCCAGACCCCGACTACGAGGGGCCCGACTCCTTCACGTACACCATCGTCGACGGCAATGGAGGGGTGAGCACCGCCACCGTGACGGTGGAGGTCTCTGCTGGGTTCATTCTCGATCTCACGGGCAGCTGCCCCGGCTGGAACGACGTCACGGTGAGTGGCCTGCTCCCCGATGAGCAGTTCGTGCTGATGCGTGCAGCCGACGTGGGTGCGTTCGTCATACCCGGAGGGGCCTGCGAGGGCGTCGTCAGCGGCCTGAGCGCTCCGGCGAACTGGGTCGGACGGCTTGCATTCCGGGCGGGCGACGACGGCATGTGGGAGGCCTCCACGCTGGTTCGAGAGGCTGTATGCAATGATGTCTGGCAGGCCGTGTCCCTGGATTCATGTCGGCTGTCGAACCTCGAGCAGTCGAGCCGCGACTAGTCCGCTCGCGAGCGGGAGCAGGGCGCTCAGTCGCAGGGAAAGGCGAGCACCTGTGTGCGGTCGTTGGTGACGTCGCATTGCACGACGCGCCTGTCTTCATCGACGACGATGGCGAGTCCACTGCCCCAGGCTGCACGCTCTACAGTGACGGGCCCGAGCCAGGTGGCGTCGCCAGCCCGCAGGTCGGCCACGGGAAACCGCTCCACGAGCAGCGCGTCGGCGTAGACGGCAACATCGAAGGGCCCGGAGTCGGCGCCGCCGGTGTTCTCGACGGGCACCCAGAAGACGGCGCGGTCCCGTGAGCACTCGTCGAGGCAGGCTTCCGGCTCACCCAGGCTGAGGTCGGCGAGCCACAGCCCGACCTTGGTCTCGCTGTTGCCGGCGCGGAAGCTGTTGGGGGTCGGCCAGTGGGGTGCGGGACGCGCCGGCACACGCCCGTCGTCGTCAATCTGCGTGATGTGGTAGCTGTGCTGGTTCCACACCCGTCGGGCGGGGGCCCAGGAGTCGGCAGCGTCGCCGATCGCGGTGATGCCGCGGGAGCCCGCGATGTTGTAGTCGTTCGACGAGACGACGATCTCGGTGGCGCCGTCGCCGTCGACGTCGACGATGAGCGGGTACTCGTAGAGCGTGCCCGAGCTGTGGTCGGTGAACTCGAGCTCGACCGTGCCCGTCGCGCCGTCGTAGACCCAGAGCGTCTCCTCGTCGGCGTAGACCACCTCTGCCGCTCCATCGCCCTCGAAGTCGAAGACGCTCGAGCCGGTGACCGACGAGCTGAAGTCCTGGACGACGTTGGCCCAGCGCTCGGTGCCGTCTGCCTCGAGCACCCGGTAGACCTCGCGGCTCGCGACCGCGATCTCGGGGGCGCCGTCCCCGTCGAAGTCGGCGATGGTCGGCGGGCCACCCCCGCCGTCGGGCAGCACGACCGTCCACACCAGGGTGCCGTCGGCCTCGTGCAGCTGCACCGAACCGCGATTGACGAGGACGATCTCGGGCTCGCTGTCGAGATCCATGTCGGCCACGGCGGCCTGTCCGTCTGCTGCAGCGTCCTGCCACAGCGTCGTGCCGTCGGTGTCGTAGACCGTGTTGCCGGCCACCACCTCACTGAGCCCGTCGCCATCGAGGTCGACGGCGACAGCGTTGAACAGGTTGGAGTTGCCGACTCCGCCAGACCCCGTCCAGCGAATGCTGCCGTCGGCGTTCACGACGGTGCGCCCGTAGACCACCTCGGCCTGCCCGTCACCCTCGAGGTCGGCCAGCGACGGCGTGCCATAGACGGCGTGCTCCGTCGAGGCATGCCAGGCGAGACTGCCGTCGGGATTCAGCGCGAGCAGCCCATCGGCGGCCGCTACAAAGACCCTCGGCCCGGTGCCGTCGAGATCGCCGAGGGCGACGCCTCCCGAGCCCTGGATCAGGTGCCCGTCGACGGAACGTACGCTCCACAGGGTCTCTCCGGTCGCGCCGTCGAGTGCTGTGAGGGCGCCCGGGTCGCGGTAGGCGGAGCCTGCGAAGGCCGTGAACAGGACGACCGGGATGTCGTCGCGATCTACGAGGCCATCGCCGTTGGTGTCGAGCAGGGGACCGCTCGCGGGTGCAGCCATCACCTGGTCGTAGCCGGGGTGGATGGGGTTGGATTCCCAGTGCCACTCCACCACGGGGTCGAAGCTTCCGATCACCGGATCCTGTGCACATGCATCGTCGATGGGCACGTCGTACCCGGGCGGCGGCTCGGCGGGGCACGCGGGCGGAGTGCCGGTGTCGGGCAGGGTCGCGGGCGGCGTGTCGGGCGGCGTGGTCGTCGCTGCTGGGGTTCCGGTGTCGCCTGGCCCGGCGTCGGGCTTGGCGCTGATGTCGTACTCGGTACATCCGAGCAGGAGCAGTGGAAGGAGAGACCGCATCCACGGAGACTATCAGCAGAGGCTTGTTCCCGTTGCGCCGGCGCCCACGCCCGAGACACACTGTCGCTTGCTTATCTACCAGCGGGTAGATTACTGTGGTCCGCCCGAGCCGAGAAAAGTGAAGCATGCACTTGGTCACGGATCTCGACGGCCCAACCGTCGATGATGCGCAAGAGCCGGTCTCCAGCATGGACAGTGCTGTGAGCACTCCGCCCGGAACCATTGTCGTCGGCGGAGTCGTTCGTCCGTTGAGGGCGGCCTTCGAGGCGGACTTCTTCGATGGTCAGGCGGCCGATGTGCTGGCCTGCCGCTACCCGGGAATCGCTCGGGCCTACACCGCTGACCAGTGGGATGCGGTCTTCGGGCCCACCCTCGGCGCCGGCGAGACCTTCGGCGCTGGCTAGCATCCCGCTCATGGGCTCGGGTGGAGTCGGTGTGGCGGCTCGACGCGGCGGGCCTCTGCAGTCGCGCTCACCGGAGAGCGGCGAGCTCTGCGAATCGGTCGCGCTCTCGGCTCCAGCTCGCCTGTCCCTCGGCGCGCAGGCTGTGTAGCTCGGCTTCGAGGGCATCGGCCCACTCGGGCGCAGGCCCTCCCCAGCGGGTGAGGTGGTCGAGGGTGACCGAGGCGTCGTTCATCCGACCGAGGACCGCCTGAACGCGCTTGACGGCCTCGCTGTCTTCGCCGAGCCACTCGAGGCCGTAGCGCACGCGACGCACCCTCCGTCGGAGCGTGTGGAAGGTCTCGTCGTCGGTGGGGTCGAGGGCCTCTGCTCGCTCCAGGCAGTCCTGTGCCCAGTCGGCGGTCGCGGCCCAGGCCTGGGGCCGGGGCACGCCGGGCAGGGCCTGGACTTCGTCGGC
>PKDJ01000095.1 GCA_002862545.1 Pseudomonadota bacterium
GGCGGGCTTGTGCACCGTGTGTCGCAGCGGTGGCTGCTGGGGTCGCAGGAGTCCGAACACCGTCTCGACGGGCGCACAGCCTTCCTCGCGGCACGCCAGCTCGGTGATCGTGACCACCGCATCGTCGGACAGCGCCAGCGCCTCCCGAAGAGACCGCTTCAGCGCGCCAATCACGCGACGGCTCGGCCGTCTGGGTGACGTGCCGATCAGCATGCTTCCTCCTCGTCGCGCGGAACCGCGAGTCCTGCACGGATCAACCAGGGCCGGGACAGTCCCTCCGTGACGGGTCCGTCGAAGAGGACCTGCTGGTCACGCAGCAGCACCACCCGCTGGGCCCGGGACGGCAGCGCGTGCCGGTCGTGAGTCGCCCAGACACAGCTGCCGCCCCAGCGCTGCAGAGATTCGTCAACGAGGGTGCACAGCTCGTGGGCCGCCACGGGGTCGAGGCCCGAGGTGGGCTCATCGAGGAGCAGCAGCTTCGGCTGGAGCACGAGCAGACCGGCGAGGGCGACCCGGCGCTGCTCCCCGAAGCTCAGTGCATGGCAGGGCCGCTCCAGCACGTGCTCGATGCGCAGCTGACGGGCGATCTCGACACAGCGGCGGTGCGCCTCGCTCGCGTCCACTCCCCGCTGCCTCAGGGCCCAGGTGATGTCCTCGGCCGCGGTGCTGGCGACGAAGTGATCCTCGGGGTTCTGGCTGAGCAGGACCACCCGTCCATCGAGGCGTCCGCTCAGGGGGGTCTCGGGCGTCAGCGCCGTCCCGAGGCGACTCAGCACACCGGATGCGGGCGCATCAAGACCGGCGAGGACGCGCAGCAGGCTCGACTTTCCCGCGCCGCTCGGCCCACACAGGACCACGACTTCCCTCGGCCGGCACACCAACTCCACGCCACGGAGGACCACCTCGTCACCGCGTGCGATGTCGACCTGCTCGATGGACACACCCTCATCGCACCCGTCCTCTTCCGGGACGCTGCTGCGGAGGAGTCCACTCTCCTCCACCCGCTCGAGACGGACGAACGCCTGCAGAGCCCCCTCACCGAGGAGGCGACTCCACGTAGCCAGTGGAAGATGAGCCGCTCCCAGCCGGAGCCGTGCTCCGTCGCGCCGACGCACCCACTCCCGCTGGGTGAGCACACCATGCATCAGCGCATGATCCAGCGTTCCCACCACACCGGCGGGCAGCCCCACCCGCAGCAGCAGCTGCCGCAGCGACGCCCAGTCCAGCTGCGTGCCGAGCCACAGGACCCACAGCACACCACACAAGACCCGGGCCGCCGTCGCCCAGAACGCGTGCGCGCCCTCCTGAAAGAACAGCCCCCCGATCCCGGCAGCCACGCCGAGCAGAAGGGCCCAGGTCAGTGCGATCTCGACCCGGCGGATCCGAGACACGGCGAGCAAGCTGGCCGCGGCGCCACAGCCGACCGAGGAGACGGGCAGGCTGGAGGCGCTCGTGTTCACGACGAGCACCCCGGCAGTGAGCACGAGGGCCGACACCACGCGCCAGAGCGGCTGGCGCCGCTCGAAGAACAGCGCGTGATCAGCGTGCAGATGCATCGTCTGAGCCGAGGTGGGCCTGTTCCCAGCTGCGCCCGGCCACGAACCCGAGCCCGAAGAGCACGACGATGGACATGGCGAGACCGAGCTCCCCCTGACTGAGGTCGACCAGGCTGTCTGTGGGCGGCTTTCCGGCGGCCTCGGCAACGGCACCGAAGACGGAGCCATCGATGCCCTCATAGGTGCAGCCCGACAGGCCGATCACGAGCAGCAGGGCCAGGGTCGAGGCCCCCGCCAGGGTGGCCCTCCCCAGCGCCTGAAGCGACTCGGGCAGAAGATCGGGCCGACGCTCGGCAAGCAGACGCACGATGCCCACGGAGACCGCCGCCTCCAGCACAGCCAGCGGCACCTGGACCGGCGCAAACCCCATGACCACGCCCGTGAACGTCACCATCGGCTGGGCTGTGTCGGACAGGGCTGCAGCCAGCACGACCGCGTCGACGACGTACACCAGCAGGCCCCCGAATCCGCAGGCGAGCCCGAGTCCGAGCGCGCCCTGGGCACCGAGGCGTCGCAGCAGCGACCAGAGCGCGACGGTGGCGAGAGGCCCCATGAAGCCGAGGGTCAGGGTGTTCACCCCGAGCGTCGTCAGCCCGCCGTGCGCGAAGAACACGGCCTGCAGCAGGAGCACGAAGAAGGTCGCCCAGACGATCCGCCGCGTGCCGACGACGAGCGCGAGCACGGGCGTGAGGCAGATGTGGCTGGTCGCTCCCACCACCGGGACGGGCAGCGGGATGAGCGTCGCCGCAAAGAGCAGGCTGGTCGCCCCGCTCATGATGACGGAGGAGGTCTCCTCCTGGCGTGCCCTCTGCTCTCCGCGGAGGCTCCACCCGAGCGCGGCCGCCGCGACGAGACTCCAGCCGGCCGCCTGCGACAGCGGCAAGACGCCCTCGGCTAGGTGCATGGCGCCTCCTCACGCGGCGGCACACGACCGAGGATGCTCGCGCGCAGCCCTGGTGGGCGATCGGCCCGCGCCATGAAGCCATCGACACGGTCGAGGTAGAGCGCGATGCACTCGAGGATTCCCGGTATGCTCAGGTCAGGACGCTGATCCCCGAACAGGTACGTCCACGCACCCGGGGAGGACAGGGCCAGTCCACACGGCCGGGGGCAGAGACTCAGGCACTCCGCGTCCCGAACCTGAACCCGATCACGAAGAGGGCTCGCCGCCACCGCCTCGCGCAGCGCGAGATGAAGCTGACTACCCTGCCGATTCTCGCGCGGCTCCCTGGGCGTGCCGGGCGTTCGACACGACGTGCACACGTGGAGCGTGCAGGACCGGGCAGGGGGTGGACAGGGCGCACGCATGCACGCTCCGGAGGCAGAGGGAGCCGCCCGCGACGTGGACGGCGTTCTCACGACAGGCCTCGCGATCTACTGCAACCGCCATACTCTTGCAACTCGGTTGCGTTTGATCGCTAGGGTGCGGAGTCACCCGCTTGCCAGCGACGATCCACAGCTGGGAATCGGCACCACCTGCCCGGCCCCGCTGATCACGGGGGCGAACCCCCAGGCCTCCGACAAGCTGGGTCAGCTCGCGGCCACGACGCTGCTTGGGCACCTCTCGGTGTGAGGAGGCGCTGACGGGCGTGCAGCGGCGGCGTGCAAGTCAGGTGGGGTTGGCCGTGCTCTGGGACATCATCTGGCGAAGCTGCGCCTGCGCCTTCTCAGCCTCTTCCTCCGTCTGGATGACGCCAGCGCGCATGCGGGCAGCGACCTCCTCGAGCTCGGTGGCGACGCGAGCGATGTCGACCTTGGGGGTCGTCTCGCAGAGGATCTCGATGGGCTGGCCGTCACTGAGACTCACCACGATCGAGTAGTCGGTGTGGCCAATTCGCTCGATGCTGGTCCACGGGATGTGCTGCTTGCCCGGAAGGTTGGACGAACGGGGCGGGGTTGACATGTTGCGGAGGTCGGCCACCGCGACTGCCTGGCCCGCAGACTTGTAGATCCGGTCGACCACCAGGCCTGACTGGGTAGCGGCGAGCTTCCACCACACGGCACGGATCCATGCTTGGCGAACCAAGAGCACGGCCAACACCGACGCTGCGGCAACGTAAAGCCAGATCGGAAGCAGACTGTGACTCGATACAACCGAGTACATCGAGGCCAAGGCCCCAGCTATGGCGACTGCCATGATGGCCACACCCCACCGACCTACTCGGCGGCCAAGGTGCGCGGAACCTTCGACATCCGGAAGCGCGAACGCAAATCCATCCTGGGTGTCGACTCGTCTCAGCTCATGCTTTGGGTGAAGCGGTACGGGGTCTGACCTGTTGGCCATCGGGGCCTCCTCCGCATGCGTACGTATGAGCGGGTGCCTTTCATGCGCCACCCCCCTGTTTGGCGGGTGTTCGAGCAACGGCGCCGGCGACCCGGTGCCGCGGACCGACCGTGCTGTG
>PKDJ01000182.1 GCA_002862545.1 Pseudomonadota bacterium
CGGCGTCGATGTGGGGGTCGGTCTCGGGGTCCCAGACCGTCGTGTCGATGCCGTTGAGGATGCCGTAGAGGTCGGAGCGACGAAGACGCAGGATGCTGTCCAGCCCAAACCCACCATCGCCGGTCGTGACCTCCCGCGCGAAGTTTGGAGAGACGGTCGTCAAGGCATCGGCGTGGAGCAACCCCCCCTTCAGCATGCCGACATCGCCATACCACTCGACCCCGGTCGGGCCGAACCACCGGGGGGAGAGGTCAAAGTCCGCGAACAGAGAGCCGGGGAGGCGTCCCTGATGCGCGGGGTTGTGAATGGTCAGGACCGTAGCGGCTCTCGCAAACAAGCCGAGTGGTCGGTAGAGAGCCTCGAGGTAGACGGGAACGAGGGCGGCCTGCCAGTCGTTGACGTGGAAGACCACGTCCTCACCCAGCACTCCGTTCGGCAGTGGGTAGCGCCTGGCGGCCTCGATGGCGGCTCGACATAGCAGCGCGAAGCGAAGGTGGTTGTCTCGATAGGCTCCGCCTTGGTCCCCGTAGAGCCCATCGCGGTCGTACATGGGGTGCTCCACCAGCAGGTGGTCTGCCCCGTCGATGGATGCGTGGGAGAACTGGACGTCCTGCGGGCCATTGCCGAGGTGAACCCGAAGCGGATGCCCCGCATTGCCGAAGCCATAGCGCTCGCGATCAATGGAGCCGTAGCCAGGCGAGACGACGAGGACCTGGTGTCCTCTGGCGGCGAGCTTGGACGGCAGCGCTCCACAGACGTCCCCGAGCCCACCGCTCTTGGAGTAGGGAGAGACCTCGCTCGAGACGATGACGATTCGCATGCGCCCTCCGCCGGCGGCCCTACCTCGTCCGGCCGTCCGATGCGAGCGCCTCTGCTCGTCGTCTCAGGCGGTCGCGACCTGGGCCAGGAGGTCGGGCTCGTCGAGCATTCGACCGACCCCGCGCGCGACTGCGAGGGCAGGGTCGTCTGCGACCACCACCGCGAGACCTGTCGCGTGGGAGAGCGTGCGGTCTAGGCCGTCAAGCACTGCCCCTCCCCCGACGAGGACCATGCCGTTGTCGACGATGTCGGAGGCGAGCTCGGGGGGGGCCTGCTCGAGGGTTCGCCTAATCGCGTCGGCAATCGGAGTGATTCCTGGCGTCAGAGCCTGGGCAATCTCCCGGCGAGTGATGGCAACCGAGCGGGGGACGCCCGCGCGCAGGCATCGCCCGCGGGCTTCGCCGGTCGCTGGCTCGGCTTCCACATCTGCACTTCCGAGGGTCTCCTTCAGCCTGCGGGCCGTCTCCGAACCGACCAGGAGGGCACGCTCTCTGCCCAACCACTTCGCGAGGCTGGCATCCAAGCCACCGCTGCCTCCTGGAACGACACAGCCCGAGACGACGCCATGCAGGGCGACGACGGACACCTCGGTGATGCCGGCACCAATGTCGACCACCAGATGGCCGGCGGCGCATTCGACGGGAAGCTCGGCTCCGACTGCCGCCGCCACGGGGCGGGGCACGAGCTGGACCTCGCGCGCCCCTGCCGACTCGCAGGAATCCCGAATCGCGCGCGTCTCCATGGGGGTCGCGCCATGGGGCACTGCTACCACCATCCGGGGGCGCATCCACCTGTTTCTTCCATGTATCTCGCGAATGAGCTGAAGCAGAAGGGCCTCGCACGCCTCGAAGTCCGTGATGCGGCCGCCGGCGATCGGGGCCACCACCTCGTGGTCCTGCGGGGTGCGACCCAGCATCGGCAGGGCGTCGTCACCGATGGCCACCACGCTCCGTCGGCCTCTGACGTCCGTCTGAACGCTGAGCAGCGTGGCCTGGTCGCACACGAGTCCGAGCCCACGCTGGTGGACGCGCGTGCGTGCTGTTCCGAGATCGACGGCGACGTCCTGCGAGAACAGGCCGAGCACGGCGCTGAACATACGGGATTCCGGGGAGGGAGGGAGGGGGAGGGAGAGGAGGGAAGGGGAGCCCGAGTTTAGTGGCCAGCGCCCCCCCTCTGCAACCTCCGAGAACAGAGTCTTCGCGAGAGGGGCTGTCATGGAGGGCGCAGTGCTACTGTGTGGACGGAATGGCGCGGGCTGGTCGCGCGTCGAGATGGGCGGGTCGACCTGCTGGAGAGAGCTATGCACACGCTGGTACGCAGCACTGCGACCATTCTGGCGATTGGGGCGCTCGTCGTGGCCTGCGCCAAGGTTCCGTACACCAACAGGCTGCAGTACAACCTGATCCCGAACTCCCTGATGCGTGGGATCGGCGCGTCGACCTACACGACGATGCTCGCCGGTGAGAAGATCCAGCGCCAGGGCGAAGACGCCGACATTCTCGCCCGGGTCGGACGGCGGATCAGCCGAGCAGCCGCCGAGCCCAAGTACGACTGGCAGTTCTCCATGATCGTCGACGACGACATGGTGAATGCTTGGTGTCTACCCGGTGGAAAGATCGCGTTCTACACGGGGATTCTGCCTGCACTCAAGAACGAAGCAGGCATGGCCTTCGTCATGGGCCATGAGGTCGCCCATGCCACGGCCAACCATGGGTCGGAGCGCATGAGCCAGCAGCTCACGCTGCTCGGCGGCCTCGTGGGGCTCGAGGTCTACATGGCCAACAACACGACTGTGAAGCCCAAGGACCGCGCTGTGATCTTGGGCGCACTCGGCGTCGGGGCTACGGTGGGCGTCGTGCTTCCCTTCTCGAGGATGCATGAGTCCGAGGCTGACGTGATCGGTATGATGTACATGGCCGAGGCCGGCTACCCACCCGCGGAGTCGATCAAGGTCTGGGACCGGATGGAGGAGGTCGCCGGCGCATCAGGCCTCCCGGCGTTCCTCTCAACGCATCCCAAAAGCGACGCACGACAGGAAAACCAGCGGGAGTGGCTGCCTCGCGCCCGCAAGCGCTACCAGCGAAACGCACTGGAGCGGGACACGCTCGAGGAGCTCTGGAAGATGTGAGAGCAAGCGCTCGGGCCGTCCCGCTGGTGGCATCGTAGGCGACGTAGCGATAGGCGCTGCCGCTGTAGAGCTGTGAGAAGCAGCTCCACGCTGGAGGTGTGGCGGATGTCGGTCCTCGAACAGCTGCGGTCGGGCTCGGACTCGAGCTTCATGCAGGTCGTGATGTTCGTCGTCATTCTCTCGTTCGTCTTCTGGTACGCCTCCCCTCAGGGCGACCAAGCGAACGTCGTGGCGGATGTAAACGGCTCGATGATCATGTCGACCGACTACAACCGGGAGTTTCGTAACTTCCAGCGCTATCAGGAGAGCCGCCTGCAGCGGACTCTCTCCGACGAGGAGCAGAACCAGCTCGGTGAGACCGTCAAAGACGTCTTGATCGACCGAGAGTTGATTCGACAGGGTGCGGTTGAGCTCGGGATCACGGTCTCCGACGACGAGGTCGCGGCCCGGATCATCGATGACCCTGCGAATCATGACGGCGATGGCCAGTTCGACATGAAGCTCTTCGAGCGGCAGCTGAAGTACGCACAGCTCACTCGGGAGGCCTTCGAGGCTCGACTCCGGGAGCAGATCCGGCGCGAGAAGGTGCAGCAGCTCGTTCAGCTCGGCGCGACCGTCTCCGAGCCGGTCGTGCGCAGGGCGTGGAGGGAGGCCAACACCAAGGTCGACATCTCCTACACCACTGTGCGGGAGTTCTCGTTCCTCGGTGATGTCGAGATCTCCGACGAGGAGCTCTCGGGGTGGCTCACCGAGAACGAGGTGATGGCCCAAGAGCGCTACGATGCGGACCTCAAGCTTCGCTACGACCATCCCGAGCAGGTG
>PKDJ01000052.1 GCA_002862545.1 Pseudomonadota bacterium
ACCTCTCAATCTCCACCTCCAGATCAGGGGGTTTGTTCTCAGCATGGGAAACGACGTCCTGGCACAAGTGCATCAGCCGATGCGCGGACTCATTGTTTCAGGAGGTCTTCGCCAATACGTGGACAACATTTCCACGCCGACGTCAGCATCGCACGCAACCCGTTGAAGCGCCGAGTACACACACGCCGCAAAGAGGCCCAGACTCTGAGACACGCACATGCCCACCCCGTCCGGCCAAGATCCATCTGAGAGTAAGGGTTGACACGACGCTCGAGATCCAACCAGCATCCCGAGAAACCTTCCGAGCACGACCATCCAGAAGTGCGCCTCGTGGATCCCGGCGTCGTAGGCCACCTGAGCGATGGTGGCGCTGACGAGGATCACAGCACCATAAGGGTCCATGGTCATGCCGATCACCACCAGTACCACCACGAGCATCGCCATCGTCATCCACCGAGCGCCGAGACTCGCGGGCACCAGCTCCATCACCTCACTGCGCTCGAACACCCCGCCGAGGCCGATCGAGAGCCCCATGAGCAGCAGCAGGGCTCCAACGTGCAGGGTGGTCTCTGACGTTGCATCGAGGAGCGTCGGAGATGAAGCAGTCGAATCGGGCTCACTGGACCGAGCCAGCCAGCTCTCTCCCCACATGGCCGCCAACAGCACGACCGGGAGGATGACGGGTGCGCTGTGTTCGTCGAGCTTGGTGTCGAGGCCCAGCCAGAACGCCAGCACGACCGCCGCGAACAGGGCGGCGTAGCCGGCGATGGGCCGCAGGCCCGACAGAACCTCGGGCAGCGCCTGGCGTGGGTCTCGCTGGAGGAGCGGGCCATCTCTGGTCAGGAGCACGGCGAGCGCGAACAGGCTGGCAGAGAGGATGAAGACCCACCTTCCCCAGCCATAGAGCACGTCCGTGGTCGGTGGGTTGAGGTAGGCCACGATCACCACGAGGAGGCATGGCCGAAGGACGACGCCGAGGCTCCCGGACATGGCTGTCGTCGCGAGGGCGAGCTGCGGCCTCGCGCCTGCGCGAATCAGCTCGTCGAACACCAGCGCGCCCACCGCGATCACGAAGATCCCTGAGGCGCCGGAGTACGCTGTCGGGAGTGCGGCGCCGACGACGATCACGACGGCGAGTAGCTCGGGGCCCATGCGGAACGGGCGCAGCAGGCCGAAGGTCGCTCGCGCGATGTGGGTCCGCTTGAGCAGCATGCCCGCCCAGACATAGAGCCCGACGAAGACGTAGAGCTGTGCGTGCTCGGCGAGCTTGAGCAGGTAGACGGCGAGGCCCTCGGGGTAGTGCTCGACCACGAGGAACCAGGTGCTCGCGATGAAGGTCATGCTGGCGAAGAGAGGAACAGCCAGCATGGCCTGCCCGAGTGTGCCACCGTCTTCGAGCGCTCCGGGTCGTATCAGGCGGAAGATGGCCACAGATGCGATGGTCGCGAAGGCAATTCCCCACAGCACGAGCAGGTCCTGGTCGAAGACCTCAATGCCCGAGGCGGCGTTTCTGCTCCACTGCAGGGCGCAAGAGGCGGCGACCAATAGTCCCGCCAGAGCCGTGGAGGCGTCTGCTGTACGCGCCTCCAGCATGCTCTGGGCTGGCCGGAGAGCGATGTGGGACCGTGCGAGCGTGGCGGCGCCCCCGCAGAGCAGCACCAAGAGCACCAACGCGTGCTTGAGGTGGTCGGAGCCCCACGACGCGAAGGCCGCCACGGCACGGTCCACGGACCGGTAGGCGACCACTGCGGGCGTGAGCCGCGCCTCTCGTGCCTGCCAGGCGAGGAGGGCCTCCCCGTAGGCCTCCTCCGGATCAGGCGCGGCGGGTGGCGGAGCGGGCTCGCCGAGCAGCTCCCCGATGAGTGCATCATCAGGCTTGGCGCCAGTCGTCTCGCCACCCTCTGCACGCTCGGGGGTGTCGTCGGCGAGCAGCTCTCCGATGAGCTCATCGTCGGGCTGGTTGATGGGCTCCGCCTCGTCAGCCAGTAGCTCCCCGATGAGAGCATCATCGGCTGTGTTGGACGGCGGTTTGTCGTCAGGACTCGGGGAGTCGTCGGCGAGCAGCTCTCCGATGAGCACATCGTCCGCGTGACCGGCTCCGTCGCCGTCGAGCAGCTCCCCGATCAGCGCGTCATCGGCGGCAGCATCGGCGGCCGGCGTCGGAGGGGTCGGCTTGGCGAGGTCTCGCCGAAGATCGGCCGCATATCCGGTCCACGTGGACTCCCCGAGAGCGATCAGCTGGCCACTTGCACGGGTCGCGGTCCAGTGGGCGACGAGCAGGAACAGCAGTGCCAGCGCGGGTAGCGTGGCCATGAGTGTGCGCAGCGGCCCGGCTTGGCCGTGGGGGTCGCTCATCCCGGCTCCAGCAGCTCCCGGTGGGCCGGTGCACGTACTACGGTCAGGGGTACTTTGCCGCGATTGCCTCGAGCAGCTTCACGACCGTCGCGTCATAGACGCCCTTGCTGACCAGCTGCGTACGCACCTCCTTGAACATCGCGACGTACTTGGCGGAGTCACCGTCGGGGACCTCGACCCAGTACTTCGGGTCGACATCGGCCTCGGCCTTCGTCGTGAGCTCCAGCACGCTCTGGAACTCGGCTGCCGACCACGTGCGCGAGGTCTGCCCAAAACCGTCCGGAAAGGCGCTGCTCCGGATGAGGACCTGAAGCGTGAGCTGGGAGAGCGGGAACTTGACGATGCCGCCGCCGTCGCCGAGTCCCTTGTACAGCTCGAGCGGGCCGTAGGCGGTCGCTGGGGCGTAGGCAATGTCGCAGCTGCCGTTGTTGAAGAGACTCGCGAAGGTGCCCACGTCGGCTGGAACCACCTGTGCTCCGATGTGCTCGACCATGAACTTGGCCGAGGGGTCGAAGTCGAGCGTGCAGATCTTCTTACCGGCCAAGGCGCTGAGACTGATCACCGACCGGTCGTTGATGTACAGGTAGACGGCACCCGCGGGGAACACGCCGGCCACCTCGTAGTCGCCGGCGACCATGAGCTTTGCTGCGGCCTCCTTCGCGAGCGTGCCGAGGGAGGCCTCGAGGGCGGTGTAGCTGGGGATCACTCCCATCGACTCGATGCTGTAGGCCGCCTTGGAGAACTGCTGGGAGCGCACCCCAGTCAGGATTGCGGCGTCACACTTGCCGTTCCGGAAGTCAGCCGCGGCGACACTCTCGCTGGTGTACGGCTTGAGCTCAAGCGTTGCGCCCCACTGCAGGGCAGCGGTCTGGTACTTCTTCGCCGCCTGGAAGGCGTCGCCGGCTGCGCCACCCGGGTCGTACACGCACATGGTGAGCGAGCCTGCGGCAGCCACGCTGGGCAGGGTCAGTGCGGCTGCGGCGAGGAGGCTTCGGAACCAGCTCATTCGTTGCTCTCCGTGTCGGGCACCTCGTCGGAGGAGCTCTCTGAGGTCATGTCTGGGGCGTCTGTGGGCTCGGACCCCAAGATGCTGTCGAGGATTCCATCGAGCGCGGGATCGAGCGCGTCGGCGGGGGAGGGGTCGTCCGCAAACGTGCCGAGTGCTCCGAGCGGTGTGCGGTGGCCCACACTGGACATCCACAGCTTGTCGGACTCGTGACGGATGAGCGCTGTGCCGAAGCTGTCGAGGAGTGCCCAGGACGGGTCTGGCTCCGCGTCGTCGAGCGCAGCTGCGTGGTCCCGAATCGCTTGCTTGAGCTGCTCCGTCTCCCCGACCGTCGCGAGAGCCTGAATCTGCAGGGCGCGTCCCAGCCGGACGCGGTCTGTCTCGCCCTTGGCGGCGGCCT
>PKDJ01000288.1 GCA_002862545.1 Pseudomonadota bacterium
TAGTCGGCACCTAGGATCGCCAGCCCGAAAGACTCGGAGGGCTGAAGGTACTCGCCGTTCAGGTGGTCGGCCGGATCTTCGATGCTGTCCCAGTAGCCGCCGCGCATCGTCGAATCTGCGAACTCGGCGAAGAAGAAGCCATTGGACCGCTCACCGCGGATGACGACCTCCAGCCCCAGTGCCTGGCCGGCGACTGCGGGGCGATCTTCGATGTACGCCCAGTTGGGTGCGCTGGCGTCGAAGTACCGTCCGGACAGCACGCTGCGCGGGACGCTCAGCCTGCGCGCGCGAAACCCCAGCTCGTAGACCCACGCCCGCGTGTCACCACGCTCAGGGGCGATGTTCTCGAACTGAAATGGCGGGCGCTCCGGAGGCTCGTAGGCGGAGGCGGCGCCGGAGAACAGCAAGCAAGGCAAGGCCGAGCGGAGGTGCATGGAACCCTCGTGCCCATGCACCATGCTGTCCTGCAGCCCCACCTGTCAACAAGTTGGGAGGCGTCGGCGGCAGGTTAGGTGCCAGCCCGGAGGCGTCATGTCGCTGCCACAGCTGCGGAAGTCGCTCGAACAGGACGGGCTCAAGCCGATCTATCTCGTCGTCGGGGATGCTCGACCGCTCATGGAGCAGGCGGTGGAGGCAGTGATGAGTGCCGCGCTGCCGGTCGTTGGTGTGCCTGCATTCAATGTGACGATGTGCCGATGTGGCGAAGACGATCCGATGCAGGCCCTGACGGCCGCGCGAACACTGCCGATGATGTCGTCTCGGCGGCTCGTGGTCATTCGCGGCGCGCACGACGCCAGCGACGCCTTCTGGGAAGCACTCGTCAGCTACCTGGAGCGACCGCCTGAGACGACCGCGCTGGTCGTCCTGGCAGAGAAGCTCAAGGCGAGAGAAAAGGCTAGGGCCAAACTACTCGATACCGTCGACAAGCGTGCCGCCATCGTGGGACTGAAGTGCACCCTGTCTACCCGCGCCATTCAGCCTGCCCGCTTCGCAATCGAGGTGGCTGGCAGGTTGCGCAAGCAACTCTCACAGCGGGATGCAGAGCTGCTCGTCGAGGTGGTGGGCGCCGACCTGTCGCTGATAGAGAGGGAGGTCGAGAAGATTGCAACATACGTCGGTGACGACGAGGTGATCTCGTCGGAGGCCATCGAGGCCGTCGGTACCGTCTTGGCCGAGGCGACGATCTGGGACCTCACCACCGGCGTCGCCAGTGGGGACCGCGACCTAGCCCTGGGTACGCTTCACCGACTCTTGGACTCGGGGAACGACCCGAGGCGCCTTCTAGCGATGCTCCTCTGGCAGACGCGGGAGCTACTCGTTGCCCGCGAGCTGTTGCTGGCGGGTGCGGACGCCAGGGAAGTGTCGAGACGGACGAAGGTCCGCCCACCCGTGCTTCGGCGAGCGCAGAAGAGACTCGTCGCAGATGCCTTTGACGCTGGAGCCGTCTACACGAGACTCCGAGAGGCTCACAGCGCCATGAATGGGCATCGCGCCGGTGCCACGCGGGTGCTCGAGGCGCTGGTCTTCGACCTCATCGAGCGCGGCGCGTGACGCCGGGTGCCATCGCTAGGCGAGGGCCTTCACAGCGGCGTTCAGGCGGGCAATCCGGCGGCTCGCCTGGTTGCGGTGGATGATGCCCTTCGACGCGACGCGCTGAATGACGCTCGTTGCGTCCTTCAGTGCATCCATGGCGGCCGCGTGATCACCGGCCTCGACGGCGGCGCGGACCTTCTTGATGTGGTTCCGCATGCGGGTGCGCCCAGCGCGGTTGCGCGTCCTGCGGACGGCGTTCTGCTTGTTGCGCTTGATGGCGTCCTTGTGGTTGGCCACAGTCACTCCTCGAAATCCGCGCTCTTGGGCGCCGAGACTAGATGGGGGCCGCGGCATCAAGTCGCCGCCCACCCCACATGACGGGCCCGTATACCGCAGGCGCCCCAGAGGGGCAAACGCTCTGCAGGAGGTGACCGGACCGGATAGCCTTCCGACCTGCGCCTGGAGTGCACCGTGAGCCGGACCCAGTCCCTCCGCAACTTCGCAATCATCGCGCACATCGATCACGGCAAGTCAACGCTGGCCGACCGTCTGCTGGAGCGGACCGGTGCCGTGAGTGAGCGCGAGATGAAGGCCCAGCTCCTCGACTCGATGGATATCGAGCGGGAGCGGGGCATCACGATCAAGGCACAGACGGCCACCCTCGACTACACGACGCCTGACGGCGAGACGTTCACGCTCAACCTGATCGACACCCCGGGCCACGTCGACTTCACGTATGAGGTCAGCCGGTCGCTCCAGGCCTGCGAAGGAGCACTGCTGGTCGTCGACGCCGCTCAAGGTGTCGAGGCGCAGACCTTGGCCAACGTCTACTTGGCGCTCGAGGCCGACCTCGAGATCATACCTGTCATCAACAAGGTCGATCTCCCGGGCGCCCAGCCGGAGCAGGTTCTCGAGCAGATCGAGGAGGGGATTGGCCTCGACACCACGCACGCTGTGATGTGCTCCGCAAAGACGGGCCTCGGCGTGGAAGATGTCCTGAAGGCGGTCGTGACCCACATCCCGCCTCCGTCAGTCGATGTCGATGCGCCGCTGCAGGCCCTGATCATCGACTCCTGGTTCGACACCTACGTGGGCGTCATCATCTTGGTCCGCGTGTTCGCGGGCCGGCTCAGCAAGGGCGACCGCATCGTGATGATGGCCAGCGGAGCACGCTACGAGGTCACCAAGCTCGGTGTCTTCACGCCGGGAGCGGTGTCGCGGCAGAGCCTAGAGGCAGGCGAGGTCGGCTTCGTCGTGGCCTCGATCAAGGACCTTCGGGACGCGCGCGTCGGCGACACCGTCACGCACCAGCTGGGCGGAGCAACCGAGCCACTGGATGGATTCGAAGAGATCAAGCCGATGGTCTTCTCCGGCATCTACCCGGTGGACTCTGGCGACTACGACAACCTTCGTGACGCCCTGGAGAAGCTCCAGCTCAACGACGCGGCAATCACCGTCGACCCTGAGGTCAGTGACGCACTCGGTCTCGGATTCCGCGTCGGCTTCCTGGGCCTGCTGCACATGGAGATCGTGCAGGAGAGACTCGAGCGGGAGTACGACCTCGACCTGATCACCACAGCACCGTCGGTCGTGTACCACTGCCGCACCAAGTCAGGTGACGAGCTGGAGATCCAGAGCCCCTCGCGTCTGCCGGAGCCGGGGGAGATCGCTGCAGTCGCCGAGCCGATCTCGCGAGTGACGATCTACTGTCCGGACACCTACGTGGGTCCCGTACTCAAGCTCTGTCAAGAGCGACGTGGAGAACAGCAGGAGCTAGACTTCACCGCTCCTGGTCGCGTCCGGATCGTGTACGACATTCCCTATGCGGAGGTCGTGTTCGACTTCTTCGACAAGCTGAAGAGCGTGAGTCGAGGGTACGCGTCAATGGACTACGAGATCACGGGGTGGCGAGACGACGACCTCGTGAAGGTAGATGTCCTGCTCAACGGCGATGTTGTCGACGCTTTGTCAATGCTCTGCCACCGGGCGCAGGCGTACCGCAAGGGCAGCTCCTTGACCCGCAAGCTCAAGGAGTTCATTCCGAGGCAGATGTACGAGGTGGCTGTCCAGGCGGCGATTGGCTCTAAGGTCATCGCCCGAACCACCGTGAAGGCGCTGCGAAAGGATGTCACCGCCAAGTGCTACGGCGGTGACATCTCGCGGAAGCGAAAGCTCCTCGAGAAGCAGAAGAAGGGCAAGAAGCGCATGA
>PKDJ01000209.1 GCA_002862545.1 Pseudomonadota bacterium
CGCTCGACCGTCGCGGAACGCTGAGGGAGAGCACCGCCCAGGAAGGACGAGCGCCCATGGCAGCCAGATCACTCACCGACACCGCGAGGGTCTTCCAGCCGACGTCCTCCGGAGGTGTCAGGCGTGTGAAGTGTACCTGCTCTACGAGTGCATCGGACGTGATGGCCGTTCCGTCGCTGAGTACTGCGGCATCATCACCTGGGGACACGCGCAGAGGAAGCGGTCCGGCACCGGCGTCGAGCAGGGTGCGGATGAGACGATGCTCAAGGCCACTAGGGTCCGGGTCGTCGTCTTGCGGTGACGTGGCCTCGGGGGCGCCAGGGCCGGTTCTTCGAGGGCCATCCAGAGATGGAGGTTCCAGTTCTACACCCAGGTGTGAGTGAGTCCGAGGCTACCAGAGCGCCGGTGGGCTTGGCTATGCCTCACTGTTGTTCAGCAGCCAGTGAACGTTGTACATCCAGAGGAACGATGTGATCCGCGGTCAGGCTCAGCAGCATCAGCTGGCGGTCCGCTCGTCGTGACTCGGCGTCGAAGCGCGTCGCGCCGGTGACGGCTCCAGTGACCTCTGCACTCCAGAGGGCCTCACGCATCGCCAGTCGATCGTCGGCTCCGATGTTGACGGCCGCCGCCACCAGTCGGCCGGCATCCGACGTGATGGCCTCCAGAGCCTTCGGTGTTCTTCCGTGGGAGTTGCGGTACTCGGCGACGAAGGCAGCCGCGTCTGGTCCCAGGGTCCAAGGGGCCTCTTCGCCAGGAACTGCGAAGGCATCGACGAAGATCCCACCGCGTGTGTAGGGGCCACCCGTCGTGACGAGCTTGTCGTTGTTCCAGCCGTTGAGGCCCAAGAGCGGAATCCGAGGGCTCTCCTTGGTGGGCTGAAAGTCGCCCATCGGGAACTCCTCATACGCCAGCGCTGCGCAGGCAATCGGTACCCGAGCGGCATTCTCCGGCAAGAAGAGGGCGTCGAAGTCGAGAGCCGGCGGCAGAACGACCCTGTCGGGATTGCCGCCCCTCTCCTCGGCTTCCTTGCGCAGCTTCGCGAACTCCACGCCCCTCGAGCCGTAGTCCTTCCGGCCAAGCTCCTTCGCCGCTGGGATCAGTGACGTGGAGGCGGGGTCGTAGGTGCCCGTGACCGTCAGGGCACCCCCGCGTGCCTCCACGCTCTCCCGGAACAACGCCGTCGCTTGCTCGCCGTAGCTGTTGGCCGGAGCGAAGACCGCGAAGGCATCCATGCCGTCTCGCTCCATGACTTGCTCGACGAGTGCATCGACCTGGTCCCCGCGGGTCACCATGGCCTGAACGGTCCACTCCAGGTCATCGAGGTCTTCGAGCGCCTGGGACAGGCTGACGAGGGGAATCCGCAGTGCCTCGGCTGCCTCGACCATCGGCTCTGTCTGAGGCGAGAGGAGCGGTCCGACAGCCAGCAGTGCACCTTCGTCAAACACGGCGCGCTCCAGAGCAGCGACTCCCTCCTCGGGGCCTGCACCAGACTCGATGAAGACCAGTCGCGCCTCTCCCTTCTCGGCCTGGTAGCCGTGCTCGAAGGCCTCCTTCAGCTGACGCCCGATGGCGGAGTACTTCGCGTCTGACAGCGGCAGCAGCACGGCGACGGTCCGGGACACGGCGGGCCCATCGATACGCCGGAGCATGTAGGTGGCCGACCGATGCGCGAGGGAGTCTGGCGATGCGGCTGCCAGCGCCTGCTCGGCGAGCTTTCGCGCCTTCTCCCGGTCGTTTGCGTACAGGGCTGCGTCGGCACGGTCGAGGAGGGACTCTCCCTCTCCGCTGGTGGCGGGAGCACCTGCCGGCGCGGGTGGCGGGGCGTCGGGCTCGGCGGACAGCGTGTCGAGTGCGGCCTTCACGCGGTCGTAGACCTCGGGATCTTCGCTGGCGAATGCGAGGGCCTTCTTGGCGTTCTGAGCGGCACCACGGGCGTCACCCTCACGGCCGGCCGCCGCGGCGAGAACGAGAAAGCGATCGGCGTTCTGTGTGTCGAGCACATCACGCTCTGAGACGCTCTGAAGCGTCGAGCGCACACGCTGCTTGAGCTCGCCTCCGCTCTCCATCAGGGCGAGGCCTAGGCGTGCTGCCTCGTAGTCGGGGCCGCGAGTGGCCCCCGCGATGATCGCGCGGAAGCGGGCCTCGGCCGTCTCCGCGTCACCTGCAAGCCGACACTGCTCGGCGAGGTGAACCGTGATGACCTCGGCGTGCTTACCGTCGGGATCTGCGGCTAGGGCCTCTTCGAGGAGCCGCAGCGCCTTCGAGCGGTCCGTGACGGCGAACGCCAGTGCGTCCTCCACGACGTCGGGGAGTCGCCTGCGCCCGGCCTCCGCGGGTGGCACGAGGGTGAGCGCGAGGAGAGGAAGAAGTACACGTAGAAGGTGAGCCATCAACTGTCGCGGGAGCGAACCGCCTCGTCGAACTCGAGACGGCGTGGGTGCTGGGAAGGAGCGAGGCCGTCGGCCCACTCATGGAGAGCCTGACGCTGGGATGCGTCGAGCTCGGTCGGAACTTCGAGGACAAGCTGAATGTGAAGGTCCCCGCGCATGGAGCGCCCTACCTTCGGGAGTCCGCGACCTGCCAGCCGCAAGACCTTGCCAGGGGGGCTCTGCGCTGGAATGCGGATGGTGGTGCGGCCCTCCAAGGTGGGCACCGCCACGTCCGCGCCGAGCGCGAGCTGGACGAAGGTGAGAGGCAGCTCGACGAGCACGTCTTCGCCTCGTCGCCGGAACAGAGGGTGCTCAGCAATGTTCACGATCACGAAGAGGTCGCCGGGCGCCCCGGGACCTCTGGGGACGTTGCCCTTGCCGGCGAGCTTGAGCTTCTGGCCCGTTGCCACGCCACCGGGGACCTTGACGCGCAGGATGTCGTCAAGGGTGATGCGCCCCTCTGCGTCGCACGTCGGGCAGCGCTTCTCGACGTTGTAGCCACGGCCATCGCAGTGGTAGCAGTCCGTACGAAACAGACGCGTTCCCGTGGGCTTTCCGCTGCCCTTGCACACGGGGCAGGTCTTCTTCCCACCGTTGGGATCGGCACCATCGCCAGCGCACGTGCGACAGCGCACTCGCCTCGGTACCGTGATCTCGCGCTCGACTCCGGCGGCGACGTCTTCGAGGGACAGCGAGATGGTGTAGCGGAGATCCTCGCCGCGCTCTTTGCCCTTGCGGCGGAAGATGTTGCGCCAGACTCCACCCAGCATCTCCCCGACCTCGTCGGGTCGCGGGGGTCTGCCGTCTTCCGTATAGAGGGGCCCGAGTCGGTCATAGCGAGCCCGATTCTCGGGGTCGGAGAGGGCACGATAGGCCTCGGTGATGTCGCGAAAACGCTGTTCGGCATCCGGATCGTCGGGATTGCGATCGGGATGCCAGCGGCGTGCGAGGGCGCGGTAGGCCCGCTTGACATCGTCAGGCGATGCGTCGCGAGGGATGCCCAGCACGTTGTAGAAGTCGCGGGTCGCCAACCGTTCCCCGGGGTGACTGGCCAGACCTAACCGTCTTTCTGACCCTCGACCGGGATGAGAGCGTCCACCAGGCGTCCGGTGACGCCGTCTGCGAGGGGGAAACCCTGCGCTGTCAGTCGGAGATTGTTCCCGTCTGTGGCTAGGAGTCCTGCATTGCAGAGCGCGTCGATGACCGCCGGTCGTGGAGCGAGCCCCGTCTTGGCGACCAGCCGCGCGCG
>PKDJ01000053.1 GCA_002862545.1 Pseudomonadota bacterium
AAGCCCTGGATGATCCCGAGACAAGTGCGCAGGCGGTCCGGGAGGCCTGGCTCGACCAGTACTGAGTGCACGGTCGACGTTGACGCCCTGCAGGGCCGGTCGTTATACCCGGCGGGTCGTTCCCCCTTAGCTCAGCTGGTTAGAGCACCGGACTGTTAATCCGGGTGTCGTTGGTTCGAGTCCAACAGGGGGAGCCACTTCACTCCTCGCCTTCGACGGGGAATTCGAGTGAGCCCTGGTGATGCGATCACCGGGGCTTTTGTGGTCTTGACCCCCAGCCCAGTCAGCCGAACCGGGTAGCGACCGCGCCAGCAGCGACCTCCTGCATGTCGGGCAGGACGTGGGCGCCCCGGGGCACGCGCTGCGGTCCTCGAGTCGCACAGCTTCGCAGAGCTCGCGCGGCTCTGGCTAGAGGTCAAGCACAGGAAGCGCTCGCTCAGGAGTGCGGCGCCTGGCGCCTGCTGACGCACCCGCGGCCTCGGAGGACCGCTTAGGTGTGCGCCTCGATGCGCACGGACAGGTCGCGGAGGGCCCGGGCCAGCTCGCCGTGGTCTGACAGGCGAAGGTTGACCGCAATGCTCTCGGCCTCCTGCAGCGCCTCCCTCGCCCCCCCGACATCACCCACCAAGATGTAGAACTCGCCGCGCCTGCAGAGGAACTTCACGTGCTCGTCGGGCAGCATGGCCACGAGTGCCTCTCCTTCGTCGAAGAGTGCGGTCGCTTCTTCGCGACGCCCACCCCGCGCAAGCAACAGACCGAGTGCCCCCCGGAACGCGCCTGCGGCACTCGGCAGCACGTCATCACTGATCGCGATCGACTTACGGTAGACCTCCTCCGCCTCGGAGTCTTGGCCTAGGGCAGCGAGCGCATCGCCCATATTGCCGTACACAATCGCCTTGGTCTTTGGCACGGAGAGCTGACGAAGCATCTGCAACGCGCGGCGGAATGACTCAAGGCCGAGCGCGGGGTCTCCACCCGAGACATGCAAGGTTCCGATGTTGCCGAGAGTCGCAGCCATCTTGGCCTGATCGCCGACCTCCGTGTGGATCTCGAGAGCCTCGCTCACCAGAGCATGTGCATCGGCAAGGCGACCCTCTGCCTGGTACAGCCTCCCGAGCCAGCCCAAGACCAGCCCCCGGAAGCGACGATTCCCCGTGCGCCGATGAAGCGTGAGCGCATTCTCAAAGCAGGCCGCGGCACGCTGCGGCCGCCCCTGTATTTGATGAATCATGCCGATGTTGCCGGCACATGCCCCTTGCATGTCCTCATCCCCGACATCTTCCGCGATCCCCAACGCACGATTGAAGTAGCTGAAGGCCTGGTCATACTGACCGTGGTGCATGCATCCCGAGCCGAGATGCGCGAGCGCCCGGCTCTCGCCCTCCCGGTGTCCGTGAGCCGTGTAAATCTCGAGCGCTCGGCACCGTGCCTCATGCGCTGACTCAGCCAAACCCTGCTGCTCGTCGATCAGACTCACGCTCAGCAGCCGTTCGGCATCCATCAGCGCAAGCTGTCGTTCCTCGTCGCTCATCGTACGTCAGCCATGATGAACCCCCATCGAAGGCTTCGGTCGATGACACCTGGCCTCGCCACCGCGCCGTCCTTTATTAGAAACCCATGGCCTACGCGACCAGTGCACGTCCCGAGTCGCGTCGGGCTCGCGGTAGGTCCCTGGCTCGCACATCGCCAGGACGGCAGGCCCTGAGAGCGGCCGAAGTCTGAATGGCACAGTGCTTGGACTCCCTGTATGCGCGCGGCGCCCTCGGGCTCACGATGCGCATGCCATCCCGACCACCAACCCGCCTTGGGCGTGCAGGGGTCTGATATGTTGCGGGCCGTTGTTCTCGAGAGCCGCCGAAGCAGGAATGGAAAACGCCGGGTTGCTTGCGGTGTCGACGTCCAGATGAAGAGGCTCGCATGCAGAGAGACGCAACCCGGTACATAGAGGCTGGCCTAGCTGCTGGCATTACGGCTCATGACCTCCTCGAAGCACTACGCACCCATGTCACGACACTCGAGGATGGGTCCTCTGACGACGCACATCCGGCTGCGATGCCGACCGCGTGGGTCGGCAACGCGGCAATCGATGGCCTCGAGCGGTATGAGGACCTCGGTTTTCTCGGACGCGGGGGTATGGGAGAGGTGCGCCGCGTTCGTGACAACATTCTCGGCAGGATCGTTGCCCTCAAGGTCATCAATGGATGCATGAATGACCTCTCCGCTGCCCGCTTTTTTGCCGAAGCGCAGGCAACGGCACAGCTGCAGCACCCCGGCATCATCCCTGTCTACGACGCAGGCACCCTGCCAGATGGCCGACACTGGTACACCATGAAGGAAGTGCGAGGCAGCACCCTCGACGTGTTGATCCGCACATCACAAAGTACCGGCACCGGTGCAGCGGTATGGACCCTGCATCGTAAGGTCGATGCACTCCGACAAGTCTGCGAGGCCATCAGCTATGCCCACAGCCGCGGCGTTCTTCATCGGGACCTCAAGCCACAGAACATCATGGTGGGCGACTTCGGCGAGGTGCTCGTGCTCGATTGGGGGCTCGTTAAGGCCGTCGACACAGCGCACGCCGCGACCGAGGAAGGACCGGTCCAGACCGATCGCAGTCACTCTGATGCGCATCAGACCCGCGCGGGGCGCGTCGCTGGTACGCCAGCCTACATGGCGCCGGAGCAGATCTCCGGTCACCCCATCCAACCTGACGCGCGCTACGATGTCTATGCACTCGGCGCGATACTGTATGAAATCATAAGTGGATTACCCGCCTACGATGGGCAGTCCGCAGACATCGTGAGGCAAGTGCGCGCCGGTCCACCGCCCTCACTTCGTTCACGGGAGCAAGCCGCGTCCGCGGCCTACCCAAACGCGCTCGTCGAAGCTTGCGAACGCGCCATGGCTCGCGACCCCAACCAACGCTACGCCACCGCAGCAGAATTCGGGGACGTACTTCAGGAATGGCTTGAGGGCGCGGAGCAGCGGTCACGGGGCATGGCCGAGCTCGCGGCCGCTGACCAGCTCTTCTTGGAGGTCGAGACCGCCGAGGCGGCTGCAGAGCAGGCGTGGCAGGACGCAGAGGCCGCGCTCGGCGAGAGCCCGGATTCCCAGGCCGGATGGGTCTGCTGGAGCGTCCATCGCGACGCTGTTGCGGACGCCCGCAGACTGCGTCACGCCCACCAACAACGCGTCCAGGCGGCTCTGGTTCATTCCCCGAACCTGCCGGAGGCACACGAAGCGCTCGCTCACCTCAACATCGACGCCATCGTCGCTGCTGCAGCGACAGGCGATCGACGCCCGGAAGTCGCCCTCCGACGTAAGCTTTCCGAACACCTCAAGCACTTGAATCCGTCGCGACGCGAGACCCTGTTGGCTCACCTCGAGGCGCGGTGCGACGATCCAATCGTGATGCATGCCCACCGTCGCGGCCAAATCGTGGCGCGGCATAAGGAGCTGCGGACCATCTCGCAGGAGGTCGACAACGGCGCCCGTCTAGTGTCGCTCGTCGGACCCGCCGGCGTCGGAAAGACACGCCTCGCGCTACACGGAGGCGAGATGTTGAGGGAGCGCTTCACGAGAGTGGTGCTCTGCGACCTGACCGAGGCTCTGGACACAACAGATGTGATGGTTCGTCTCTCTCGCGCG
>PKDJ01000330.1 GCA_002862545.1 Pseudomonadota bacterium
GGCGCAGTTCGGCGCGGCCGAGTAGCCGTGAGTGAGCACCAGGGACTCGGCCGAGAAGGCCGCGAGGTGCGGCGTGCGGTGATGCTCCACTCCGGGCATCCCGACGAGGCCGGCGCCGAGGTCTCCGTAGCCGAGATCGTCCACGAGGACGATCAGGACGTTGGGAAGCGGGACATCCGGAGCGGGATCGGCTTCGCCCCCCGCGACCGAGGCGGCGATGAGGAAGTGCGCGAGCATGTCCCGAGCCTAACCGAGGCGCGCGGCAGCGTCTCGGACGGTCGGCGGAGCCCGGCGCGGAGGAGCGGACCTCGCGCCCGCCGGGCTCCACCTCGTCCGATCGCGCGCCCTCGCGCGGGAGCGAAGCTGACGCCTCGCGCGCTCTCAGCCGTCGAGCTTCGCCAGGGCCGCCTCCGCGGCGGACTGACGTTCGCGCCAGAGCGCGGCTGTTTCGGCGTCCCCCATGGACTCGGCGGCTGCGATCAGCACGGCCACGAGGTCGGGATGGCGCGAGACCTCGGCGACCGGAGCGGCCGCGGCGATGGCCGCCGCGGGGCCCTCTCGCTCCGCGATCCTCGCCACGACAGCGGGGATCCGCTCGGCGTGCAGGCGGCCACCGGCGAGCAGCTCCTCCTCGCGGGCGCGCGCCTCGTCGGCGCGGCCGGCCGCGCGGAGCGCGTCGATGAGCCAGAGCTCGTTGGCCGAGCCCAGGTCCTCGAAGCGCGCGAGGCGCTCGACCACGGCGGCCGCGGCGGCGGGGCGCCCCGCCTCGGCGAGGCGCTGGGCGGCGAGCGCCAGCGGGCGCACCGCGCCGCGCTGTTCGATGCGTCCCTCCTCGGCCCACGCGAGGAGCGCATCGGCGAGGCGCTCGAACCAGGCGGGCGCGCCGGGCATCGCGCTCTCCATCTCGGGCAGGAGCCGCCGCAGATCGCCCGTGGCCAGTGAGTCGGGCCGGGTGGGGTCCTCACGGAACCAGGACTCCTCGGGCTGGGAGACCTCGGCTGGATCGAGGCGTGCGATCCCGACCTCGACCGCCCGCAGAGCGTTGTCGAACTCGCCGGCGGCGGCGAAGAGACCGGCCGCCAGCTGCGCCGCGTCGCGGCGCAGACCCTGGGTGAGATCGATCGAATCCATCGCGACCTCGCGCGCGCGCTCCAGCGCCTCCACCGGCGGGAGGATCTCCTGCCACGTGTCGATGACGAGCTGATCGTATTGTTCGCGTTCCCAGGGACGATCGCCGGGATCGGCGAGCTCCAGGATGCTCTCGATCAGCGCGATCCGGTCCGCGCCCGCGAGGTGCTCCTTCGCCTCCTCCACGAGCCGGGCCTGACTGATCCGGGTCACCACGTCGAGCTCCTCCCCGCTGCCGAGGAAGCCGCCGCCGCCGGCCTGAAGGGCGCACCAGCGGTAGAGGCGCGCCGCGGTCTCGCGGTCGCCGCTCTGCTGGAGCACGCGCGCGAGGCGCAGGACCTGGACCGCGTCGCGGGGCGGGATGGTGGAGACCAGGGACCGCAGGGCATCGGCAGCGGCACCGGTGACCCGATCGGGAGAGGCGCTCAACATCGAGAGCAGGCGGATCTGGTCCGCCCGCCCGGTCTCCCCGGCCTCGGCCCGCGCGAGGAGGGCGTCGAGAACAGCGGACTCACCCGCGTCCCCGCCACCGGCCGCCGCCACGTCCACGGCGATCAACCCCTCCAGCAGGTCCTGCAGTCGATCGAGCTCGTGGGCGCCCACGCCGCGAAGGAAGCGCCGCTGCTCCTCCACCAGGGAGGGCGTCGACGCGATACGGCGATAGGCGTTGGGCGGCTCGGGCCGCGGCGCGGGCTCCTCCGGCTCGTAGGCGAGGAGCCCGCCGACGCTCGGCCCTCTCTCGTCCTCGTCCTCCTCCGCGTCGCCGTCCGCCGGCCAGCGCAGGTTCGCCAGGGCGAGGTTCCGGTAGCGACGCACGCTGAACAAGCGCGCAGGCTCCGGTTGGCCCACCGGGAACTGGCGCCAGAGCCGCCGGAAGATCTCGCGCGCGGCTCCGGTGTCGCCCTCATCGAGCGCCCCGCGGACGTCCTTGAAGGACCGCGGTAGCCCCTTCTTCCGGGCGTCCTGCTCGCCCGTGAGCGTCGCGCTGTTCAGGGTGATGACGGCCCCCGCGGGGAGGATGAACCCGGCAGGCATCCCCGGGATGGCCGGGACCTCCTCGTCCTTGTCGCCGCCGAGCGCCTCCTTCGCGGCGAGGGCGCGCTCCGGAGCCCGCTGCCTCTTCCACTCGTTCACGAGCCGCTGGAGGTGGCGCTTCCGCGCCCGCTCGTCGCCAGCCTCCTCGGCCACGGCGGCGAGGCGCTCGAGCACCTCGGCAGCTGCGATGCGCTCGCCGCGCTGCAGATGGACCCGGCGCAGGCGGTTCAGGAGATCCTCGTCCTCGGGCTCCTCCGCGAGGGCCGCTCCGAGATCCGCGCGCGCCTCGAGAGTGCGGCCCACGTCGATCAGGAGGTCGATCCGCGCCGTGGCGAAAGCAGGCGACGCGCCGTCCGCCTCGATGCGAGCGTCGAGCGCAGCGAGGAATCGATCGACGTGTTCGTCCTTGAAGCGCTCGAGCAGATCGTCGCGCGTCCGCCGCACCTGGTAGTCGCTCGTCGTATCGGCAGCGAGCTCGACCCACATCTCCGCCGCGCGGTCCAGGACGTCCTCCTCGCCGAGGTCGGCGGCGTGCAGGAGCTCGATCCCTTCCATGAAGAGGAGCTCGGGCTTCGCCTCGAGGACGATGCGCGCGAGCCGCGCGCAGAGCGCGTGGCTGTGCTCGACGTCGCGCAGCCCGCCCGCCGCGTACTCGATGAAGTCGTCCGCTTCCTCGAGCGCGGCCGGCATCGACTCGATGATGAACCCGGCCAGCTCTTCCGGGACATCCTCGGTCGACTCCGCGACCAGCTCGAGCAGGAAATCGGCGCGCCCCGACGCCTCGAGCTTGCTCCAGACGCCGCGCAGGGCGCCGGCCTTGTCGGCCGGGGGCAGGAGCGCGAGCACCGGGCCGAGTCCGTAGGCGTAGCTCTGCCCGAACTCGTCGAGGAGCGTGCGGACCGACTCGGAATCGACGACCTCTCCGCCGAGCTGCCGGGCCAGCTGCGGGAGGATCGTGACGTACTGGGAGTTGGCCTCGGGGTCCGCCAGCACGCGCCCCACGAAGTACCTCCCGAGGGCGAGCCCGGTCTCCACGTCCATGGCGGCGAGCATGGAGGCGATGCGCTCCCCCAGCTGGTACTCGTAGGTCTTGTGCTCGAGGTCCAGCCGCAGCCATTCCCGCGCGATGGAGAGCAGGAGCTGCGGATCGCCCGCCGCGCGCGCCCCGGAGAAGAGCACGGCCATACGACCCAGCTGCTGCTTCTCGACGCCACCGAGGTCGACGCGCCGAAGCAGCGCTCGGAGCCCGTCGACGTCGCCGCGCGCGTGGAGGGCGAGCGTCTGGCTCACGGCGGCCTCGAACGGTACGCGGGCCTCCTCGCCGTCCGCCGCGCCACCCCCGAGGCGCGCCATGAGGCGCTGCCGCGTCTCTTCAGGAGCCCCGCTGCCGTCGACCAGACGGCGGGCGGCGGCGAAGCGACCCCACCGAACGCGCGCGACGAGCGCCTCCTCGACCAGCTCCTCGTC
>PKDJ01000364.1 GCA_002862545.1 Pseudomonadota bacterium
AGTGGACGTCCGGCGACGCGATGGTGGTCGAGCCTCGAATCCGAGGGATCCAGACGAAGTCCGAACGAGCCGCCATTGGCGGTCGGCACCACGGTACGCAGGGGCCAGGGGAGCTCGAGGTGACCGGGCGGCGTCTGTGGGGACACCCAGACGACGCCATCGTGGTCGCTGTCGACCAGTCCACGGAAGAGGCCGGCGCCCTCGGAAGGAGAGATGGGCTGGATGCCCCGAGCAGCGAGGGCTGCCTGGATGCCGGCGGAGGAGGCCATGCCCACCTCAGACCAGGCCGTCCAGCCGATGGTGAGAGACCGAGTGGCTGTGGGGTGCTCCAGAGCCACAAGGCGGCTGTTGGCCGCAGCGTAGAGTGCTTGTCCAGGATTGCCCACGGCGGCGACGAGCGAGCCGAACGCGACCCACAAGCGGGGGCGGTCTTCGGCGGTGGCCGCCATGAGCGCGCGTGCCCCTCGGAGCTTGGGGCCGAGTACTGTAGAGATGTCCTCGGGGGAGAGCTCGGCGGTGGCTCGGTCCCGAAGGGTTCCGGCGCCATGCACGACGACACCGATGTGGCCCCAGGCGGCTCGAGCCTCGCTGACCGCGCGCTCGACGGCCGCTGCGTCGATGATGTCCACCCGGGCGTAGCGCGTGATGGCACCCGCCTCCCGGAGCCGTGTGATGCCTGCCTGGACCTCGGGGTGGGTCTCCTGGGAACGTCCGAGAAGCAAGATTCGGGGCTCTAGGTCACCCAGGCTGGCGAGGCAGCGGTTCGTGATTCCTCGTGCACCTCCGGAGGCGACGATCACGGGCTGTGGGTGGAGTGGACTAGAGGCCGTCAGCTCACTCGGCGCGATGTGCAGGGCGCTCCGGCCCACCAGGGTTGTCCATGACCCAAGTGCGTCGGAGTGGACGGGCTCGCGCTCCGAGGAGATGCGCACGTCGACCTGCCACTCGCGCCCCAGGCAGCGAATGAAGCCAGACGTGATGCCGTAGGGCTGCGCCACGGCGCAGAGCGGCAAGCGGGCAGGACCGCCTGCGACCCATGCCCGGAGGGCCTCTGCACGGGATTCTGGCGTCTCACCGAGCATCCGCTCGTCGACGAGCCACCGACCCTCGACCTGCGAGATCGCTGACTCGGGAGGTGTGAAGGATCGAGTGGAGCGCTCGTCTAGGGGCCAGCGCACATCCACCCACGCCCGAGTCGGCACCGCAGAGTCCTGGTGGCGCACGCCGGGCACGCGGCGGGACTCCAGCCAGTCCACCATGTCGGGGAGGGTGGCGCCTGAGAGTCGGCTATAGTCCGACTCTTCCGCCTGGAAGTTCAGGCGCTTCTGTAGCAGTCCAAGGATCTCCATCTTCTTGATGGAGTCGACGCCGAGGTCGGCCTCGAGGTCGAGGTCGTCCTCAAGCACCGAGGGGGGGTAGCCGGTGATGGCGCAGATGGCGTCGATGACCGCCCGTCGAGCGTCGGTCTCGGGCTCGAGCCCTTGCGTCTCGACGGGACGGGCTGCCACTTCCCGGGCAGGAGGTGTACGCGGGGGCTCACGAGGGACGGGCGGCGTCGAGGCTGGTGTCGCTGCAGGGCTTTCGAGGGGGGCTCCCGCATCGAGGGCAGCGAGTCGCTCTAGGAGGGCGGCTCGGGCCTCGCGATAGCGTGCGGCGTGTGCAGAGTCCGCCAGTGCCGCGATGCGGAGGTCCTGCACCCGGCGGGCGGCTGCCTGGAGCTCTGGTGAGGCGGTCGGCTGAGGCGTGCGGGTCGAGCGCGGCCGCGGCGGGGTCCGATGCAGCTCGGGCAGGGCCGGAGCCCGCTGGACCCAGGCTCCACCGAGGGCCGAGAGCAAGCCGGGATGCCCGGCGGCGACCAGTGCTGCGGCGGCCCGCACGGCGCCCTCTGGATGACCGGGTCGTGGGTCCAGCGCGAGTGCGTCGAGGCCTGCTGTGCGGGCGAGGCCAGTCAGCACCTTGCCAGGACCGACCTCGACGAAGAGCGCTCCCGGATGCTCGGTCTGGAGGGCGGTGAGGGTGTCGTGCAGGCGCACGGTCTGCGTGACGCCACGGGCGAGCGCGTCGAGTGCGTCGCTCATTGGTACTGCGTCGGTGGTCGACCAGACAGGGACCGGCCCGCCCTCGATCGCCACGTCGGACTCACGGAGTGCGACAGCAGCCGGTGCGACACTGGGGCTGTGGTAGGCGCGAGCGACGCTCAGGCGCTGGCCTTGGTGTGCGGCTGCCACGTCATCCGCCGAGTGCGGGCTCCCGCTCCACACGGCTTGGTCGGGTCCGTTCAGGGCGGCCAGCGTCCAGCCGGGCGGTGGCGCGGCGGAGCTCCGGACGGCGACCATGGCGCCGGGTGGACAGGCCGCCAGTGCGGCGCCTCGAGCCCGCGCGAGCGCCTCGATCCGCTCGGGGGGGCCCCAGCCTGCGAGGATCAGGGCACCGAGCTCCCCGAGGCTGTGCCCGAAGACTGCGACGGGCTCGATGTCCGCGACCTGCAGGACGTGTCGCCAGCGGCGGGCGGTGAGCATGGCGTGCTCGTGGACCGCGACGGGCTCACTGGACTCGAGCTCCACCGAGCCGAGCTCGGACGGCAAGCCGACAAACACCGGCCCTCGCGGCGCGGCAGCACGGTGCTGGCTGCCCTGACCGGGTACCATCCACACGAGTGGGCGTGGCGATCCCGTGCCCACATGGACGCCAGGAGGGGGCGGACCCACCGGCTCGCGCAGCCAGGCAGCCGCTCGCCGCACATCGGCCGTCCGGCGGGAGTGTGTCGTGCGTAGAACGAGCCGCTGCGGCGACCGAGCCGCCTCATCGGCAGTCGTCGGTCGGTCAGCCTCCACACGTCGCAGCAGACCGTCGGGGGTGCTGCTGCCCCAGGCGATCACGAGGGGCGTCGCGTCCGCCCCCCATGCGATGGCACGTGCGGGCAGGGCTGCACGCGCAGCCTGGACGAGTGAGGCCAGACCATCCGGTCGCTTTGCTCCGGGAGGTGGTGCCTCGACGATCACGTGCTGGTCGGTGCCGCCGAAGCCGAAGGCGGACACTCCTACTCGCGCGGGCCCCTTCAGCTCGATGGCCGTGCGGGGCAGTCTGAGTCCCCCCGCCCCCTGTCGCACGGGGCCCGCGTGCAGGGTCGGGGGAAGAACGCCGGTCGCGCAGGTCAGGATGGCCTTGAGGAGGCCGGCGGCTCCGGCAGCCCCCTTCAGGTGACCGATGGAGGACTTGGCTGAGCCGAGCCAGCCGGGGCGGCCGTCGAGCCAAGCGACCATCGTCCCCAGCTCCGTGGCGTCACCGAGCGGGGTTCCGGTGCCGTGCGCCTCGAACACCCGAACGTCGCCCGGGGACAGGCCGGCATCTGCGGTTGCGCGTGCAATGGCGAGGCGCTGCCCCTCCGAGCGCGGGGCCGTGATGCCTCGTCCTCGTCCATCGGAGGCCTGGCCCACACCTCGGATGACGGCCCAGATGGGCTGGTTCTCGGCGAGCGCATCTTCGAGACGGCGGAGGAGGAACACGGCTCCCCCCTCGCCCATG
>PKDJ01000184.1 GCA_002862545.1 Pseudomonadota bacterium
TACTCGGAGACCCACGACTACCCCTGGTTCCGCTGCTCGCACCTCTACCGCCGCGAGGACGCCATCTGGCCCGCGACGGTCGTGGGCAAGCCGCGCCAGGAGGACTTCTTCATCGGCGACTACCTGCAGGAGCTGCTGCTGCCCCTCGCGAAGCTCGCCATGCCGGGCGTGCTCGACCTCTGGAGCTACGGCGAGACCGGCTACCACTCGCTGGCGGGCGCGGTCGTGCGCGAGCGCTACCGGCGCGAGGCCATGGTCAGCGCCTTCCGCATCCTCGGGGAAGGCCAGCTCTCCCTGACCAAGTTCCTCCTCGCCACCGACCGCGCGGTGGACCTGCGCGACTTCGAGGCCACCCTCCGCCACGTCCTCGAGCGCGCGGACTTCCGCACGGACCTGTTCGTGCTCTCGAACGTGTCGATGGACTCGCTGGACTACGCGGGACCGCGGCTCAACGAGGGCTCCAAGGGCGTGCTCCTCGGGCTGGGCGAGAAGCGGCGCGAGCTCCCGACCGAGTTCACGGGCTCCCCCGCGAAGCCCGCGGGCGAGGTGCACGTCTTCACCGCCGGCGCGCTCTGCGTGGGGGGCCCCGCCTTCGCGGACGACGAGGACGCTGCCGCGCGCGTGGCCGCCGACCCCGCCTTCGCCGACTGGCCGCTGGTCGTCCTCGTCGACGACCCCGCCCAGGCCGCTCGCAGCGCGATGAACTTCCTCTGGACGACCTTCACGCGCTTCGACCCGGCCCGGGACATGCACGCGCGCAGCGTCGACCTCGTCCACCACCACCCGAGCTTCACGCCGCCCATCGTCATCGACGCGCGCATGAAGCCGAACTACCCCGTCGAGCTCTTCTGCGACCCGGACACGGCCGCGACCGTCGATCGACGCTGGAAGGAGTACTTCCCGAACGGCGGCGTGGAGATGGGCGACTCCTCCCTCGGCCATCTGACGCCGACGCGCTGACCAGCGGTCCGCGGCGCGGGACCGATGCCCCGCGCCGTGCCGACGAGCGCGCTGCCGTCAGCAGGAGCGTCGCTTCTCCGCACCCTGGCCCGGGCCCCGACTCCAGAGCACTGGAACCGACGGAGATCGCCGGTTCTGGCCTTGCCACGAATGGTCACGGGCGGGCCCCGGGTCGAATTCCCGAGGCCCCCCAAGGCTCAACAGTTCACTCCCACTCGCTCCTGCTCGGCGATTTGACCAACACGTCGAGCAAGATCTGCGCGACGGATCACTGGAACGTGATGCCGACCGCGTCCGTGAAGTTGCTCGTCACCGTCGGGTTGGCGTCCCGGTACCACGCCTGGAAGTTCCAGGTGTCGCCGGGCTGTGCCGCTGTGAACCCGATGGGCGTCGGAAGCGACGTGAGATCGACAGGGAAAACCAGACTGCCGCTGCTCCCCGACGACTGGATCTGCCCGGGCCGGTTGAAGCGTCCGGGGAACCCCGTCACGCAAAGCGCTCCCTGACTCCCAGGCACCGGGAAGGCGTAGCCCTGCGTCTGCGAGGTGACGAACATCGCGAAGGTATTTGGCGGCAAGCCGCTCACGGTCATCGTGAGATCGTTCGAGGCGACAACCTCGGAACCGAGTGCAAGGATCGCGGCCGGCGCGCCGGTGGAGTTCGCGATGGCGGGCGAGCAGTAGTTGGTCCCGATGGCCTCGCAGCTGTCGAGGACGCCGTTCGCGTTCAGATCGAGAGTGGCGTCCCCCGTGATCTGGCAGGCGTCAGGGACACCGTCCCCGTCACAATCGCTCGTGCCGGAGGCGATGTCGCACTCATCGGGAACCCCATTGCCGTTGCAGTCGAGGGAAGTGCCCGCGGCAACATCGCATGGATCAGGGATACCGTTACCGTTGCAGTCAAGCTCGGTGCCCGCGAGAAGATCGCACGAGTCCAGGATCCCATTTCCATCGCAATCCAGCGAAGGGTCTTCAGCGATCTGGCATTCGTCTGGGAGTCCGTCGCCATCGCAGTCAGCGCTCGCGCCACTCGCGATGTCTTGATCGTCGGGAACGCCGTTGCCATTGCAATCAGTGGTGACGCGGCAGACCCGGACGTTGTCGAGGTACAGCACGTAGTCAAAGCCAGCCCAACGTTCCCGGTTGTAGAGAATCAGTCGCTCCCCCGCTCCATCGAGCTTCGTGTAGGTCGTCGTACACGAGACGAGCTCCGAAGGATCAGCGAGATTCCACACTTCCCAAGTGGCGACCCCGCCCGAAGTAGTCACGCGGAATCCGAAGCTGCTACCGCCGGGGGGTAGGGCACCGACGTCATCGGCAACGACATTGCCTTCGCCTCTAATTCCAAGACCGGTAAAACCGCTCGCTCTCAGCCCGTCCGTGTTCTCGGCAAAGGCGCCAGGGCTTTGGTTCGCAAAGAGCCATACCTTCCAGCTGTCACTGAGGCTCCCCCCCACGGTCTGAGGGAAGATCTCGCCTTCGACCATCAGATCTCCGTCGAGGCCCGTCAGATGAGCCGCGGACATCAACCAGGCACGATTCCTCAGCACGAGCCGACCACCGGTCTCCTCGGCGCTGGAGACCCCCGTGGCGCTGTAGATCTCCCACAAGTTCGGATCGATGACGCCGTCCTCGAAGTCGTCCTCGAACAGCAGGGTCTGAGCGCTGGCGCTACCGGCCCCAGCAATCAAGGCGAGGACTGGAAGTAGGAGCGGGCTGCACGCGGCAAGCGAGGCGAAGATCTTCATGACGATGGACTGAGCCGGAGTCTGGGTAAGCGAACCGTGGATCTCGATGCGACCGGGCTCTGAAGTAGGGTCGCGAACGCGAGGGGGCAACAGAATCGGAAGTCCTGCGAGGAGGAGACCAGGAACCTGATCACGATCAGCGCGGGTTGCGTCTCAACTCACTGGAACGTGATGCCGACCGCGTCCGTGAAGTTGCTCGTCACCGTCGGGTTCGCGTCCCGGTACCACGCCTGGAAGTTCCAGGTGTCGCCGGGGAGCGCTGTGGTGAAGCCCGTCGGCGTCGGGATAGAGAAGATGTCGATCGGGAACATCAGCGTTCCGCTGCTCCCCGAGGACATGATCTGTCCCGGCCGGTTGTAGCGGCCGGCCAGGCCGAGGACGCAGAGGGCGCCTTGGCTCCCCGGGATCGGGAACGCGTAGCCCTGGGTCTGTGAGGCGAAGAACATCGCGAAGGTGTTCTGCGGGAGACCGCGCACGGTGAGGGTCACGTCGCTGAAGAAGAGGAGCTCAGAGCCCTGGGCGAGGATCTCGGCCGGTCCGCCGGTCGAGTTCGCGATGGCGGGCGAGCAATAGTTCATCCCGATGGCCTCGCAGCTATCGAGGACGCCATTCGCGTTCAGATCGAGGGTGGCGTCGTCGGTGATCTGGCAGCCGTCAGGGATGCCGTCGGCATCGCAGTCGTTCGCTCCAGCGGCGATGTCGCACTCGTC
>PKDJ01000320.1 GCA_002862545.1 Pseudomonadota bacterium
CACCACCGCCGCCGCCAGGTCCGCCACCGCGGTATCCACCACCGCCGCCGCCAGGTCCGCCGCCGCGATAACCGCCGCCGCCGGGTCCGCCGCCGCGGTATCCACCACCGCCGCCGCCGGGTCCGCCACCGCGGTAACCACCGCCGCCGCCGCCGGGTCCGCCACCGCGGTAACCGCCGCCGCCGCCACCGCCGGGTCCGCCGCCGCGGTATCCACCGCCGCCGCCGGGTCCGCCGCCGCGGTAGCCCTGTGGTCCGCGATCATCGCCGCCTGGGCCGCCTCGTGGACCTCCCCGGCCTCGGGTGTGGACCTCGGGCCCACCACCGAAGTTCCGCGGGCCGCGAGGACGTCCTCCGGGGGGTCCTCCGCCTCGGCGCTCTTCGGCCTCGTTGACGCGGATGGTGCGTCCGTCAAGCATGGCACCATTCATCTTCTCGACGGCGGCCTTGGCTTCCTCCGAGTTTTCGAAGGTCACGAACCCGAAACCACGACTGCGACCCGTGTTGCGGTCGAGAATCACGCGAGCTTCGCGAATCTGACCGAACGCCTCAAAGGCGGCTCCCAAGGTCTGGTCCGTTGTGTCCCAGCTCAATCCGCCCACGAACAGCTTGCTACCCATGCTCCCTTCATGCCGGAAGGCCCCGGCCCTACGCGCGTTCACGAGGATATTAGCACGGATACCAGGTGGGCGGCGAGAAACCCATCGCCCATGGCGAAGTAAGCGGGGAGTTAGCGGTTTTCCCTCAGCCAGCCCACGAGGTCGAGCTGGTCGTCCGGGATGTCGGGAGCGCTGCCCAGGTAGTCGAGGGCTCGAAGCACGGCTCCGCGCAGGGGTGAGAGGCTCTCGTGTGAGTCGACCAGCTGGCGCAGGGTCCCGGCGGTGAGCAGGCGACGGCGGACAGCGTCTTGAGCGAGTCCGGCGAGTGCCATGTCATCCAGGCCGGCCTCGCTGGCACATGAGCGTGCGACGCGGCCGACTCCTCCTGGCTCGAGGCGCCCGCGGCTGTACAGCACCAGCGCTGCCTGGAACCACGAAAAGACAGGGACCACTCGACTGCCAAGCTTGGCGAAGCGGGCAGGGGGAGTGCCTTGGTCGAGGTGGATGAAGATGTCTTCTACCGCGTCAGCGATACCGACTCGATGCAGCGCCTCGATGGCGGAGCTGATGGCATCTGCGTATGCGCCACCCGTCTCCATGACGCGCGTGAGAGTGGCCTCGTCGATGCGCCGGGAGATGGCCGCTGCGTAGGTCGCGTAGACCAATGCGTCGACCTCGCTGTCATCGCCGAAGAGGGTCTCTCGAACTGCGGGGCCGAGTCCTACACGCTGCTGCAGCAGCTGGGGCAGCTTGTAGCCGACCTGGCCCCGGACGGCGCGAAACCGCCCTCTGCGGAGGTTTCCGAGGTTGTCCTTCAGCGTCAGGCGCTCGACCTTCACCCCATCGAGTGCAAGCTTCTCTCGCAGCACGGTGCGCATCTGTGTCGGGGAGCCCGACAGAACGAATGTGCGCGAGCTCGGGTCCTGCTCGGAGAGAGAGCGCATCAGCGTCGCCGCACCCGGCAATGTGCGCTTGTCTGCCGCGGACTCGAATGCGGTGCGGAGCAGGCCACGCACCGAGTGGATGTCGGTGTCGAGGTACGTGCGGTCGAGATCCCAGCGGTAGACGTGCATGGTCGGTGCCTAACCCAGTGGGATAGGTGCTCATGATGGCGACGGTCGACCAGCTCCAACCAGCGTGTGCGGCTCGGCTCGTCGAGCTCGCTGGCAGGCTCAAGCACGATCTCGGTAAGTACGTCGCCCTGCAGCAGCGGTGGGTCGAGGAGTCCGCCTCGTTCGAGGAGCGAAGCGCGGCTCTGCTCGCCGATCTTCTGTCGACGCGCAGGGGGCCAGAGGGCACCGAGGATGCCGTCGAGGTCTGGCGGCGGTTCGAGGACTCATTCGCCGAGCCTCTGCTCCCAGACATCTCCGATGACCCAGACATCAGGTCGATCCGCGCAGGCATGGCTGGCATCTCGGATCTCGTTGCGGCGATGCGCACCCGGCCTCCCGCGGAGGACGACCTGACCCACGGAAGAGCCGTGGCCATTGCCGTGTCGGAGGCTTGCCGGAGCCTCGCCCGACGCGTGCGCATACAGGCGGAGGGCGCGTGGCCGACATCCTCGTGATCGACGACCAAGACAGGTACATCGACCTCTGCAGGCGGGCGATACCCGGTCACCGATACCGTGGGCCGGCGCGCTGCTGGCGCCAAGCGGCAGAGGCGCTGGGGCGGGCTCGAGGACGGGTGGACCTCGTCCTGTTGGACGTCAACTTCGACATTCCAGCTGAACAGCTGGTCGGTTGGTCCGAGGGGGCAAGCCAGGACGAGGTCCGTCGTCTGCGGCAGTGGCAGGGACTCCGCATCCTTGAGGCGATGCGGGCGCGCTTCCCAGATCTACCGGTCATCTTGATGACGAGCCGGGATGAGCTTGCCCTCGAAGCTCACGCCGAGGCGCTCGATGTAGAGGAGTACACATACTTTCTCGACGATGACTACGTCGATGCGAGGTCTCTGCAGGGACAGATCGACGGCATCGTTCAGGCGCGGCGTGGCGAGGTCGCGGATGGCCCGGTCTACTGGGGCCGCTCCATCGGCATGCGGCGACTGAGGCAGCGCCTTTCCGTACTTGCGAGAGGCCGCCTGCCCGTCGTACTGCTCGGGCCCACAGGCACAGGCAAGAGCCTGGTCGCGCGGCACTTCGTGCATGCGCACTCGGGACGCCCGGGCCGCTTTGTCACCGTCGACCTCTCCACTGTGCCCCGAGAGCTGATGGCAGCACACTTGTTCGGCTCGGTTCGGGGGGCCTACACCGGGTCGGTGTCCGATCGGGTCGGCGCGTTCGAGCAGGCGGACCGAGGCACACTCTTCCTAGACGAGATCGGCAATCTCCCCTTGGATGCACAGAAGATTCTGCTCTCGGTACTGCAGGAGGGGACCGTCACACGGATTGGTGATCTGAAGGAGAGAGCTGTTGACGTGAAGCTCGTGGTGGCGACCAATGAAGATCTCGCGACACAGGTCCGGGACGGGGCGTTCCGCAGTGATCTGTACATGCGGCTCAACCCAGCGACGTCCGTGAAGCTGCCCACGCTCTCGGAGCGCTCGCTGGATCTCGATCAGCTGCTGGCGCACTGTCTCAAGCGCGCACTTGAGCTCCCCACACTGGCCTCGATGGTGTCCGAGTACCGGGAGCGTCACGGTCTCGCAGG
>PKDJ01000180.1 GCA_002862545.1 Pseudomonadota bacterium
CGGCGCGATCAGGATGTTGCCGGCCTCGATGCGCTTGAGGACCACCCCGTAGCTGTGGAGGTGCGACAGTGCGTCCGCCAGGTTGAAGGTGGCGCGCAGCACATCCTCACTGGAGAGGGGGGCTGGCTCGCCGAGCAGGAGTGTGTCGTTCTTCCAGGGGAAGATCGCGAGGAGCTGCTCGTGGTACCGGTAGAGCGCCACGGGTGAGGCGAGCGCAGGATGCTCCAGACGGCGGTGAGCATAGTGCTCGAACGCCAGGCAAGATGCTGGATTCCAGCGAGAGGTCATCAAGAAGCGCTGCGGCCCGAGAGGCATCGAGCAGTAGGTGCAGGCCTGGGCGGTCGGCGGACTGTGCTTGTTGCCGCAGTGCCAGCACTTGCTGGTGTACCAGCGGGGCGCCTTGTTGTTCACCAGGTAGTAGGTCCGGTGCCGATGCACCCGGATCAGACGCTCCACCCGAAGGTGTAGGCCGATGGGCGTACCTCGAGGGAAGGGGTCAGGCCTCGGGCCGACCTCTTCTTCCTTAGCCTGTGGCAGAGCATTCGATAGATTGAACATGGCGAATAGCTTGTAGAGATCTTGGGCGTGCAGAGTGAGTGTGGAGGACCAGGATGTGAGGGACATCCCATCGGCAGAGCCATCACGGTGCGACACACACGAGGTGCCTCAGCGGGCCCGCCTATCCTCTCACGAACGGGGGCTCTTTGTGGCGGCTTCTCAGGGCTTGAGCGCTTCGCAGTCTTGCATGTAGCCGAGTGCCTCGAGCTCCCTGCACTCTTCATATGTCAGTGTCACGCCGCCTTCATCGGAGCATGAGAAGGGGCCGTCGTAGCCGACAGGGTCGCCGTCAACGGGGATGTTGCAGTGCTTTCCGAGAGCGCCCCACTCTGTGTCGTTGCCCTTGAAGCGGACCTTGGCGTCGAGTGGGTGGATCGCGAAGCGGTCGCCCTCGGCAACCTCCATCCGTTGCTTGTTGCGCTGGGTTCCGCGGTAGGCGTACGTCCCCTTCGGCAGCGGCACGGTGCCGGCGCTCTCGGCCACCCAGGGCTGGCCGAGGTAGTCGGTGAGCGACGCGAACATCTGCTCACCCTTCGCCTTTTGCTTCCGGTAGAGGTTGGTGCGACACATCGGGTCGCTGTCGAGGTTGCACAGGCGGCGGGCGGCCTTCCCCATGTCGACGATCAGGTCGTAGGGCGGCTCGTGCCAGCGGTACTGCAGGGTCTCGAAGCGGCTCGTGTCGGCGTAGCGGCCCGGAGTGGATGGCTCGCGGACCGCCTGACCCGTCAACAGTGTGCGGGCACGGTCGACCCCGTCCCCACTCGGGAACTGGACTCCGACGAGGCTCGCGATCGTCCCCGCGATGTCCTCGCCGCCGGTGCGGTCCGAGATCACCTGGCGCTGCACGCCGGGGCCGTTCACAACCCACGGGACGTGGAGCTGCTCGTCGAAGAGCGTGTGGGCATGACCCCAGCTGCCACGCTCCCCGAACTCCTCGCCGTGGTCCGCTGTGACCATCACAATCAGGTCGCGGCCGGAGGCACGCCAGCGGCTCACCAGCTTGCGGAACTCATGATCGACGTAGGCAATCTCCTCGTCGTACTGCGCCACTTGGTGGGCCAGCTGCTCGTCGGAGATCATCCGCTTCTTGTAGTCGTAGTACGACTTGTAGATGGCATCGCCCATCCGCGGAGCGCGGTCGAACTTCTGGTTCCAGGGCGGGGGCGCGTCGTAGTGGTAGTGCACGTCGTAGACGTGGAGGAAGGCGAAGATCGGCTTTCCGTCCTCCTGCTGCTGTGCCCAGTGGTACGCCGTGTCGAAGACATGCTCGGCGTCGACGGTCGACTGGTTGTTGATCTTCTTGTCGTTGACGCCGAAGTCGAAGAAGTCGACGCCGACCTCGCCGAAGCCGCGCTCGAAGCCGTACTTACTCGACACGAACATCGTGGCGACCGAGCCGACCGTGAGGTAGCCGGACGCGGCCATGGCCTCTTGAAGCAGGGGAACGCCAGGCCGAATCGACGTGTGGTCCTCGATCGCACCGTGCCGATTCGGGAGGAATCCCGACAGCATCGTCGTGTGGGACGGGAGGGTCCACGGGGCGGGGGACCAGTGCTGCGTGAACAGCGTGCCCTCGGACGCAAGCTCGTCGATGAAGGGACTGGTGTCGAGGGCGTAGCCGTAGGCGCCAAGATGGTCGGCACGCAGGGTGTCGATCGAGAGCAGGATGACGTCGGGTCGGGTCGGGTCGCCTGGTGGGAGGGGTGTGCGAGGGTTGAAGTCCTCGGGTGACTGGTCTCGCTGCTCGGGCCGCACGTGTCGCTTTGCTCGGGCGAGTCCGCCCTGCATGCGGTCCAGAGCCTCTCGCGTCTCTGCGATGTCGGTCTCGAGCAGGCCGATCTGTCGGTCGAGCTCGGCGACGCGCGCATCGTTGCTGCAGGCGACGAGCGCCAGAATCCAGCTGAGGCGTCTCAAGGCTTCTGCTCCTTCTTGAATGCACGCGGGCCCGTGATGACCAGGGCATTCTCGGCGTTGCCGATCGTGAGCACGTCGAGGATGGCGAAGGGACCGTCCGCTGGGGAGGTCAGGGTGATGGTCCAGGCATCCTGCTGCATGTCGGGCTGGGTCGAGATGGCCACATCGGCCGTCTCGATCGGGAAGCTCTCGTCCGCGATGGTGATCTCGAGGGGGCTCGCCGCCGCCGTCGCTCGACCCGCGATGTCGACCCACAGCTCTCCCCAGTCTTCGCTCCAGCCCTCGCTCAGCGTGAACGTCACGGTCGTGCCCGGGTACACCCAGTACATGCCGCGGTTGTCGTCGCCGCGCAGCAGCGGGAGATCAGACGACAGGCCGAGGGTGTAGTCGTGGTCTTCGATGGCCTCGGGTGAGTCGCCGGTGGGCGAGAACAGGACCACGAAGCCCGCGTGGCGGAATGCACCACCACAGCTCTGCTCGAACTGCTTCGGGAAGGCGTGAGCCTTGAGGGGAGCGCCGTCCTCGAAGAGGACCAGCGGTGACGACTTGCCGAGGTCGGAGCTGTTGAGGACGAAGTCGCTGATGGGCTTCAGGGCCTCGACCTTGTACTTCCAGCCACACGGGGTGTCCGTGCGCTCGGGCTCGGGAAGCTCCGGCAGGGGAGACGGCTCACCCGTGCGCTCCACCGTCCACGGCAGTGCCGCGGAGAGCTCGGTCGCGGGGAGCTGATGCGCCATGTTCAGCTGTGCGCGTGGCCCGCC
>PKDJ01000208.1 GCA_002862545.1 Pseudomonadota bacterium
ACCACCGCCACGTCCTCGACACGAGCGCCCGTGGCAGCGAGCAGGTCCAGCAGCACGTCGTGGCGCATGCTCTTGTAGTACGAGGCGATGTCGAAGCGGGCCACGAAGGGGGCGTCGGGCAGCGTGCGCAGTACGGACTTGATGGCGCCCTTCACGCTGCCGTTCCCCTTGAGGTGGGTGCACGACCGAGCGACGTGGTCGGCGAGGTGAGCCGCCAGCCGCGCACGGGTCGTCTCGCACAGCGCCCGGCTCGCCGCGTCCCAGCGGGCCATCTTGCGGCGCTCCAGGAACCAGATGCCAGGTGGGCGCAGCCTCATGGTCTCCCCGTCGTGATGCATGGGGGGTAGCCGGTCTATGCAAGCGCGTGGGCGCCCCTCACGAGGGGGCGTCTAGGCCGAGGGGACACGACACCCCCGTCCCCCCAATCCCACAGTACCCCCCTGGGTTCTTACTCAAGTACTGCTGGTGATAGCCCTCGGCATAGAAGAACTCCGGTGCCGGCAGCACCTCGGTCGTGACCGGTCCGTAGCCGGCGTCTCGGAGCTTTGCGGCGTAGGCGAGCTTCGCCGCCTCAGCCACCGCCTGCTGAGCTGTGGTGTACCAGTAGATCCCTGACCGGTACTGCGTTCCCACGTCGTTGCCCTGGCGCATGCCCTGGGTCGGGTCGTGGCTCTCGAAGAACACGCGAACCAGGTCCTCGAAGGAGATCACCGCCGGATCGTAGACCACCCGAACGACCTCGTTGTGCCCCGTCTTGCCGGAGCAGACCTCCTCGTAGGTCGGGTTGGGCGTGTAGCCGGCGGCGTAGCCGACCGCGGTGACCCACACGCCCTCCGTCTGCCAGAACTTGCGCTCGGCGCCCCAGAAGCAGCCCAGCCCGAACATCGCCTCAGCCAGCCCCTCAGGCACGGCCTCCGCGAGGGGCCGCCCGCTCACGTGGTGGGTCGCCGGCACGCGCATGGCCTCGGCGCGGCCTGGCAGGGCGGTGGTGGGGGTCGGCATGGAGGTCTTGTCGAAGCGCCAGAACATCGCCGGTCTCCTCGGTGGACGGAGAACGTATGCACTCCGCCGCCCGATGGGTGCCCCCGACGCCGCGACCGTGACCGACTGGCACACAGCAACGCGGCAGGCGCCGACTAGAACGTGGCGAGCCAGCCCGGCTCGTCGGCGTCGAGCTGCAGATCCCCGTCGAAGGTGCCCACGGGGCCTGCCCAGTAGACGCAGTCGCCCTGAGCGACGTCCGCGTCCTCGGTCACGCGGAGCAGCACGGTCTGGCCGGTGACGAGCTCCAGATCGAAGCAGCTCGCATCGCCACAGGCCGTGCCCGCGCTGGTGACCTCGCCCCAGGTGCGGACGTTCATCCGTCCGTGGGTCGGGTAGTCGAGCACCGTTTCGTCGGCATCGAGGAAGTACACGGCCTCGACGCCAGGCTCGACGGAGAAGTCGCTCACCCGGGTGACCTCGAGCTCCCCGCCGTAGTTCGTCACCGTGTTCACCCGAAAGCGCACCCGGTCGCCGCGCTGCACGTCCTGCTCGAGACCACCGAGCGAGGTGCGGTAGGTACGCATGTGACCGCTGTTGTCGGCGAACCACAGGGACAGGTCGGTGGCGTCGGCAGACCGAGGCCCGACGTTGGTCACCACGGCACTGTCCACCAGCAGGTCGAGCCCCTCCAGGGTCTCGCCGTCCGGGAGCAAGGAGGCCGCGCCGATGATCGCGTCGACGCTGGCGTCGAAGCCGTAGGGCACGTCCGTGATCGGGTCGTACAGATCGGAGAAGTGCTCGTCCCAGAGGGCCTCTGGATCCTCGGGTCCCTCTGCGCAGTCCACCGTGGTGACGGTGCTGCCCGTGCCGGTCCCCGTGCCCGTGCCGGTCCCCGTGCCCGTCGCGGAGGTCGTCTCCGTCGTGGAGGTCGTCTCCGTCTCGGTGTCCGTCGCCGTCGTCGATGTCGACGTCTCGGTCGTGCTACCCGAGGTGCCCGCAGAGATAGACGATCCGCATCCAACCAGAACAACCATCCAGATCGCGCGCATCGGGACCTCCCTGCTGCCGCGCGACTATCCCGGCACCGGTGCGCCTGCTCAGAGGGCGTCGGCGAACACCACTCCGTCGAAGTCGTCCGCCGAGACCGGCAGGTCGAGCCGCGCCTCCCGGGGATGGACCGTGGCGTAGGGCGACACCCGCTCCGGGAAGCGCGTCGGGTAGTAGTTCAGCTCGGCGATCAGCTCCGCGGCGCGGATCTGCAGGTCGGCGATCGCAGCCAGGCGGGCACGGGAGCGCGCCGTGACGCAGGCGGCGATGCCCCGCTCGAGTCGGTCCGGGTCGTAGACGGAGCGCTCCACCGGCTCCGCCTCTCCCCCAACGATGGGCATCGGCAGGGCACCCGTCCGCCACAGCGACGGCGCCCCGTCGTGGGGGAAGGGGTCGACCGGCTCGGCATTCAGCCAGGTGTTGAAGTGGATGTGGGGCACACCCCAGGGGAAGGTCGCCGCGCCGTCCAGCCCGCTGTAGCCCGACAGCGCGATGGGCTCGCCCCGCTGTACCTCCTGCCCCACGTCCACGAGGGAGCGGGCCAGGTGGGCGGTGCTGGTCATCAGGCCGCGCCCATGGTCGACAAAGACCTTCAGGCCCCCGCGGTTGAACTCCGAGACCACGCGAACGACCACTCCCGGGGCAGCCGCGAGGATGGTCGTGCCCAGCGGGATGCAGAAGTCCGTGCCGTTGTGGCTGTCGTAGGTCAGGGTGCGACCCCGAAAGTCCCGGAGCTGGTGACGCCGCACCGACCAGCCCTCCTCGATGGGGGTCTGCCGGTGGTTGTACAGGTTTGTGATGATCACCCGCCTCGGCACGGGAGCGCGCCCCACCCACATCGGCAGCGACAGACGCGGCCGCAGGAGCGCGAGGCTCGAGCGATCGAAGCGCGACGGCGGAACGTCCTCCTCACCCCGCAGCGCCACCAGGGCCTGTCGCAGCCGCAGCCCCACCGGCCTCAAGCCCATCGCCTCGAGCAGTCCGACCCGCACCCACCCTCCCCGCTGGGAACACCGTCACCCGCCAGCCCCTCCGGCGACAGTCCCCTCTCTCGATTCTGCACATTCACAGGCAGATCAGCAGGACGATTTGTTGCCTGAGACGCTTCTACTCGCCGCGGGAGCAGCTACCCTGAGCTCGGACTGTCGGGGGCACCGATGACATCACT
>PKDJ01000109.1 GCA_002862545.1 Pseudomonadota bacterium
ACGGGGAGCCAGGCCTGCAGGAGGTCTCCGGAGCTGCGACAGTGGCTCGAGCGGCATCCACGGCACCGTGCTGTCCTCGACGCTGAGAGCGGCCTCGGGGTCGTGCGCCTGCACGCCGTCGCGAAGCCGGATGCGGTCTTCTCCATGCGGCTCGTCGACCTGCTGCCGCCGCACCCGTAGGCTGGCGCGAGACGCCTGGGGGTGCTGGCGATGTCGTGACGCATCGAGGCGGGACATCCAGGTCACGAATCGAGTGGGCGCAGCAGGCGATTTGTACCAAAGCTGGCATTGGAGCGAGGTGGAACAGAACTTGCTTCCTCTCGGGTCAGCGACCCCGGAGAGACCATGAAGCCGATCCTGTTCTTCCTCCTCGTTTCCTTGACCGGCTGCTCCACCAGCACCAGAGTGAGCAGACCGCGCTGCGAGGTGACAGAGCGCGCCATCACGCCCGACGAAGAGACCGCTCTAGGAGTCTCGGGCAGGCACCTCACGGACAGCATTCCCGAGGCCACAGAGGGCGTCCTCACGTGGAGTGCAGGAGCCTCGAGCAGCCTCTCGGCAGTCTTCACACCGGATGGGACGACGCTTCGCTACCTCGACAGCGAGACGGTAGTGCCCGACGGCGACATCGTTCTCTCGATTGCCGTCTTCTGCAGCGACTCGCTGGCCATCGATGGCGACCTCACGCTCAGGTCCGATGACGGTCTCCTCGATGAGACGATCTCGGTCACGTTCACCCTGAGCGAGGACGACCTGAGTGGGCCCCTCGTGCGGCTCGACACCCCGCTGGACCCCTCCGCGATGGGCGGCGACTTCATCCTGGCAGATCATGTCGACGAGGGCCGCTACGACAAGGTCGAGCTGTGGCTCGAGGGGCACCTGTGGGACGGTGTCTTCAGCGGCGAGCTGGTGGCGCTTGCCGAGGGCTCGGACGAAGAGACGGTGTTCGTCGAGCACATCGAGCTCGCCTCGTTCGATTCAGAGTAGAGCCTGACGACGAGGGCGCGCAGCTGCTGCGGACGCTCGGTGCGTCTCGTCGGCGCGCGGCCCCCGGGGCATCACGCAAGAGCACCAGGCCGACTACTCGACGGTCGACGTGGAGCTCGTGGTGGTGGACGGGGCACTCGTGGAGGTGGAGAGCCATCCACACGAGCCCTCGTAGACCTCGGCACAGGCCGCGGCATCGGTCCCTGCAGCACTGTCGCAGGTCGCCTCGTCCAGGCTCGCCAGACAGTCCTTGGCGGCCTTCGCGTCGTAGTCGCACCCGCTCACTGAGAGCGCGAAGAAGGCCCCGATGAAGGCCTCACAGTCGGCTGCGGAGTCGAAGCCGAGGCTCACGCCAGTGGCGGAGTCGTCGGCACACTCCATCAACAGATCGCAGGTCTTGCCAACGTATTCGTCCTGGAATGTCTCCTCGGAGAGGCCGCATGCGGCCAGGCCGAGGAGGACTGGCATCCACATCACTCGGATCATCTCGACTCCCATGGAGGTGGCGTGATCCAGCGCCTGCTGGTCCGGCCAGGAGGTGTAGGGCGCTCTGCACCCTAGTGGGTCAGGCGCAATCGTCCACCGCCAATGTGCAAGGCACCGAGCGGGAGTGGGTCTGCCACGTCACAGGGTCAGAGAGTGGGCTCTCCGAGTGTCCCCACGCAGAGGGAGGGTCCCGCCATGGGGCCAGGGCCCCGTGGCTCGCTGGGAGTGCTCGCTGGGTGTCCTGCGACGCGGAGCCTGTACTTCGTGAGAGACTGTGAGGAGTCCTGCTGCGAATGGTCAGCGCACGGATGGGCGACGCGCCCACGAGACCACATCCCCTCGAGAGCTTCATGCCGATGTTCGTCCTCTTTATCCTGGGTGCCTGCAGCACAGCGAGCCAGAGCCCCGAGGCGGTCTCATCGGTTGAGCCCGCACGCGCCGAGGCGCCTCCACCTGAGCCCGTCGGACACAAGGTGCCCTGGCGTGCCCTGCCGAGCCTCACCGTCGAGGGACGCCCCACCGCCCTGCAGTCGGTGATGATCTACGACTTTGGGGACTCGGTGACCGTGCAGCTTCACAGCGCGGATCACCGCTGTCAGACCCGGGCTCAGCTCACCGAGACGGGGGACGAGGTGGGGGTGTCGCTGACGGTCGAGACCGAGACCGACGCGTCCGGGGCCTCGGTCACGACGGCCATCGACTACATGTCCAACGTCGAGGTGGTGCTCCCGCAGTGGGACTACGATGGCAAGTCGGCCCGCGCGGTGCTGCCACGCATGGAGCTTCAGCGCTGGGGCAAGAATTTGGTTCTCGAGGGTCGTCTCGATGCGGATGTCTGTCCCGCTCCGAGCACGGTCGACGCGGACTGAGCCTCTCGGGTCGCCCCTGCGACGCGAGCGGCTAGGCTAGACCCGCAGCGCAGGAGGTGCAGATGTGGTGGCTCATGGCAGCGGCGCTGGCCGACCCGGGCTGGAGTGGTCGCTGGCAGAACGAGAGTGGCTCGGAGCTCGAGGTGTCGGCCGTCAGCGATGGTCAGCTCCGTGGCCGCTACCGGACCGACCTGGGCGCACCGGAAGAGACCTCCTGGTTTCCGGTGACCGGCTCGGTCAACGGCGACCAGATCGCCTTCGTCGTCAGCTGGGGCGAGCATGCCTCCCTCACGGCGTGGGTGGGGCAGCGCGTCGGAGAGGGTGACGACGAGCGGCTTCGCACGCTGTGGCACCTGACCCGCGACGTGCCAGACGCCGAGGAGCAGGAGGACATCTGGAGCTCTGTGGTCAGTGGCTTCGCCGTCTTTCGCCGGGTCAAGACCTCGGACTGACGCACGGGCTGCCAGGCCCCGACGGGCTCAGGCCGTGGCCGCACGTCCGAGCCAGAGACGGTAGGCCGGGTAGGTCAAGGCCATCAGGCCGGCACCCAGTGCGCAGCGTGCCGGCTCGGCCAGTGCAGCGCCGACGACCATCGAGCCGCACAGTCCGGCATAGAACAGGGGGACGAGTGGGTACAGCGGCACCCGGAAGGGCCGTGGTACCTCGGGGCGTGCGGCGCGCAGCGTGAACAGCGCGGTGACCCCCACGACCTGCATGGTCAGTCCGACGAAGGCATACAGCGACAGC
>PKDJ01000372.1 GCA_002862545.1 Pseudomonadota bacterium
CGATCACCTCAACGAACACCCGGTCGGGTTCTATCCTGCCACTACAGAATTCCGAGAGGGCCCTGACGGGCACTACCGGCTGCCCGAACCGCTCGATGGGTGGTATCCGCTCACCTTCACGATTCGCGCTACCAAGTCCGTACGCTGCGACATCAAGCAAGACTGACCGCCTACGCGGTCAGTCTTCAGGCTACCAGCTCCCCAGAATTGGGAGGCCTCATGTCCGAATCCAGCGCCCCATCCGATTCGTTCAAGCTTGTTCACTAGGGAGCGTTTGCTCCTTTCCTGGTCATGCTGCTCCAGCTCACTCTCGACAACGTCCGCAAGCTGCTGGCTGGAGTGCTGCTCATGAGTGGCGAGAGCATCGACCTGCAGGGTCCGCCTCGAGAGTTCTGGACAGGGCAGTAGGTGCGTCTCCAGTACCCACTCTCGTCTCACTCGAATTCCCCGAGGCCTGCATGAGATAATGCGTGAGGGCCGCACTCTAAGCGACCTTGTGGCTCGGAGATGCGTAGAGAAGTGCGAGTGAAGCCACTCCCCACAGCGTATATGGCCTGGCTCATGATGGAGCTGTGGTGCGCCGGATGCGCCGCCTCACGTCGCCCTTCAGCGCCGGACGTGGGCGCTGTCGTGGTTCCCCTGTTGCCGGCGGCTCCGACGGTGCCGGCATGGACTCCACAGCCCCCTTCGCCGAAGCTGCACATCCACGTGTTGGATGTGAACCAGGGGTCGGCGACGTTGATCGTCACGCCATCGACCCAGCACGCCGTGCTCATCGACGCTGGCCCTCGAGGTGCTGGGGAGAAGGCGGTCCTGCCTGCCCTCGACAACCGGCTCTGGAGCTTCAGAGACATCGAGCTGATGGTGGTCACGCACTACGATGCGGACCACATCGGGGGCGCTGACGAGGTCATGGCGCAGGTGCATGTCAACCGACTGATGGACCATGGTGACCACGCCTACTGGCTCGAGAGGAAGGGCCTGGAGATGGCCCAGTACGACGCTGCAATGCAGGCGACGACCATCCCTCTGGACTTCGATGAGACCATCGATGGGGTTCGCTTTCAGTGCCTTGCGCGGAACAACCAGACCCGCTTCGACGAGGCCTCTGACGAGGTGGCGCCGGACAGCGGGAACGACAACCCGAACAGCGTGGCGTTGCTGGTGTCCTGGGAGGGCTTTGAGCTCTACATCGCGGGCGACCAGACCGGCTCCACGGAGGAACGCTTGGTTGAGCACGTGCCCGACGTGGACGTGTTCGTGATGAACCACCATGGCTCGTCCAGCCGGGGGTCGAACGGTGCGGCGTTCCTGGATGCGCTCGGCCCCGAGGTTGCTGTGGCCTCGATGGGGCAGCACAAGGGCCACCAGCACCCCGATTCGGAGCCCATCGACCACTTGCTGAGCCTGGGGGCGGCGGTCTTCATCACCAACGCGAACCCCTACTCGGCGGCCGCGAGTGGCATCCCAGAGGAGCGGGTCTTGGACCATGAACCGTCAGACTACGATGGCGCCATCGTCATCGAGGTGGACGCAGCGGCCGGGGAGTACACGGTTCAGGTCGGGGATGCGCGGGTGACGCCGCGCTTCCCTGTAGGCGGCTAGGCTGTGTCGGCTCTGGTTTCCCAGGGCCGCTGCTGGCAATCGTCACGGACTTGGAATCACGAGAGCCCCGGTGACCGCATCACCAGGGCTCACTCGGATTCCCCGTCGAAGGCGGGGAGTGAGGTGGCCCCCCTCGGTTGGACTCGAATCAACGATACCCGGATTTAAAAGCCAGGGTTTCAGTGTGTCAATCACGGATGGCCGTGGTGGGCATGGTTTCTTCGCCCTTGGCCTTCGTGGCGTGGCGCGGTCCAAGTGCCAGCGGAGGGGACATGTACCCGGCGGCACTCAAGGACTCGGCCTTGCGAGACGCAGGCCCTGGTTGTTGCTGCGGTAGTCGGGCGGGATCCTGCTGCGATAGGCAACCCGCGCGTGCTGCGGCGCTGGTACTTGGTTGATCTGCTGTGAGAGTATCTCCTAGCCGCGACCGCCCGGCGTGGGTGCGCCGCCCATCATGACTGCCCTCGCTTCTTCCATGCGGCCGCAGACCCGAAGCGCCTTGCCGAGCTCGTTCTCCAGCCCCGCCTGCTGGGTCCTCGTGAGTCCGCGCTTCGCCAATGCCTGGCGTGCGAGATCGACACCCACGGTCATGGGACCCTTCGCACGCAAGACGCGGAGGGCCGCTAGGGTGCATGAAAACGTGGTCTCGGGGTCGCCATGCTCGATGACAGCGATCAGGTTGTCGAGCTCACGGGAGAGCACGGTCAAGCGCTCCGCGCCGCTGGAGCTGTTGAGCATGCGCAGCGCCTCTGCAGAACCGAGTTGCGCGTAGTGAGCACTGTGCCGTGCGGCCACTCCAGCGCCGCTGTCGGCCTCATCGAGGCGGTTGCTGGCGTACGCCTGAACCGAGAGGAGCATACTGTAGCGTGCCGTGGCTGTGTCAGGTCGGTCGCGGCGGAGGAGGCTGCTCTCCACCAGGGTCTCGAGAACATCGAACATCGGTGGGGCGTCGGGGGTGTCATCGACGGCGAGCACCGCCTCTGCGGCCTCCAGCGTGAAGCCTCCGCGGAAAATACTCGCCTGTGCCAGCGCCGACCGTGCCCATGGCTCCAGCAGCTCCCATGACCAGTCGAGGGCTCCCTCGAGGCTGCGGCCATTCTGCGTGCGGGGTCGCAGTAGACGGAAGCGCTCCGTCAGTCGGACGGTCAGCTCGGCGACGGTAAAGGTCGCGAGGCGCGCTGCTGCGAGCTCAAGTGCAAGTGGGAGTCGGTCGAGGGCACCGACGAGCGTGCAGAGCTGCTCCCAGTTCTGCGGTGTTACGTCGAAGCGCGGGTCAACATTTTGGGCGCGCCGCACGAAGAGCTCGACGGCGCCGAGCGTGCTCAATGGATGAACCGGCACTACGACCTCGGGGTCGAGTCCCAGTCGTGTTCGACCGGTGCTTAGAAGCGTCAGGTCTGTGCAGTCCGCGAGCCAAGTCCGGCAGAGGGGACCGATGACGCCATCGAGCTGCTCTACGTTGTCGAGGATGA
>PKDJ01000377.1 GCA_002862545.1 Pseudomonadota bacterium
TTCTTCTTTTTATTTAAATTTATATTTTCGTCAAATTTGAGTCAATTCTAAAATTTATCGGTCTAAATTTCACAGGGCTATATCGCCTCTACATCAGGCCTGATAATTGAGGTGTCGCCAAGCCGTCCCTCCCACCATCATCCTGCCGGCCCGTGATCTTCGGCCACTTCCTAGCGGGGCCGGACCGCCGGATCTGGAACCTGCAGTCTGGTCATTCGGCCCCCCTACCGACTCCCGGCGATGTGCTCGGCGCAGCCCCTGGAGGGTGCTTGGTCGGCGATGGAAGACGCTTCCGATGGGTGTCCTGGTCCGGCCATGCGGGCGTGGAGGTCACCCTGCCAGTGACCGAGCCCGACACGGTCGACAGGCTCCTCTGGTTGGAGCAGGAGCTTCACGCCTGGACGCCGCTCGGTCGTGCCTGGACCGTAGGCATGGACGGTAGCGTCCGCGTGTCCCATGCGCCCCGTCCGCGACGGGTGAGGCCGAGTCGAGCCGACGTAGAGGGCATCTCGGTACGCGCAGAGGGTGTCTCGGAGCGCTGGCTCTGGACACGGTCGGGCATGCTCCTCGAGCGTCAGTCGCCGAGCGGCAGCTCATACGTGCGGTAGGTCTTGTAGATCCGCGCTCCGAGCTTCTCGAGGGCACCACGCATGCGGTTGTTCTCCTCGAGGATGAGGGAGGCCTCCGCACCACGAATGTCGCGACTTGCTCCCTCCTGCCAGGTCTTCAGGTAGAGCGGTGCGCCGAGGGGAAGGCGCTGGTAGCGCTTCTTCACGCCGAGCACCCACACGCGAATGGCATCCACCTTCTTCCGTCCCGTCAGCCAGTGCCACCAGCCGAACGGAAAGAGGCCTCCGTTCATCTTCTTCACGACCTGGTTGTAGTCCGGCAGTGTGATGGCCGCGCCAGCCACCTCATCGCCCATGAAGGCGAAGAAGCAGAGACTCGGGTCGATGATCTCCTTGAGGCCCTTCGCCATCCAGGTGAACTCCTCCTCCGTCACCCGGACGTGGCCCCAGTTGTCTTCCCAGGCGTCGTTGTAGATCTCCTGGAAGAGCTTCACCTCTTCGTCGTAGCGCGACATGTCCAGCGTACGGATCGTGAGCTTCTTCGAGCGCGCCATGAAGCGCTCCGCCATGCGGCTGATCAGCTCCGGAGGCTCCTTCGCGTAGTCGATGAAGTACGCGTACCAGTCCATCGCGCCCTTCAGGCCGATCGCCTCGTAGATCGCGGGGTAGTAGTCGCGGTTGTGCGGGTTTGCGATCATCGGTGGGGTGTCGAAGCCATCGACGAGCAGGCCGAACTCGTGGTTCGTGTTGAAGTTGAACGGGCCACGAGCAACCTTCATGCCTCGCTCCTTCAGCCAAGCGCACGCGGTCTCGAAGAGCCTGCGCGCCACCTCTTCGTCCTCCACGAACTCAAAGAACCCGAACATCCCGATCCCGGGCTCGTGGGTCTGCAGCTCGTGGTCGACCTGCGCCGAGATCGTCCCTACCGCCTTCCCGTCCCGGTACGCCATCCACAGCTGGACGTCGGCGTTCTTGAAGTAGGGATTGATGCTCGGATCGAGGAACTGCTTGCGCTCGAAGATCAGCGGGGGAACCCACATGGGGTCGTCTGCGTAGATCGGCCACCAGCTCTTGCAGAGCTTCTTGACGTCACCTGGGAGTGCGACAGGCCTGATCTCGATGCCCATGATGGCTCCGTGTGAGAACGGCGCGTTAACGCCGACTCACTCCACCGTCACCGACTTGGCGAGGTTCCGTGGCTTGTCGATGTCGCGCCCCAGGGCGAGGCCGACCTCGTATGCGAGCAGCTGGAGCGGCACGACCGTCATGAGCGGACTCGCATAGTCGGGCGTCTCGGGAATGGAGATCGCGATGTCTGCGAGATCCGCCACCTCGTCGTCTCCGTCGGTGTGGATTGCGATGATCTTGGCTCCGCGAGCCTGGACCTCCTTCACGTTGGAGAGGGCCTTCTCGCGCTGGCCGTCTCGCGGGACGATGCAGATCACGGGCGTGCCCTCTTCGAGCATGGCGATGGGGCCGTGCTTCATCTCCCCTGCGGGGTAGCCCTCGCAGGGAATGTAGGCGATCTCTTTGAGCTTTAGCGCCCCCTCGAGGGCAACCGGGTAGCTGTAGCCACGGCCGAGGAAGAGCACGTAGCGTGCGCCCTGAACAAGCTCTGCCGCCTCGCCGATCGGGCCTGGCCGCTCCAGATATCGGGCGATCTTGCCCGGCATCGCGTCGAGCTCGCGCGCAACCTGACGCCCCTGCTCCAGGGAGAGGTTGCGGGTCCGCGCCAGCATCAGGCAGAACACGAGCAGGGCGGTGACCTGACTGGTGAAGGCCTTGGTCGATGCGACGGCAATCTCGGGCCCAGAGTGCACGTAGGTGCCGCGACCACAAGTGCGGGCGATGGTCGAGCCGACGACGTTCACGACTCCCCTCACCGCCCCGCCCTTCAGCTGAACCTCTTGCACAGCGCCAAGTGTGTCTGCCGTCTCACCGGACTGGCTGATGGCGAAGAAAAGGGCGTCTCGTGGAACGATCGGATGTCGGTAGCGGAACTCGCTGGCGATCTCGGCTCGGGCGGGCACCCGCGCTAGTGCCTCGGCGGCCATCGCTCCGGCCATGCCGGCATGGTAGCTCGTGCCACAGCCGAGGTTGATCAAGCGCTGCACGGCGACCAGATCCCGTGGCGCCATGTCGAGACCACCGAGCAGGCCATTGCCCTCCTCGAGCATCAGCCGGCCCCGCAGGCATCGGCGAATGGAGCGGGGCTGCTCATGAATCTCCTTGAGCATGAAGTGTGGAAAGCCCTCCTTGCTCGCGACGTCGTAGTCGCTGTCGAGGACCTCAACGTCGGAGGAGACCATTGTGCCGTCCGTGCGCGACACCTCGGCTCCCTCTCGCCGCAGGACAGCGAGCTCCCGGTCCTGGAGGAAGATCACGTTGCGGGTGTGGGCAACCACGGCCTGGGGATCGCTCGCGATGACGGTCTCGTCTTCGCCGAGCCCAATCACGAGCGGTGAGCCGTTGC
>PKDJ01000107.1 GCA_002862545.1 Pseudomonadota bacterium
CCATCTGCAAGGCAGCACTCCAGCGCGAGCTCGGACTGCCACTCAACCCCCACAAGCCCATCGTCGGAAGCGTCGGAAGGCTCGATCCCCAAAAGGGAATTGAGCTCTTGATTGGCAGCATTCCGTGGCTGGTCTCACAGGGTGCCCAGGTCGTCGTGCTCGGCTCGGCCGCCGCTGCACACCGACACTATGAAGAGCAGCTTCGAGCACTCGAGGCCCGCCATCGAGACAGCGTTCGGGCCTGGATCGGCTTCTCCGAGCGCGTCGCCCATCGCATCGAGGCCGGCGCCGACCTCTTCGTGATGCCGAGTCTCTTCGAGCCGTGTGGGCTCAATCAGATGTACTCACAGCGCTACGGGACGCTGCCCGTGGTCCGACGCACCGGCGGACTCGCAGATTCGGTCGTGCCGGTGGACCGACACCGAGACCAGGGCACAGGCTACCTGTTCGACGCGCCGAGCGGTCATGCTCTTCGCAGCGCGCTGTGGCGCGGCCTGGATCTCTTTCGGACGGATCGGCGAGCCTTCTCGCGCGCTCAGGAACGGGCGATGCGTGTCGACTGGTCGTGGGAAGCCCGAATCCCAGAGTACGAGCAGGTCTATGTGAGGGCTGCGGAGAAGCGAGGGCTGCCGTCCGGCAGTTGACGCCCGCCGGGGGACCGCGCATCATCGGGCCGTGTCCACGACGTCCGGCCCCTACAGCTTCGAGGCTGCCCCCATTGCACGCGGGTCGCAAGGCACCGTGTGGCGCGCCACCGATCGCGACGGCCGCACCGTAGCCGTCAAGATCGCGGGCGCAAAGGCGGACTCCCACGCGGCACTTCAGCGCGAGATCCGGGTGATGCGAACGCTGAATGAGGCCAACGTGGTCGGCGTCGTGCCCGTCCTCGACGACCTCGTGCTCGATGGTCGCCCCGCCATGGTCATGCCGTTCTATGACCAGCACCTCGGACAGTGGCTGGACGAGGTGGTGCGCTCTCCCGGGCCCGCGACTCTCGACGACATTCTGCGCACCGTGGCGGTGGTCGCGTTCGTCCTCGCCGACATCCACCACACCTGGGTCGATGGTGGGACGGTGGTTCATCGCGATGTGAAGCCCGAGAACATCTTTCTCGACTCGGCCGGGGAGCCCTTCCTCGGTGACTTCGGCGGCGCGATGGCGATCGATGGTCTCCGCGCCGTGGAGCTCGCGCTCTTCGGCACCCCCATGTGGGCTCCGCTGGATCAGATCCTCGCGGGCAACACCATCCCCGACCCCACGTGGGACACCTACGCGCTCTGTGTGCTCCTGTTTGCCGCGCTCACGGGCGAGCGCCCTCGCTATCAGGCCGACCCCTCAGCCCTGCTCACGGACAGGGGCCGTGAGCTCTGGCAAGCGGCCCGGCTGGCGATCAGTGCTCCCAAGGGCGAGCGGGCGAAGTGGCACGCCCAGTTCGCGAGGGCGCGCGTCGGGACGACTCCCAGAGACCTGGTCAACCTGACGGGACACGCCGCCCTCGCCCAAGCCGACCAAGACGTGCTCGAGCGGGGTCTGCATCGCCTCTCGACTCACGCGCGGCTGGACGCTCGGACCGAGGCACGGCTGGGCCGTGAGCTCTGGACGATCCTCGTGCGCGGACTGTCTCCAGTCGGGCACCCCTCCCCTCCGAATCGGTACCGGCAAGCCGAGGAGCTCGGCGAGGCTCTACAGCGCCTGCGAGGCGAGCTCGCTACAGCCTCGTCCGGTGGCCGGTCTGCGCTGAAGGAGCTGGTCGGCACGACTCCGCTGCCATCCGCACGCCTAGAGCCCCCGCCGACCACTCTGCGTGCCGGTGCCTCTGTGGCCACCCTGCTCGCGGGCTTGGTCTGCACCGGTGCCGTCGGCGGGACCGCCTGGACCTTCCGGGCCCCCATCGAGGGGGCCATCCGCTCTCTGCGCCCGCTTCCACCAACCGTGTCGGCCGGAACGATCCGCCTCGACACGACCGAGTGCAGCGTGGCCACCTGGGAGGGATGCATCACCGCTGGCGCGTGCTCGGGCCCCGCCGTCACTGGTGACGCCGACCACCCCGTGCTGGGACTCTCCGCAGACCAGGCAAGAGCCCTCTGCGCGCACATCCAAGGTCGCCTTCCGACGCTGGATGAGTGGCGGGCTGCGGCGGGTCCGGGGCCCTACCCTTGGGGAGATGCCGACCCTACGTGTGATCGCGCACACGCCCTTGGCTGTGGAGAGACCATCGCAACCGTGGGGTTCCGCAGAGCAGGATCAGGGCCAACAGGCGCCGTTGACATGGCGGGAAATGCCTGGGAGTGGGTCGAGGGACCGCAGGGCCCCCTGCTCGTGGGAGGCGGAGCCCTGTCCCCGCCCGCAGAGCTTCGAGTGGAGTCCGTGAGGGAGCCACCGGCCGGGGGCAGCCACCCACTTGCAGGTGTGCGCTGCGCTCACCCGTGACTTAGGGGATCGCATGCGAGGCCCCGCCGACCTGCTGCGTGAACTGGCCGAACACATGGACAGCCGCCTCCTCGAAGGCTGGCTGCACACCGTGTCGGTACCCAGCCCCCGCGTGCGCTCGAGCCTGCGCTCGGCCGGTCGGCCCTTCGTCGAGCACGGCAGCCCTCGTCCATCGGAGGCCGACCTCGAGGCCACTGCAGCGTGGGTGGTCGGGCAGGCTCGCTGGACCGGTGGAACCATGGGCGGCCTCGCCGGTCTAGGAGGGGCCGCGTCCGTCCCACCCGAGATTCTGGCTACGGTCGTCCACGGCCTCAGACTCGGGCAGCGTCTGTGCATCGTCTACGGCTTCGACCCACAGACGGACCGCGGAAGGATGGTCCTCTGGCGTACGCTGGCTGCTGGCTTCGACGTAGAGCTGCCCCCACAGGGGCCCGTCGGCCTTCGACTCTCGGAGCTACCCGCCGTCCTCGGGCCTCGAGACGGTGTCGCGACCGTAGGAGGAGCCCTCGCAC
>PKDJ01000083.1 GCA_002862545.1 Pseudomonadota bacterium
GCGGGGTCAAGTCCCCTCGGTGCGACCTACGGTCTGAGAGGCCCGAGCATTGCGTCGCTTGCGTGCTCTGAGATCACTCACGTCCGCGACACCGTCGCGCACCGAGGCGATGATCACCGTCGCACCGATCTCGAGCGCCTCCGAATCGCGGGTCGTAGCTGGCATCTCGACACGACCTGTCGCCGTCTGAAGGACGATCTTCCCGGTGCCCCCCGGCCGCACCGCGAGGAGCACACGAGCCTCCTCGCCGGCAAAGCGCGACAGCGACACCTCGGCCGTCACGGAGTCCTTCTTGAGTGCATGGAAAAACCTCGCGGCGCCCAGACCGAGTCCGATGCCGACGACGCCGGCCATGGCGCCCGTGATCAGTGCCGGCACGGACAGGAGCGTCAGCAACGTCCCCGTCAGCCCGAAGGTCGCGAGCGCGAAGGTCCAGAAGCGCATCGACAGCAAGGGAAGCCAGGGTCCCGCCGCGTCGGTCGACGCCCCGACCTGCCCCTCGGCAGCGCCGTCGATGTCTGCGTCTCCGTCCAGCTCGAGGTCCGCATCCATGTCATGGTCGACCTCGGCGTCGAGGTCCACGTCGTGGTCGACCTCGACCTCGGCGTCGACCTCCGCCTCGGCATCGAGCTCAAGGTCCTTGTCGAAGTCCTTGTCGAACTCCTTGTCGCCCCCACCGAAGAGGAGGGACACGAGGATCAGGCTGGCGCCGAAGCCAAGCGACGCGAGGTAGAGGCCGAGCATGGCCCCATGGTAGCGCTCCGGCGGGTCGAGATCAGCCGGTTCGCGCGAAAGCGAGCGCGAGCCACCCCCCGATCAGGCACAGCCCGCCGATCGGCGTGATGGCGCCGAGCCACCGATGACCGGTCACGGTCATGGTGTAGAGGCTACCGCTGAACACGACAATGCCCGCGACGAAGAGCCAGCCGGCGAGAGTCGGTCGAGCAGGATGCGCCGCCACACCGAGCAGCGCGACGGCATGGATCAGGTGGTAGCGGGCCGCCGTCTCCCAGACCTCGAGGAGGTGTGGGTCGGTGACGACGCCCTTGAGGCCGTGAGCTCCAAAGGCCCCCAGCACCACTCCGAGCGCTCCGAGCACGCCCGCCACGGTCCACCACATGCTGCCTCCTCAGGGCACGTCGATCAGCTTGTGGAGCTGCACGCCGAGCCGGTATCCATGCTCTCGAGCAACCGCGACGGCCGTGGCCAGGTTGGCGCGATTGCGGTCGGAGTCCTGATCGTCGCGCGGCATCACGTACACGGGCACCCCCGGCCGAGGACGTGCGAGCCGCGCCGCAGCCCCCCGACGCTGCGTGCTGACTGCGGGTAGACCGTCTTCGCCGTCGACCTCACCCGCCCCGATCACGTACTTGTAGGCATCGATGCGCGCCTCGAGCCGCGGATCGAGCCGCGGGGTCTTCGGGCTGCACACCACCGTGAGCGCTGGATGAGCCGGAAGCTCGACCCAGAGCGTGCCTGCTGTCTCGATCTGCACGCGCCAGCCGGCAGCGAGCAGGGCCGTCAGGAGTGCGGTGACATCCTGGCGGAGCGGCTCACCTCCCGTGAGGACGACCAGGTCACAGCCAGGGCCCCGAGCCGCCTCGATGCACTCGATCAGAGCACCGACGGTCGGCCTCCACTCCGAGGACTCGAACTCGGTGTCGCACCAGAAGCAGCGCAGGTTGCAGCCGGCGAGGCGCACGAAGACAGCGGGATGTCCGACGAACGGTCCCTCGCCCTGGAGCGTGGGAAAGACCTCCTGCACCCACAGGACGCCGCCGCCGTCTCGAACGGCCTTTCGTACGGGATTGGTGCCGAACATGCGGCCCCGTAGCACACTGGCCTCATGCATGAGCCGGACCGACTCGATCGAATGCGCGCGCTGGCCGAGGCGAGGGTCCCGGGGCTGCGCATCGTGCGGAAGCAGGACGTCGGCTGGATGCGCGCACTGGGCGTGGCACTACGCCCGCTCAACCCGCGCTTCTCGACCCACTACACGACGGTCGTCGGTCGGACGATCTACCTGCCCGACGGCCCCCTACCCGAGCGCGACAGCCAAGCCGTGACCCTCGGACACGAGCTGGTGCACCTTCTCGACATGGCCGAGCACGGCCTTTCCTTCTACGCGACCTACCTGGTCGGGCCGGCCCCCTTCGGCCGCACCCTGCGAGCCCACTGGGAGCGCAGGGGCTACGCGGTCGACCTGCTCATCGCGCGAGACCGCGGCGGCCGCCGGGCCGTCGAGCATCTCCACGACTGGCTCTCCGGCCTGTTCGCAGGACCGCACTACGGCTGGATGTGGGCCGGCCGAGACGCCGCCCACGACTACCTCCGCCCCACGGTCGAGGCGGTCCTCGACGGCACCCTCGAGCAGCGCGAGCCCTACCGCTCGATCATCGCCGCATGGCGCGGTACGAGCCCACCCGCACCGGAGTCCCCGTGATCAGGAAGGCTGTGATCCTCGCCGCTGGCTACGGAAGCCGCTTTCTCCCCGTGACGCGCACCGTGCCGAAGGAGATGCTGCCCGTCGGCACCCGCCCGGCACTCGACCTCGTCGTCGAAGAGCTCGTCGACGCCGGGATCACCGATCTGCTGGTGATCACCTCGCGCCGGAAGAAGATCCTCGAGGACTGGTTCGACCGCTCTCCGGAGCTCGAGCAGGCCTTCGCCGACGCACCACACAAGCTCGCCCACCTCGAGCAGCCCCGCCTGCGCGTTCAGTTCGTGCGGCAGAAGGCCATGCAGGGCACGGGGCACGCGCTCCTCCTGGCCCGCACCTTCGCCGGCGACGAGCCCATCGTCGTCTGCTACCCCGACGACCTCTTCGCCGGAGCGAATGCCTCTGCCCAGCTGATCGCC
>PKDJ01000063.1 GCA_002862545.1 Pseudomonadota bacterium
CAGGCCCTCCCGGAGTCGCCAGCGCGTGTGGGCCGCCCGCTCGGTGCCGTTCTCGCGCAGCGGGCGCTCAATCTCGCCGTGACTGCGCACCCGGCCGACCACGAGCGCCAGGTAGGTCTTGCGGACCCGTCGCTCACCGAACCAGGCTGTCGCCGCGGCTCGGCCCGCTCGCGTCGCGCACAGCACGACCCCGGAGGTCGGTCCGTCGAGGCGGTGAACTGGCCGGAGATCCCGCGGTAAGCCGCCCTGGGAGCGCACCCACTGGACGAGGTCTGGCGCGTCGGTGCCCACAGGGTGAGTGAGCCAGCCCGCGGGCTTGTCCACGGCGTAGAAGTGGTCACCGAAGCGAGTGAGCAGCCGAGGTGAGCGCGTTGGAGGCGAAGCAGGCATGATGCTTGGTATGCTGCCGAGCTGTAGCGAGCGACGCCGGAGGAGCACCGATGTGGATGTTGCTGTCCTGGCTTGCCTGCGCCCCCCAGGGCGGACCGGGAGGACGCGCAGCACCGAGTCGCCATGACAGCGCCGCACCGACGGAGGTCACCGTCAGCCCCTCGCTCGAGGCCCCGAGGGTGGTGCCCCATGAGCCGCTGCCAAGCCAGCCCCTGCACTGTGACGCCGAGGGCGCCTCCTGGCGCGTGAACGGTGCGCCCTGGGATGGGGGCGAGCAGGTCCCGGCCGGCGTCACCCAGGCGGGCGACCGCTGGACGTGCACGGTCGACGGACGGGAGAGCCCACAGGCCGTCGTCCGTCCGCCGGGCGGCAACGTCCTCGTGATTCTGCTCGACGACATCGGGCTCGACAAGGTCGGCTATGCCGACGCCCATCCACAGCCCTCACCGACGCCCAACATCGACCAGCTGGCGGCGGAGGGCATGGTCTTCGACGCCGCCTATGCCTACCCGAGCTGCTCCCCGACGCGGGCGGCCATCATGACGGGCCGGTCGGGCTGGCGCACTGGCGTCGGCAACGGCATCCACCTCGACAAGGACAGCTACGCCCTCCCCGAGTCCGAGCTCACCCTCGCGGAGCTCGTCCGCGCCGCGCCGGGAGCTGCCTGGTCGTCCAGCTTCGTGGGCAAGTGGCACCTGGCGAGCCGTCGCAGCTCCCGGGTGCTGACGAACCCGCTCGACCAGGGCTTCGATCACTGGGAGGGGTCGCTCACGAACCTCGACCTGTCGTGGGGGGACGCCCCTCTCCAGACCACCTACGACTACTGGGAGAAGGTGGTCGACGGCACCCCGGAGTGGGTCGAGAGCTATGCCACCATCGACACCACTGACGACGCGATCCGACGCGTGCAGACCCTCGACGAGCCGTGGCTGCTCCACGTGTCCTACAACGCCTCCCACACGCCCCTGACGCCGCCGCCCGAGGACCTCCACGACTTCGGTCCGCTGACCTACGACACGCCCCAGATCGAGCGCTTCGACGCCGTCACCCAGGCACTCGATGCACAGCTCGGCCGGCTGCTTGCGGAGGTCGACCCGTCGACCACCACCGTGCTTCTGCTCTCCGACAACGGCACGACGGAGAACATGATCCGCGAGCCCTGGGACCCGACCCGTGGCAAGCTCACGCTCTACGAGGGCGGCACCCACGTGCCCTTCGTGGCATGGGGCGCGCTCGTCGAGCAGCCGGGCTCCCGCTCGGAGGCCTTCGTGCACGTGCTCGATCTGTTCCCGACGCTCGCCGACATCGCAGGCGTGCGCTGGCATGAGCTGGCCTTCGATGACGGTCGCCCGCGTCCCATCGACGGCCTCTCGCTGCTGCCGTACCTGCTCGATCCCACCACATCCTCGCAGCGCGAGACCATCGTGACCTCGAAGTTCGCGCCCAACGGTGGAGGGCCCTACACCGCCTACGACGAGGTCGCGATCCGGAGTCGAGACTGGAAGTACATGGACACCCTCGAGGGAGAGCGGTTCTTTCGAATGGAGCCGGGTCGCTTCGACGAGGGCGACGACCTGCTCGTCGACGGTCCCGAGGCCCTCGACGCCAAGGCCGAGGCCGCCCTCGTCTGGCTCCGGAGCGCAGCCAACCGCGCGCGCGACACGACCGACTACGCCCACTGACCACGCCTCGTCCGACCCAAAGTTGGCCTTTTTTGGGACGCCCTCGACATGTCTGCGTCTGTCTGACGAGCGACACGCTGCGGCGCCGTCACAGTCTCGGAGGGTAGGTTGATGTGGGGGATGAGCGCCGTGGCGGTACCACGCGAGCAAGAGCGGTCCGACAGCGAGCTGATGGAGGCTCTGCGGGCCGATGACTCTGAGGCCGCGCGTGCGCTCTACACCCGCCACCGTCGCGTCGCCTTCGACCTCGCGGCCCGACGGCTCGGCATCGCGGAGGAGGCCGAGGCCGTCACCCACGATGCCTTCCTGAAGACCTTCGACGCCGTTCGCCGCGACCGCAGCGACAAGATCCGCAGCTTCCGCGCCTTCTTGCTCACGGTCACGCGCAACCTCACCACCGACCGCCTGCGTCGCCGCGGGCGCACCGTGAGCGACGCGCACGCTCCCGAGGGCGCGTGCCCTCCCCCGGACCTCCTCCGCGTCGAGGTCGGCCGCCTGCGTGAGGCCATGGACGCCCTGCCTCCGAGGCTGCGGGAGATCGTCGACCTGCGCTACACCGAGGGCTTGTCGTTCCGGCAGATCGCCTCCCAGCTCGGAATCAGCCGTAACGGCGCCTTCACCCGCCACACCCGAGCCATCGCCAGCCTGCGCGATGCGTTCGATGCACCACGGGAGGCCTGAGGCCA
>PKDJ01000321.1 GCA_002862545.1 Pseudomonadota bacterium
CGCCACCTTGCTGTTGGTCGCCAGATCGTAGATGTCTCCAGCCCGAAACGCGCTCGATCGCTCCGGCGTGAGGGTCCACCCTGCGTCGACCAGCACGGTCTCGAGCGCCTGTCGAGGGGAAGACTCTGTGCGCGACTTCTTCCCAGCGACCGCCGGAAGTGTCAAGAGAGTCAGGAGCAGTACGGTCACTCGGAGCCTCTGGTGCTCGCTCCATTATCGCAGACCGTGTCATCTCGACGAGGACGAGACGCCGCACCCTCTGCCCTGAGCCTCGCCACCCGAGAGCCGCACCGGCATGGCACAATGAGGCCCCCCATCGTCCAAGGACGTCCCCGTGAGCGATCCACAGAGCACCCAGAAGCGAAACCTGCTCATCTTCGCCGTCGGCGTCCTCGCGGTCGGCGCACTGGCGTCGGGTGGCGGCCTGACGGGTCGTGCCACGGGCGGTCAGGGCTGTGGGGGCGAGCCGACGGTGCTCCACTCCATCGATCCGCAGGCCCTCATGCCGGAAGAGGGCTGTGACCCCGAGGCCATCCTCGCCCAGACCGATCGGCTCGCTGTGCTCCAGGAGCACGTCTTCACGCCCACCTGCGCGGGCTGCCACCAGCCCGGTGCCCTGTCCGCCGACATCGACCTGTCCACCGCCGAGGCCTCCCGGGCGTCGCTGGTAGACGTGCCGGCGCAGAACACGGTGGCATCCGAGAACGGCTGGCGCCTCGTGCTGCCCGGCAACCCGGAGCTCAGCTTCGTGCTCCGCAAGATCGAGGGGCCAGGCGTCGGCGAGGGCGCACCGATGCCGCCCGGAGACCACGCGATCACGGAGACCTACCGCACCCTGCTCGCGGACTGGATCGCCGACGGTGCACCCGCGTCATCGGGAGACACGCTGGGTGACCTCGCCGCCTGCGAGGCCCTGGAGACACGTCTCGACGAGACCATGGCCTTCGCCGACCCCACAGCCGACTGCGCCGAGTGCCACGCGCAGCACGTCGAGGAGTGGTCGATCTCGAACCACGCGTATGCGGCCAAAGACCCCGTCTTCCACGCCATGGTCCACCTCGGTCAGCACGAGAGCGGCGGGGCCCTCGATCAGTTCTGCGTCCAGTGCCACTCTCCCATCGGCATGGCCACCGGGCAGACCGAGGTCACCTTCGACGAGGCGGCGGGCACGTACGTCCAAGACGTTGAGGGCCTCGACGCCCTCGCCCAGACCGGGGTCTCCTGTGATGTCTGCCACAGCGTGACAGCCGTGCTCGAGCCCCACAACGCCCGGATGGTGCTCAGCCCCAATGGTGTGCGTCGCGGCACCATCGAAGACCCGGTCCACACCGACGCCCACGCCTCGGCCTACAGCGAGCTGCATGGCAGCTCCGACCTCTGCAGCAGCTGCCACGCCGTGACCAACCCCAAGGGCGCCCTCGTCGAGGAGACCTTCCAGGAGTGGACCGCGAGTCCAGCCGCCGACGAGGGCAAGACCTGCCAGTCCTGCCACATGCCGAGCTACGCCGGCGAGGCCGCACCGGGCGGGCCGCAGCGCGAGCTCCACCGACACTTCTTCACCGGCGTCGACGTGTCCCTGCTGCCGCCGGACGAGTTCCCCGGCTACGACGAGATGCGTCGCCAGACCGCAGAGATGCTGCAGTCTGCCGCGAGCATGAGCCTGTCTGTCGCCCCCGACAGCCGCGAGCTGGTCGTCGCCATCGAGAACCTGGCCGGCCACGCCCTGCCCTCGGGGGCGACCGCCGAGCGTCAGCTGTGGCTCGAGGTCGTCCTGCGCGATGCCGCGGGAACGGTGATCTTCGAGTCGGGCACGCTCGACGAGACGGGCAACCTCCGCGACGCCTTCGAGAGCCACACGACCGACCCCGGCTCTGACCCCCACCTCGCGGTCTACCTGCAGTACATGCTCTCGGACCCGACCCTCGCGGAGCTGACGGAGCCCGACGACCAGAGCGCGCGGCGCCTCGCTCTGACGGAGGCCTGCGACGACATCTACCTCGGCCAGATGCCCGAGGGCGTGGCGGTCGTGCCCTTCCCCTGGCAGGCCAACTGGCAGTGCAACTACATGATCCCGCCCGGCGAGACTGCCGAGGCACGCTTCCCCGTGCCGGATGTCCCGACCACCTCGTACCAGGCTGAGGTGCGGCTGCTCTTCCGGGCCTTCCCGCCGTACTTCCTCACCAAGCTTGAGGAGTCCGCCGAGCTCGACCCCGCCGTCGCGACGCGCATGCCCACCGTGACGCTCGCAGAGGCGACGCTCGAGCTCTCCGAGACGCTTCAGGTCGTGAACGAGTAGCCCTTGAGCACCCAGCACACCCTGATCGGAGGACTGGTCTCGGTCGACCTCGACGGGCCCCTTCGACGCCGCTGTGGGCAGCTCCTGCTCCACGGACTGCTGTTCTCAGTCGTGGCCCTGCTGATCCCCTGGACGCTCGGCATCGAGCACCCTGGACTGATCAGCGTGTTCCTCGTCGCTGCCTCGCTCCGCGACCACCTGGTGATGCTGCTGGACGAGAATCGGGAGCGCATCTGGGGCGGCCTGATGCCCGCGGGCGAGGCGAACCGCGAGACCAGCATCAGCCTCCTGGCCCTCTTTCTCGGCACCTTTTTCGGGTACTTCGGTATTGCGCTGTGGCTGGGCACCTCGCAGCTCCCCGCCACCTTCGGC
>PKDJ01000280.1 GCA_002862545.1 Pseudomonadota bacterium
CACCTCCGTCAGCGTCGGGCCGAAGCACGAGCCGCTCGAACAGGAAGGCGGCGACGAGCAGGATGAGCCCGAGACCGACGAGTGAGCCGACACGCACGAAGCCGGGGAGGCTCCACATGTCGAAGATGAAGACCTTCGAGGCCGCGAGGAGCACGAAGGCGAAGCCCCCGAAGCGGGTGGCGCGGCTGCGAGCGGCGAGGCCAAGCCCGAGCAGGGCCATGCCGTAGCCCCCCCACGACAGACTCCGCACCATCCCCTGGAGCATGGTCGTCCCCCCAAGCTCGACGGGCCCGGCGTCCTGGAACAGGTGGGAGACCTCGACGTTGACCAGCGCAAAGCCTGTCAGGACCGCAAAGACGCGCAGCAGCACCGGACCGAAGGCGAGACGGGCCCACACCAGGGGCGCCCGCTCGAGCCGCCACGCAGCAACCAGCAGCGCGACGGTGGGCACACCCCAGGTGTAGAGCGTCCAGTTGAGGATCGGCCAGCCCTCGGTGGTCCCGTAGGCGAGCGCGTGCGGGTTCAGGAGCAGCCGCGTCGCGACCACCACGCCGAGCCCGATGGCGCCCAGCCGCACCAGCGGACTGCGGACGTACGCGGCCAGCCAGGCGAGGGCCGCCACCTCGAGCGCCCAGCCGACGGTCAGCCAGGCGCTGTCGACCTGGACCGGGAGCGCGAAGGTGACGCCCGCGAGCACGACGCCGATGGCCAGAGCGAACACCGGTCCGTGTCGATCGACGCCATGACGGCGGACGAGCACGAGCGCGCCGAGGAGAGTCCCCGCCGCGAGGAGCAGCGGCAGCAGCCCGACGGCGGCATGACCAAAGGCCAAGATCCAGGCCGCATGCAGTGGCTTGAAGAGAGCCACCGGCGCGATGATGGCGCCGATCCAGGGCGCGACGGGCAGCGGGTCGTCGCTCCACCGGCGGGCGATCGCCGGAGCTGCGATCAGTCCGAGGGCGAGAGCTACACCCGTGAACACAGGCCCTGTTCCCAGCCGCTCGAGGTCTGTGAGCATCGCGAACAGCGGCAGCGCCACACCGACGAGCCCCGCGACCCCAAGGAGACCAGGACCAGACACGAAGGCACCGATCCCGCCAAGTGCAGCCAGCCCACCGACGACCAGTGAGGCCACCCCAGCGCTCGGCAGCGCCCCGACGCCATAGGCCACGGCGGCACCCGCGACGAGGGGCACCGGCAGGAGTCCACGGCCTGCGCGGCGTGCCCCGAGCTGCAGGAGCAGACCCACCGCGAGCGGCAGCAGCGGCACTGCGCCGCGCCATACATGCGCCACGCGCAGCGCGTCATCCCAGCTCACGGCCCACCCGAGCATCAGGGGGGCCAGGAGCAGGGAGGCGAGCAGGCTGATCGACCAGGAATCCCGACGCCGGCCCGCCAGCCAGAGCGGAGCGGGGAGCAGACCCAGCGCGAGAGCAGACCACTGGGGCAGGCTCTGGACACGGGCGACCAGCTCGCCGCTGCGAGGATCGTAGAAGACGGGGTCGATCGCCATGACCCAGGGAATGGCGGCGAGTGAGAACAGGGCGGCCGAGGCCGCACCGACCGCGGACATGACCCGGGAGCGTCCGGACGCCGCCACCACGGCGAAGGGCACGGACAGGGCCACGGCACCCAGCAGCGCGACGCGCTGGCTGTCCACTTCGTACCAGCGGGCCGTCCAGCCGACGTAGAGCAGCGCCGAGCCCGCAGCCACGAGTCCGACCAGCTCGGGCCAGTCGCGGCGTCGCGCCACGAGCGCACCACCGGCCGACAGCAGCACGAGCCAGGTGAAGAGCCCGACGGCTCCGTTGTCACCCGTCGAGACCAGGACCGGCGCGAGCATGCCTCCGAGCACGGCGAGCCACCCGAAGAAGCGGTCCCGCAGTCGATCGGCCTGCACGAAGGACGCGACCACCACCACCACCAACAAGAGGAAGCCGAGCGTGGGGGGGACGAGGTCGTAGAGCGACGTGCCCGCGTAGACCGCTCCGAAGACGGTCCCGACGCCAGCCCCCGAGAGCCCCGTCCCGGCGACGCGCCAGCGCCCCCGCAGGACCACCCCGGCGACCCACATCGTCGTGCCGAGGACGAGTCCGACGCTGACCCGAAGAGCCGGCCCGATCCAGCCCGCCTCAGCCGCGGCGACCAGACCGAGGAGGGCTCCGATCACCAGAGCCACTGCGCCCAGCGAGGCCCCGAGCCAGACCGCCAGCCTCTCGGGCGAGGGCAGCGTGAAGCGGGGACCCGAGGTCGACGGAGGGGCCGCCGCCCCGCCCGAGGGCGGTCCTCGCTCAGCCCGGGACACGGTCTGTGGAGCACGAGCCCTCTCGGCCGGGACGGTCGACCGCTCAGGCGCAACCACACGGGGCGCCGCCGGAGCCGCGACCGGAGCCTCTGCGCTCGCATCGGAGTCTTCGGAGGAGGCTCCGAGTCGGCTCTCGAGCGCTCGAAGGTGCCCATACAGCAGACCACTCTGGGCCTCCAGCAGCGCGACCCTCTGGCGGAGCGGCTCCACGACCACGAGCCAGGCGAAGCCCGTCAGGCCCATGCCGAGCGCGAGGAGCGGGACGGCGACAAGCTGGTGGCCGGTCGAGGTGGCCGGCGGAAGGGCGTACACCGGCCACTACGACTATCGCGCAACGGCGGCGGCGGAGGCGGGGCGGAAAC
>PKDJ01000195.1 GCA_002862545.1 Pseudomonadota bacterium
ACCATCGACGTCGGCGTCTTCCTGGCCTTCGTTGATGATCTCGGAGCAGTTGTCACAGCCATCGGCGATGCCGTCGCCGTCGCCGTCGACCGCATCGTCGAAGCCGGGACACTCGTCGCAGGCATCACCCACGCCGTCGCCGTCGGAGTCTTCCTGGTCGGGGTTGTCGAGCTCGGGGCAGTTGTCGCGCTCGTCGGGGACGCCATCGCCGTCGGCGTCAGGGCCGCTGGTCGTCGTGCCCGTCGTGGTCGTGCCCGTCGGCGTCACGCCCGTAGGCGACGGGTCGGTAGGAATATCAGGATCCGCTGTGTCCGAGGACTTGCCGCCATCGCTGCCCGAGCAACCGACCGCGAACATCGCAACGACCAGAGGTAAAAAGGCCCGCATGTTGACCTGTCTCCGAAAAGTGGTGTTGAGTTCTACCCGGCACAGTCAACAAGGGTCAACGGTCCAGATGCGACACGAGCCCACGATCCGCATGCACCCTGCCCAAGCCGCGCATTGTCTCCAGGCGGACGCTCGGACCGCAACGGGCGTCGTTCGCGCTATGAACAACACCTGACATCGCCGTGGGATTCTCAAGCACTATTGCGAGAGATTGGAGGCCGCTGATCGGCAGGCTCGACCGAGAGCCCTGACCTCGGCACCCCGCGCCCGAGCGCCTGCCCGAGGCCACCTGTGCGCTGCACAGAGGTACGGATGGCCTTCGCGATGGATGCTGCGGCTCCAACCACGAGAACGGACTCCCGAGCCCGGGTGACTGCGGTGTACAGCAGCTCCCGCGTGAGCAACGGGCTGCTCTCCTCGGGAAGCACGATGGCGATGCGGTCGTACTCGCTCCCCTGCGACTTGTGGACACTCATCGCGAAGACGGTGTCGTGAGCCGGGAGCCGGGCCGGAGCAAGGCGACGGACCCCTCCATCAGCTCCGGGGAAGCAGGCCCGGAGGCCATCCTCACCCCCTCGAACGACTCCCTGGTCGCCGTTGTACAGTCCGAGTCGGTAGTCGTTCTCGGCAATGGAGAGCGGGCGACCCGGGTACCAGGAAGCGGTCGGATGCAGCAGACCGGCCGTGGCGAGGGCCCGCTCGACCAGGGGGTTGAGGCGCTCGACACCGAAGGGACCACGGCGATGAGCACAGAGGAGCTTGAAGCGACTCAGTGCGGTGAGAGCCGTGGTATCCGACGACGCTCGAACGAGCGGTGCATACCCGGTGCAGACCGCCCTCTCGACGGCGTCCGGTAGGACTCCAGCTGCAGCATCCGGCACCCACCCGACCTGGCCGCCTGCACGCAGGACGCGAAGCGCCCCGTCGACATCGCCGAGCCGAATCGCCCGCGCGAGCGCTCCGATTCCGCCCTCGGAAGTAAACCGCCAAGAGTGTTCGAGCGTCACGACGCAGCCCTGCAGCGCTCCCTCTTCGGCCGCACAGAGCTCCGCGAGGACGGCTCCAGCCTCGACACTCGCCAGCTGGTGTCGATCACCGAGGAGGACGAGACGAGCCCGCTCCGGCACGGCCTCGACCAGGCGGCGCATCAGAGCGAGGTCGACCATGGAGGCCTCGTCCACCACCACAACGTCGTCCGGCAGAGGAGAGCGTGCACCATGGCGAAAGCGGACGCGACTTCCACCCACCGAGCCGAGAGCTCGGTGAATCGTCGAGGCCGTGGTCGGAATCGCAGCCCGCAGGCTCTCGGGCAGCCGCTCGCGCTGCGCCCGAACGGCCTCCTCGAGCCGTGCTGCGGCCTTGCCGGTGGGAGCGAGGAGGCGCACGTGCTGGTGTCCGCCCACCCGAATCAAGGCCGCGAGCATGCGCACCACTGTCGTCGTCTTGCCGGTCCCCGGACCGCCTACGACCACCGTGAGACGCCGCTCCAGTGCGGTCGCCGCTGCCTCGCGCTGCCTCGCTGCCTCAGGTGGAGCCCCGGCGAACAGCAGGTCCAGAGCGGCGGCACGCTCGGCCGCCGAGCCGAGTGGTGCAGCGGCTGTCCGTGCGAGGAGGTGCTCGGCGAGGGTCCGCTCGTGATCGAACCACCGCCTCAGGTACAGCTTCTCTCCCTCCAGCACAAGCGGCGTCGCCCCGGCGGGACCACCGACCAAGCGACTGCTCGCGACCCGGTCTCGATCCGCCTCTGAGAGCTGCACACAGACCGAGCCACCGCGCACGGCAGAGGCGGCCTGTGCCACGTGCTTCAAGACCAGGGGATCGGTCTCACCCGCCAGTGCTCCAAGCGTCGCAGCCAGCCTTTCCTCGAAGGCTCCAGGCTCACTCATGATGAGACCGCGATGGTCACGGACCGAGCGAGCCGCACCTCTGAGACCGCGACGCACCTGCCCCCAGACATCACCGGGTGTCGCCAGAGTCCGTGCCGATCCCAGAGTCCGTGGACGTCGAGCTCGTGTCGGACGAATCGTCGCCCCCACCAAGGCCGCTGTCGACTGCAGAGTCGTCTGACGTCGTCGTCCCGCTCTCCTCGGAGGTGTCGACCGGAGGCGACGTGTCCACTGGAGGGCCTGTGTCCACCGGAGGCGACGTGTCTACTGGAGGGGCTGTGTCCACCGGGGGCGACGTGTCCACCGGAGGCGACGTGTCCACCGGAGGCGACGTGTCCACCGGAGGCGACGTGTCCACCGGAGGCGAC
>PKDJ01000351.1 GCA_002862545.1 Pseudomonadota bacterium
ATCTGGAGGTCGGAGAGGCTCTTGCGGCCCTCGGCGATCTTCCAGCGGTCCTTGTCGAACTTCAGCGTGTCGATCTGGGGGACGTCCTGGGTCTGCAGATCGTCGAAGGTCCGCAGCCACTCCTCGCGGTAGTCGCGACGGATGCGCTCGGAGGCCTTCGCGTGACCGGCCTCGCGGGCCACCTCGACCATGCGGGTCGCGAGCTCGTTGCCCGGATCGCGCTCGAGGATCAGGCCGGCCTGGTACGCGGCCTCGTCGTAGCGCTCGGCGCGGAAGGCCGCGTCGGCGTTCTTGTAGTACTGCTCGAGCTTCGAGAAGAGCTGGTTCTTCGCGTCGAGTTCCCGGCGCTCGATCTCGGCGGCGGCCTCGGCGCGCTTGCGCTCCAGCTCGAGGGCGGAGTTCTCGTCCCGGAGCTTGATCGCCTCGTCGAGACGCGCGGTCACGATGCGCTCGTCGAGGGAGTCGTTCGCGATCAGCGGGTTGTACTCGAGGATGGTCTGCGCCTGGCGGTAGGCGAGGACCGCGGCGTCGAAGTCACCGTCCTTCAGAGCGACGTCGCCGCTGGCCATGAAGTCCTGGGCGCGCATCCGGACCATCTGCTCCTTGATGCGCAGCGCGGACACGTCGTCGCCGAAGCGGACGTCGGCGCCCGAGAGCGGATCCCCCAGAAGGGCCTCTGCGCGGCGGAAACCCTGGCGGGCGGCCTGGTTCGCGGGGTCCAGGTCGAGCGCGTCGGAGAACTGCCCGAGGGCGCCCCTGAGGTCGCCGCGGTCCAGCGCTTCCTGGGCGAGCGCGGTGTACTTCTGCGACAGGGTGCGCATGCGCTGGTCGCGGATGGCGATCGCGGCGGCGCCATCGATCTCCTCCGCTGCCTCGTCGGCGACTTCGTCGTCCTGGGTTCGCACGTTGGCGGCCAGGGCGAAGACCGGGGATCCGTCCTCGGCGGGCGCGGGAGTCGTGGCGACCCCGGACGTGAGGAGACCTTCGCGCGCGGTGCTCAGGTCCTGGCTGTCGTCGGCCTGGGGGGTGGTCGCCTGGCAAGCCGCCAGGGCGAGGGCCGCGAACGGCACGAGGGAAAGACGGGTCCGCATGGGTCGGAAATGACGCGTCACGGTCTTCGGTGGAGGGGTCGAACGCACGTCGCCCCGACACCGGTTCCAGGGCTCCTCTGAGGGTGGAACCGGCGGTGCGGGGGGCGCGGGTCGCTGGGGGATCGGGGGGATCTCCGGTGACGCCAGCGGCGTCGAGCAGCCCGAAGAGGGCCGCCCGGAGGGGACGAGAAGGTACGGTCCGGACGGGAGGGGGTCAACGATCGCGACCCCTGGGTTGGCGCGGCCTAGGCCGCGCCGGTCCGGTGGTTACCGGTCCCGCCCGACCGGTTCCCCGGAGACGCCCGGCGACACGGGCACGATGGGGCGTCGCGGGGGCACCTTCGCGGTCCTCCGGCCGGCCCCTCAGCGCTGCGGAGGCCCGGGTGGGGAGACCCCTGCCTCGGCCATGGCGAGCTTGATGTCCTCCCAGGCCTTCTTCTTGTCGTGGGGCGATCGGAGCAGGTAGGCGGGATGGTAGGTGGGGACGATCTTGCGCCCCTCCCGCTCGTGCACCCGCGCCCGAAGCCGCCCCAGCGGGGCGTCGACCCCGAGCAGGTGGCACGCCGCGTGGCGCCCGAGCGGGACGATCACCTTCGGGTTCACCAGCTCGATCTGTCTGTCCAGGAAGGCCGTACAGAGCCCCTTCTCGCCCGGAAGAGGGTCTCTGTTGCCCGGAGGACGGCACTTGAGGACGTTGGCGATGGTCACGTCCGCCCTCGCGAGGCCCATTCCCTTGGTGATGATGTCCGTGAGCAGTGCTCCGGCGCGACCGACGAAGGGCACGCCCTCGCGATCCTCGTCCGCCCCGGGCGCCTCGCCCACGAACATGATCCCGCTGGTGCCTTTGCCGTCCATGAAGACGGTCCGGTGGCGGCTCTCGCAGAGGGCGCAGGCCTTGCAAGCGGCCACGCTGGCCTCGAGGGCGCCGAGATCGGCGGCGGCCGCTGCCGCCTCGGCCGGGGTGGGGCCCTCGGGCGTGAACCCGTTCGACGCCGCGCCTTGGGGGCGCCCCGAGGGTGTGGAGGCGGGTCTGGCCGCCTCGCGGCGGCTCGATTCTGCCTGATACGCGGGGCGTTTCGGGCTTTCAGCGACGCCTCGATCGGGCGCGGCGACCCGGCGCTCGAGGCGTTCGCGCGCGTCGAGGTCGGGCCGCGATCGGACCGGAGGCGGTCCCGGATCCGCCGTGCGACGCGCGCCGAGGGCGAGGCGTCTCCGGATCGTGTGCGCGAGCGCCAGGGCCAGGGACGCGACCTCGCCGCTCCCTCCTTCAGGGCCTTCCTCCTGACTCACGGCCGGGCCTCCTCACCCACGGGGACGCCTCTCAGGCGGACCGATCCGGCGCCGTCCGGGCCGTTCTCCAGCTCGGCGTGAAGGGTGACGTCGATCGCTGCGGGGACGACCCCATCGATGTCCTCGGGGGCGACGGACACCCGCTGATAGCGGCCGGAGAGGCCCGCGAAGCCCTCGAGGACGACGCGGTCGCGGGCGCCCTCCAGGCTCCGCCGGAAGCGCTGCTCCCAGCCTGCGGCGGCTTCGGAGAGA
>PKDJ01000232.1 GCA_002862545.1 Pseudomonadota bacterium
TTCGAGGCCGCCTGTGACCTCGGAGAGGGCCCTGCATGCCTGAGCGCAGCCGCCCTGCTCTCGGAGGGCGGCTTCGTCGAGCGCGACCGCAAGGCTGCGCAGGCGCTGTGCCTCAAGGCCTGCGCGCTCGACACCGCTGCGCCATGCTGCCGCGAGCGGCGGTGAGCGCGGGCGTGGTCCTACGCCGAAGCCCGTGGCTCTCCTCGCGACCCGCACTCTGCAACACGGCCCACCCGGGACGTGAGGTGTGAGACTGCGCGCCCTGCTCGCCGAGCCTCTCGTCCCCTTCCTCGTCTGTGGAGTGCTGCTCTGGGGTGTGTCGCAGAGCAGGCACCAGGACCGCCTGCACGTCTCCCCCGAGCTCCTCGGCGCCCTCGCTCGCGACTGGGAGTCCGCTCATGGCAGCGCGCCCGATGCGGCACAGCTGATGGCCACAGCCGACGCATGGATCGCCGATGAGCTTCGCTACCGAGAGGGCATCGCACTCGGGCTCGACCGAGGAGATCCTGTCGTTCGACGGAGGGTGATCCAGAAGGTGCAGGCCCTCGACGCCGGCTTGGCACCCATCCCCGAGCCCTCGGAGACCGAGCTCCGCTCCTGGCTGGAGGCACATCCCGAGCGCTACCCACCCCGGACCTCAGTGACGTTCGAGCATGTCTACGGCCGCGAAGACGGTGATCTCGCAGCTCGACTCACCGCGGGCGCGTCGGCAGCGGAGGTGGGGGCTGCCTTCCCACACCAGTTCGAGGGTCCGATTCCCCTCGAGCGCGTCGAGCGAGAGCTCGGTCCCCGAGTCGCGGAGGCGCTCGCAGCAGCCCCCCTCGGCGAGTGGATCGCCGTCGAGGCCGGCGGCTGGCACGCTCTCCGGCTCACAGCCCGCCCCTCCTCGCGCGCCCCGACCGTGGACGACCTGCGTGCGGCCTTGAGTCGAGACTGGACTGACGCACGTGCAGCCGAGCGCGACGCCAGGGCAGATGCAGCCCGACGAGAGCAGGTGGAGATCGTGTGGCCGCACTGATCGCACTGCTGGTCTCTGCCCACGCGCACCGCTTCGAGCCCGCGGTCCTGGTCCTCGAGGAGACGCCCGCCGGCTGGCAGACCCGCTGGACTGCGCCTCCAGGCGACAGCCGCGTGCCTGTGCTGCCGTGCGGTCCGCCCGTCGACTGTCCGCTGGAGAGCGTCGGTGTTCGCGGCCCCGGCGAGGCCATCATTCGCGTGCACTGGCTCGACGGCACGACCGCGACCGGCATCGCCACCGAGACCGATCCCTGGACGCCCGAGCGACCGCCGGCGCCACGGTCGCCTTGGACGCCCCTCGCCGCCATCGCCGTGGGCTGGCGCGCACCGCGCAGCCTCGCTCCCTTCGCGGTCGGCCTCGCTCTCGGGGCTGCGGCCCCCATGCAGCTGCTCATCCCCGGCTGGCTGGCGCTCTCCGTGGCCCTCGCAGCGCGGGAGAGCCTGCGCCGCAGCGAAGCTCCGAGGCGCCTGTGGCCACTGGGACTGGGAGTGTTCCATGGCCTCGCCATCGGTGACCTCGCGCTGCCCGCCGCCGGCCTCCTCGCGGCCCTGCTACTTCATCGCCTTCCAGGTCTCCCCTGGGTCATCGGGACAGTCGGCGTGTTCGGAGTGCTCGACGCACTGACGTGATCAGCCGCTGACCTTCTCGATGGCCTTTCGCAGGTCTGAGTCAGCGAAGTACCTGGTGATACCAGGCATGTAGCGGGCCAGCGAGTAGATCAGCTGCGAGTCGGCCCCGACGACGCCGTCGAAGGTCCCCTTGCGGATCGTCGCGAGCATGCCCGCGGCCACCTCCTCGGCCTCGTAGGTCTTGTTCCAGCCGCTGTCGGACTCGAGCGCCCAGACCTCGGGGGGCTTGCTCTCGTTCTCGGTCTCGAGTCCGGGCGTCTTAGTGGTCGGCGGGTAGAACACCCCGACACGCACGCCATGCAGGCCCATCTCTTGGCGCAGGGCCTGGGCGAAGCCAACGATGGCGAACTTCGACGCCGCGTAGGCACCGTAGCCATAGAGCCCCAGGAACCCCAACATGGAGCTGACCAGGCAGATGTCGCCGCTCTTCTGCGCCACGAAGTGCGGCGCGAGCGCCTTCACGACATTCACGTGGCCCAGGTAGTTCACGCGAATCATGCGCTCGTAGGCGTCGGCGTCGGCATCGACGGTGGTGCCCGTCTCGGCGTAGCCAGTGTTGCAGACGAGCACGTCGAGCCCGCCGAGGCGCTCGACAGCCTGCGCGGTAGCCTCCTCCACCGCCGCCCGATCCGTCACGTCGAACGACAGCGAGCCGAAGACCTGGCCGGAGGTCCCCGCGCCCTGCATCGCGGCGACCGTCTCGTCGAGGGCCGCCTGACCCCGAGCTGTGACGATCACGTGAGCACCCGCGCTTGCGAGCGCCGTCGCGAGTGCCCGTCCGATGCCCTTGCTGCCGCCGGTGATGAGCACCTTCTTGCCGCGATACCAGTCCATCACACCCCCAGGGCGCCAGCGGCTAACCGGTTTCGACGCCGCCGGGTGGGCACGATGGCTCGTCCCGAC
>PKDJ01000193.1 GCA_002862545.1 Pseudomonadota bacterium
CCGTGCTCACAGACGCCAGTGGCGCCCCCACGACGGGCCCACGGCTCACCAAGCTCGAGGTGAAGACCGGCTACACGACGACCGAGACCTGGACGGCGACCTTCGACGGAGAGGCCTGGGTCGTCGAGGGCTCACGCAGTGGTCCCCAGGAGCTGCGCGCCTTCCCGGGTGAGTCCTACGTGGCTGAGCGACGGACGGTCGCGTTCCGCATCCAGGGCAGCGGGCAGGTGGGCGACACCTTTACCTTCTCGACCGACAACGGGGCCGTGGCCTTCGACGTGGGCGGCGCACCTCTGCACGTCTCCACACAGCCCGACCAGGCGCGCCTGGCCGTCGTCGTGCAAGACCGTGAGCTGGATCGACCCGTGCTTCGCTGGGTCGACCCGCAGTCGGGCGCCGTGACCGGCGAGCCACTTCCTTCCTACGCTCGCCCCGGCCGGCTTGCCTGGTCCGAGGACGGAACCCGCTTGTTCACCGGCGATCTCCAGTCACTGGTCGTCTGGGAGGTCAGCCCCGACGGCGCTGTGACCGAGCATCCCACTCCCTGGCCGGTGTTCGATGTCGCACACCTCGACGATGGCGTCCTCGAGCAGCTCTTCCTCGTGCCCGTCGGAGCAGACAGCCTGTGGCGGCTCGACCTGGCGGACGATTCTCTGATCGACATCAACACGGACCTCCCCGGCGACCAGGGCCTGGTGCTGCACTCACCGATCGGCGGCATCGCAGCCCTGCGGGTGCCACATCTCCACCCAGGCCGAAACGACTACGGCACCCGACTCGAGGGGCGCTCCGTCGCCATCACCCTCCACAGCGGCCGGGTGCTCTTCGCAGACGAGTCGACGGGCTGCCTGGTGCAGGACGCCCTCGGCCCACGCACCGTCACGTCGGGGAGTGTCGGACAGTCCGCCGACTTCAGCACGAACTTCGACGGGGTCCCTGCACCGGCCTTCCTCGAGCAGAATGCTCACAACACCCGTCACGTCCTCGTCTCTCCCTGTGCCGGGATCGCCCGCACCGAGAACTGGCAGCTGCGCTTCGACAAGAACCGTCAGCACTGGGTCGTCACAGGCTCACTCTCGGGAGAGCAGGAGGCCGCCGCCCTCGAAGACGAGCGCTACGTCTCCGACGACGGCTCGGTGAGCTTCGTCATTCGAGCCGGGGGCACCCCGAGCGATGACGGCTGGGCGATCGACTTCTCCGTGCTCGATGGAGCCCTGGCAGCCGATGGCGACGACGACGGTGACGGACTCCGCGAGATCCGCCTTTCGAACATGGCCGATCCCACCCCCTTCACCTACCGGGTGGGCCCACGGGACGGTGGATGGGCCAAGATCGACGAGCGGGCTCTGGTGCTGGTCACCGCACAGGGCTCGAACTCCGTCGGACGCGTCGACCCCCAGGACGGCAACGTCGACGCTCAGTGGGACTGAGCACAGCGTCACCCAGGTGACTAGCGAAACCAGTCCGGTCCGAGCTGTGCCACGGCGCTGTACAAGACCACTGCCACAGCGTTGGAGAGGTTCAGCGAGCGCACCGGCCCCTCCCGCATCGGAATTCGCCAGGCGCCCCGCTCGGCAACGAGGTCTCGCGGCAACCCTGCCGTCTCGCAGCCGAACACCAGCACATCACCCTGAGCATGGTCCGCCGCCGTGAACGGTCCCTGGCCGTGGCTCGAGTACAGGTGGATGCGCCTCCCCTCAGCCCAGCGCCAGAAGCTCTCCTCGCTGTGGTGTTCCACGAGATCGACGTGCTTCCAGTAGTCGAGGCCGGCGCGGCGCACCTGCTTCTCGTCCATCGAGAAGCCGATCGGATGCACCACGTGCAGGGTTGCGCCCACACCTAGGCACAAGCGTCCGATGTTACCCGTGTTCGGCGGTATCTCGGGGTGGTAGAGAACCACGTGCAGCAGCGGCGACTCGACGTTTCGTGGCATGGTGAACTCCCGCGTCACTTCTCCGCATGGTCGCCGAGCCGCGGCGGCCCGGGTATCCTGTCCGCCGAGTCGAGGCCCAGCCGTTCATGAGCGAGCCGATCCCAGGTCCGATCGGGCCCTACCAACCCACCGAGCTGGTCGCGTCCGGCGCTCACGCGACCGTCTGGAAGGCGCAAGGCCCGCAGGGAGTGGTCGCGCTGAAGGTGGCCCGGACTACCGAGCATCGCCGGACTCTCGCGCGAGAGGCCGAGCTGCTCTCACGCGTGAATCACCCCGGCGTGGTCAAGCTCGTCGACGCCGATGCCGACCATGCATGGCTGGCGCTCGAGTTCGTGTCCGGCGCTCCGATGGACCAGTGGGCGGAGATCCAGTCCATCGAGGCCCTGATCGATGCGCTCGTCGGACTCACCGATGCCGTCGCACATCTCCACGACCAGGGCATCATTCACGGAGACCTCAAGCCCGCGAACGTTCTGGTCTCGGCGGAGGGGCGGGTCAAGCTCCTCGATCTTGGAATCGCGAGCCAGGCCAGCGAGACCGCTAGCCGAGGCGAGTTCCGGGGAACGCTGGGCTACGCCGCGCCAGAGCAGCTCCGGGGCGAGACTCCA